>CAMKJS010000008.1 GCA_946413245.1 uncultured Clostridia bacterium
ATATTTTGGTACAGACGGATTCAGAGGCAAGGCAGGCGTGGTTCTGACGGCGGAGCACGCGTTCAAAACCGGGCGTTACCTGGGCTGGTACTTCAGCAAGGCCCACGAGGGCGGAACAAGGGCAAAGATCGTGATCGGGAAGGACACCAGGCGTTCCTCCTATATGTTTGAATCCGCTTTGGCGGCCGGAATCACGTCTTCCGGGTCGGACGCCTATCTGCTGCACGTGACGACGACCCCCTGCGTCAGCTATATTACCAGAACGGAAGGCTTCGACTGCGGCGTGATGATCAGCGCGAGCCACAATCCCTACTGGGACAACGGAATTAAGCTGATGAACAGCAAGGGCGAGAAGATGGACGACGATCTGCAGAACGAGATCGAGGCGTACATTGACGGAACGATTGATGAGCTTCCCTTCGCGACCGAGGACGCGATCGGCTGCACGGTGGACTTCTATACCGGGCGGAACCGCTACATCGGATATCTGACCAACCTGGCGACCCGGCCCTTCGACGATCATAAGGTGGCACTGGACTGCGCCAACGGATCCAGCTGGATGATCGGCCCGGCCGTGTTCAACGCCCTGGGCGCGAAAACCTATGTGATCAACAATCAGCCGGACGGGCTGAACGAGAACCTGAAATGCGGCAGCACCCATATCGAGCAGCTGTGCGCCTACGTGAAGGAAAACAAGCTGGACGTGGGCTTCGCCTTTGATGGGGACGCGGACCGCTGCCTGGCCGTGGACGAGAACGGCGAGGAAGTCAACGGCGACAAGATCATGTATATCTGTGCCAAGTATCTGAAGAGCAGGGGCCAGCTGCCCAGCAACACGGTGGTGACTACCATCATGAGCAACTTCGGTCTCTACAAGGCGCTGGACCAGGCCGGAATCAACTATGAAAAAACCGCAGTTGGCGACCGCTACGTCTATGAGAACATGAAAGCGTATCACCACCTGATCGGCGGCGAGCAGAGCGGCCACATCATCTTCCGGAAGCATGCGCGGACAGGTGACGGCCTGATTACCGCGATCATGCTGATGGGCGTGATGATCGAAACCCAGCTGCCGCTGTCGGTGCTGGCGGACGGATGCAAAATGTACCCCCAGGTGCTGAAGAACGTGGTGGTGGACGACAAGGACGAAACCATGGCGGATCAGGCGGTGATGAACGCCGTGAACGAATGCACTGAGGCGTTGGGAGACAGCGGGCGTGTGCTGCTGCGCAAGAGCGGAACCGAGCCGGTGCTCCGTGTCATGTCTGAAGCGGGAACGCGGGAAGCCTGTGAAAAATACGTGGACAAGATTATCGAAGCGATGAAGGAAAGCGGACATCTGATCGAGGTGAGAAAATAATGCTGAAGACAAAGGATCTGTTCGATCTCAGTCATACCCGGGCGAAGGAACTGCTGGAAAAGACGGAATATCCCTGGGAAGCCCTGAAGGACATCAAGGAGCTGATTCTGACTTTGGGGCCTCAGCTGCCGAAAGAGGAGTTTGAGGAAGTCAGCGAACATGTATGGATCGCCAAAGACGCGGTGATCTATCCGAACAACTATATCGGAGCCCCCTGCATCATCGGCCACGAAACGGAAGTCCGGCCCGGTGCCTTCATCCGCGGAAGCGCCCTGGTGGGTGACCACTGCGTGGTGGGAAACAGCACGGAACTGAAAAACGTAATTCTGTTTGACAATGTGCAGGTTCCGCATTATAACTATGTAGGGGACAGCATCCTTGGATACAAGAGCCATATGGGCGCGGGCAGCATTACCTCCAACGTGAAGAGCGATAAGAAACTGGTCGTCGTCAAATGCGGTGAGGAGAAGCAGGAGACCGGGCTGAAGAAAATCGGCGCGATGCTGGGAGACCGTGTTGAAGTCGGCTGCAACAGCGTGCTGAATCCGGGAACCGTGATCGGAAGGGATTCCAACGTCTATCCCACCAGCTGCGTGCGCGGAACCGTGCCGGCCAACAGTATCTGGAAGAACAGCGGAAAGGTTGTTCCGAAAAAGTAAACAGGCGAGATGAAGGAGGAAAAAGGCATGAAGGTCATTATCGCGGAAAACTATGAGGACGGCGCGAAAAAAGCCGCGGATATCATTGAGAAGATCGTGCGGGAAAAGCCGGACTGCACCCTGGGACTGGCGACGGGAAGCAGCCCTGTGGGAATGTATAAGGAGCTGGCGCGCCGCTGCAGCGAAGAGGGGCTGGACTTCAGTCGGGTGCACAGCGTGAATCTGGACGAATATGTGGGGCTGGACGGGACCCATGACCAGAGTTACCGCTATTTTATGAACAGCAACCTGTTCGACCATATCAATATTGACAAGGCGAACACCTATGTGGCCAAGGGAACCGGGGACGTGACCGCAAACCTGAAAGAGTTCAACGAGATCCTTGACAAGACGGATATCGACATCCAGGTTCTGGGCGTCGGGCCCGACGGACATCTGGGATTCAACGAGCCCGGGGAAACCCTGTACGACGGCGCGCACGAGGAAACGCTGGACGATTCGACCATCGAGGCGAACAAGCGCTTCTTCGCGTCCAAGGAGGACGTGCCGACGCATGCCGTGACCATGGGAATGGGGAATATCATGCGGGCCCGCAGACTGTTGATGATTATCAGCGGGAATAAGCGGGAAGCCGCGACGAAGCTGCTGATTGAGGACAAGATCGATCCGAAGTGCCCCTGCACCTTCATGCGGCTGCACCGGGACGCCACGGTTGTGATTGAGAAAAAGTTAGCGGATGAGATCGGATATAAAGGATAAGCGAAAAAGATATTCAAAAACTCCTGCCGTTGCGGCAGGAGTTTTTGAGTGCGATTATCAGACACTGAAGAGCAGCTGGTCGTAGGTCGGGAAGGGCCAGACGGAGCGGTCGGTGATACATTCGAGCTGGTCCGCGTAGGAGCGGAGCTTCGACATGACCGGGAGAACCTGGTCATGCATGACCTGTGCGGTATAGAGTGTATCGCCGGTCCGGGGCATTTCGCGGAGTACGGTTTCCAGACGGTCCGCGCAGCTGCCCAGCGCGTCGCTGTTTGTGCAAAGCTGGGCCAGAAGAGAGTCCGAACAGACCAAAGTCTGTCCTGCGGCCCGGGCCAGGGAGCTGCTTTCGGCGACGGTACCGATGTAGCGTAGCACGGCGGGAAGAATCTGCCGCCGGGTCATCATCAGCATCGTTTCTGCCTCGATTTTCAGTGTTTTGGCATAGGCGTCCAGCCCGATATCCATCCTGGACCGGAGCTCCGAACGGGAGAGAACCTGATGGCGCTCGAACAGGGCGATGTTCTTCTCCGCCACATAGCACGGGAGCGCGTCCACCGTGGAATCCAGACGGAGCAGGCCGCGGCGTTCCGCTTCTTTAATCCATTCATCCGTATAGTTGTTTCCGTTAAAGATGATGCGCTTGTGCTCCTTGATGGTGCGGACAATCAGATCGTGAAGGGTGGACCGGAAATCAGCGGCCTGCTCCAGTTCGTCCGCGAAGCACCGGAGGCTTTCGGCAACGATGGTGTTCAGCACGACGTTGGCGTCCGCGATGGAATCGGAGGCGCCGACGGAACGGAACTCAAACTTGTTTCCGGTGAACGCGAAAGGAGAGGTGCGGTTCCGGTCCGTGGTATCCCGGGGGAACTTGGGCAGCATGTGCACCCCGATGGTCATATCGGTCTTTTCACGGCCGTTGTATGCGCTGCCGGCCTCCAGGGCCCGCAGGATATCCGTGAGCTCGTCTCCGAGGAAAATGCTGATGATCGCGGGGGGCGCCTCAAACCCGCCGAGGCGGTGGTCGTTGCCGGCTGAGGCGACGGAGGCCCGGAGCAGATCCTGATAATCGTCCACCGCTTTGATGACGGCAGTCAGGAACAGCAGGAACTGCGCGCTTTCATGAGGGCTGTCCCCTGGCTCCAGCAGGTTGTACCCCGTGTTGGTGAACATGGACCAGTTATTATGCTTGCCGCTGCCGTTGACCCCGTCAAAGGGCTTTTCCGCCAGCAGGCAGACCAGATTATGCCTGCGGGCTACCTTTTTCATGATCTCCATGGTCAGCTGATTGTGGTCGCAGGCGATATTGACGATGGAATAGATCGGGGCCATTTCATGCTGGGAAGGCGCCGCTTCGTTATGCTCGGTTTTCGCCAGAATGCCGAGCTTCCAGAGCTCTTCATTCAGCTCCTGCATGAAAGCCTGCACCCTGGGCTTGATGGTGCCGAAGAAATGATCCCCGAGCTCCTGCCCCTTGGGCGGCTTGGCCCCGAACAGCGTGCGGCCGGCGAAGATCAGGTCGCTCCGGCGGTCGAAAAGATCCTTGTCGATCAGGAAATACTCCTGCTCCGGGCCGACGGTGGGCATGACGCGCACCGCATCCATCCGGCCGAAAAGGTGCAGAATCCGCACGGCCTGCCGGCTGAGTGCCTCCATGGAACGAAGGAGGGGCGTTTTCTTGTCCAGCGCCTCACCGCCCCAGGAGCAGTAGGCGGTCGGAATGCAGAGTGTATGATCCTTGATAAACGCATAGGAAGTGGGGTCCCAGGCCGTATAGCCGCGGGCTTCGAAGGTGGAGCGGAGGCCGCCGTTTGGCAGGGAGGACGCGTCCGCTTCTCCGCGGACCAGTTCCTTTCCGCTGAACTCCTGGATGATGCTTCCGTCGGGCAGAGGCGAAATAAAGGCGTCATGCTTCTCCGCGGTGACGGAATTCAGGGGCTGGAACCAGTGGGTGTAATGGGTGACGCCCTTTTCCAGCGCCCAGTCCTTCATGGCGTTGGCGACGACGCTGGCCAGCTGGGGATCCAGCGGACGGCCGTTGTCGATGGTATGGTGCAGGGCCCGGTAGGTCTCCTTCGGAAGACGCTCGCGCATGATCCTGTCGTTAAATACGTTTGTACCGAAGATTTCATCAATCCGGGACACTGTACCCACCTCCTGGCAATGAATGAAATCAGTTTAGAAGAATGGGTTGTTCTTGTCAAGACAAAAGCAATTGCCCGGAACGTATTTGTGCTGTATAATATAGCACAAAACTGAGAAACGGGAAGGATGAGCGGAATGAGTAGGCGCCGTATGAAAAGGTTGCTGCTGGTGCTGCTGCTGGCTGTGACGGCTGCGGTTCTGGCCGGCTGCGCCGGCAAACCGGATTCCGCGGGAAAGGAGAATACCGGCGCGGTGGTCGTTGGCTTCTCCCAGCTGGGGGCTGAGAGCTCCTGGAGAATCGCCAATACCGCCAGCATGGAGCAGGCCGCGAGGGACTACGGATATGGCCTGATGATGGAAAACGCGAACCAGAAGCAGGAGAAACAGATTGACGCTATCCGGTCATTCATCGCGTATCAGGTGGATGTGATCGTGTTTTCCCCGATCGTGGAAACCGGCTGGGAGAACGTGCTGAAGGAAGCGAAGCAGGCCGGGATTCCGGTGATCCTGATGGACCGGATGATCGAGACCGACGACGAAAGCCTGTATACGGCGTACGTCGGCGCGGATTTCTACGCGGAGGGGCGCAGGGCCGGGGAATATCTGAAGCGGAAGGCGGACGAGACCGGAGCGGAAAAGCTGCGCATCGCTGAAATCAGCGGTACGCTGGATTCCACCCCCATGCGGGACCGGCAGCGCGGATTCATGGACGTGATCGGGGAGGACAGCCGGTTCGAGGTGATCGACAGCATCTGCGGGGATTTCCTCCGGAGCAAGGGCGAGGAGTGCATGCAGACGCTGCTGCAGAAATACGGGAAGGACGGGATCGACGTCATCTATTCCCATAACGACAGCATGACGCTGGGTGCCCTGGACATCCTGGAAAAGGAAGGAATCAAACCGGCGCAGGATATCCTGATTATTACCGTGGACGGAGAGAAGGAAGCGGTTGAAGCCCTGAAGAACGGGCGGATCAACTGCGTGGTGCAGTGCACGCCGAACCTGGGCAATTCCGTGATGAAGCTGGTGAAGGAACTGAAAGAGGGAAAGCCCCTGGAGAAGATCTACCATCCGGACGAAGGAATGTTTACGGATTTCGACGATCCGAAGGATCCGAACATGGAGGGATTCTGACATGCGCGGGAGAGAGCTGCGAAGCATCGCCGCGCAGATCCGCCGCTCTGTCGGTTCCATTGCGCTGCTGCTGGCGCTGCCTGTGGTGATCGGCCTGTTGATCATGATGATATATTCATCCCGATACCAGGCGATGATCCGCCGCATGGACGCGGCGGCGGAACGGAAACCGACCCTGGAGACAAAGCTGGCGGAAGACCTTTTCTCTGTAGCGGCGGGGCGCTTTTCCTTCGAGGAGAGCAGCGTAAGCAGCATGATCGAGGAAACCGACCGGACCCTGGACGCGCTGCTGGCGGAAACTGAGGGCAACGGACACCTGCAGCTGACGGTGGCCAGAAGAACCATGGATACGCTGGAGCGGTACGCACTGGAGGTGCGGGACGGGATGGCTTCCGGGAAAGCCATCGACGAGGTGGAGCGAATCGTGGACGAAGTCCGGGATGTCGGGCGCCTTGTGGCGGACATGCTGGATGCTTTTATCACCGAAGAAATCGAGAACGCCACGGAAACCAGCCGGAAGCTGCGCGCGATCATGCTGACGGCGGCCGGCGCGGAGATCCTGCTGCTGATCATCGCGCTGCTGCGCACCAGGCGGGAGACGAGGCAGCTGACAGAATCCATCCATGCGTCGATTTATTTTCTGGAGGAAACGGTTCGCCGGATCGCGGGCGGAGATTTCCAGGACCGCGTGAAGAAAATGAACGTGATGGAATTGCGGGAGCTGGGCGAGCACATCAACCAGATGGCCGACCGGCTGGAAACCCAGATCGGCCAGATCCGCAGGAACCAGGAACACCTGACCAAGGCGGAGCTCCGGACCCTGCAGGCGCAGATCAATCCGCATTTCCTGTATAACACGCTGGATACGATCGTCTGGCAGGCGGAATCCGGCAGAAGCGACGACGTGGTACAGCTGACCAGAAGCCTGAGCGATTTCTTCCGTATCTCCCTGTCCTCCGGCGCGGACTGGATTCCGGTGGAGCAGGAGATGAAACACGTTACGGCCTATCTGCGCATTCAGAAAACCCGGTACCGGGATATTCTGGACTATGAGGTGCAGCCGGTGCCGGAACTGAAGGACGTGTATATGCTGAAGCTGCTGCTGCAGCCACTGGTCGAAAACGCGCTGTATCACGGAATCAAAATGAAGCGGGGCGGCGGGAAAATCACGGTGCGCGTGAAGCAGCAGAACCGGATGATGACTTTCACCGTGGCGGACAACGGGCGTGGGATGACGCCGGAACAGCTGGCCGAAGTCCGGGCCATGCTGGCGGACGATACGACGGCCCTGCAGTCCGCGGCGGAGGCCGGGGGCGGGTTCGGCATGCGCAACGTGGACCTGCGGATCCGGCTGTATTACCGGAAACAGCGTGGACTGATCATTCAGTCCGATCAGAACGGAACGGAAGTTTCCTTTACTATTCCCATCCGTACCAGGGAGGAAATCAATGAAGATGAAAGTATTTCTGGTGGACGATGAAATCGCCATCCGGGAAAACCTGCGTAATTCTTTTCCGTGGGAAGAGAAGGGATACCAGCTGGTCGGGGAGGCTCCGGACGGCGAAATGGCTCTGCCCATGCTGCGGGATCTGAACGCCGATATCCTGCTGACGGATATCCGGATGCCGTTTATGGACGGCATGCGGCTCTGCGAGGAAGTGCAGAGAACCATGCCGTGGGTGGAAACCATCATTCTGTCCGGATACGACGACTTCTCCTACGCCCGGAAGGCCATCACCCTTGGGGTGAAGGAATATCTCCTGAAGCCGGTGACCGCGAAGGAGCTGGAGAGCGCCCTGGACCGGGTCAGAAGGCAGATCGAAGAAAAACGGAGAGACCGGGAGCATCTGTCCGCGCTGCGGGACCGGCTGTCCTCCGGAAACCAGTTCCTGCGGGACAAGCTGCTGGCATCCCTGTTTACCGACGAGGGGGATCCGGAGGACGACGACGCGCTGCTGAGCCAGATGCGGACGCTGGGAGTCAACCTGACAGCCGCCTGCTACACGGTGATCGATATCTCCTTCGACGCGGAGGGGGAAAAACGCCTGTCCTGCCGGGGAGCTCTGTCGGGGCTGGCGGACATGAGCGGGGGAGGCGTATACGTATGCAACGCGCCCAAAGGCGCGCGGGCCCTCGTGCTGGGCGACAATCCGGAGGACACGGAAGAGCGGGCCTATTCCTTCGCCAGCTCTGCGGCCCATCTGCCCGAGCTGCTGCGGGAAAAGAACCTGCTGATCGCCATCGGGGAAACGGTGTCGGACTTCCATGAGATACGCCGCTCCATGGCTTCCGCGCGGCACGCCAGGCACCTGCAGACCAGGAAGCAGGAAAACACCGGCCGGATCATCATCGGCGCCAACGAGGAAACCGGGCGGCAGATGAAGCTGACCGAGGCGGAGCTGAGCCCGCTGTACGAACGGCTGCAGTATGCCGCCCGGGAGGACGTGGAATCTATCCTGACGGAATACACGCAGTCCATGGACCCGGCCCTGGCGCTGGGCTACCTACGCGTAGCCGCGCTGCTGGCAGCCCGGAGAATCATCCAGGACGCCGGGGGAGATCCGCGCAGCGAGCTTTCAGACGCCATGGTCGGCAAGGCTCTGGCCGCGGAGGGCGACGCCGGCTTTGAGCGGCTGGCTGAGCTGCTGGAGGAGGCCATCGACTTCCGGAACCGGAACGTATCCGGCTACGGCGATTCCGCCATCAGCCAGGCAAGAGCCTATCTGTCCCAGAACTACGCGAATCCGAACCTGATGCTTCAGGACGTGGCGGGGCAGGTACATCTGTCCCAGAGCCATTTTTCCACAGTATTCGCCCAGGAAACGGGGCTCACGTTTACGCAGTACCTGACCGCTCTGCGGATCGGGAAAGCCAGGGAACTGCTGGAGGCGACGGAGATGCGCTCTTCCCAGATCGCGGAAGAGGTGGGATACAACGACTCCCACTATTTCAGCTACCTGTTTAAAAAGAACACGGGTATGACCCCGAGCGAATACCGGAGACAGAACCGGGAAGGCTGAACGGAAAAAAACAACCGGGCGTCCAAAGAAAATGTACTTTTTTCCCTTCTGAGAATACAAAAAACGGAAAAATTCCCACCAAAACAGAAAACCATTGTATTTTCATGTCTGCCTCTGTTCCATATAATACAGGCAACAGGCAGAAATGCCAAATATTGAAATGGAGGAATAACCCTATGAAGAAACTGTTCGCTCTCGTGCTGGCTCTGGCGCTGTGCCTCAGCCTGGTATCCTTCTCCCACGCGGATGACCTGATCAAGGTCGGCGTCGTGAACAATCCCCCGTCTGAATCCGGCTACCGTGCCGCGAACGTCAAGGACTTCGAATCCGTGTTCACCGCCGAGAACGGCTACGAACTGAACACCTTCTACAGCATCAAGAACGACGAGCAGCTGCAGGCTGCCAGCGGCTTCATCACCGACGGCGTTGACGTGCTGATGATCTCCGCTGCTGAGACCACCGGCTGGGACGAAGTCCTGACCGCTGCCAAGGAAGCCGGCATCAAGGTTTACCTGTTCGACCGTATGATCGACGTTCCCGAAGATCTGTACGAAGCCGCTGTCGTTTCCGACATGGCCAAGGAAGGCGAGACTGCCGTGAACTGGCTGCTGGCTCAGAATCTGCCGGAGTACAAAGTCATCCACATTCAGGGCGCGATGGGCAGCGACGCTCAGATCGGCCGTACCGGCGCTCTGGACGCTCAGTTCGAAGCGGGCACCATGGTGAAGGTTGCTCAGCAGACCGCGACCTGGGACGAAGCGGAAGCCAAGAACATCGTGGAAGCCGTCATCAACAGCGGTGAAGCCTTCAACGTCATCTATGCAGAGAACGACGGTATGGCCAAGGGCGCCGTTGCGGCTCTGGACGAGCACGGCATCACCCACGGCGTGAACGGCGACGTCATCGTCATGGGCTTCGACTGCAACAAGTGGGCTCTGAAAGAACTGAAGGCCGGCAACTGGAACTACGACGGACAGTGCAGCCCCTTCCAGGCGCAGATCATCAGCGACCTGATCAAGGGCGTGAAGACCTCCGACGTGAAGAAGATCATCAACGAGGAAAAGGGCTTCGATGCCGCTACGATCACGGATGACGACATCGCGACCTACGGCCTGGGCGAAGATTAATCAGTACGCAGACGATACTCAGGAGTAATCAGCATGGCGCGGTGTGAGCCTGTGGATTCAGTTCCGCGGTTCATACCGCGCCTTTTCCTTAACAGTTTTCATCGGGAGATTCTTCCGGATCAAGATTTGAAGGGAGCATGCAGGCATGCCGAATGAGACGGTTTTGACCATGCGCGGGATCAGCAAACAGTTCCCGGGCGTCAGAGCCTTGAATAAAGTGGATTTTACGCTGAGAAAAGGCGAAATCCACGCGCTGATGGGGGAGAATGGCGCAGGAAAATCCACGCTGATCAAGGTGCTGACCGGCGTTTACGGAAAGGACGCCGGTACCATCTGGATTGACGGCGTGGAGGGGGAAGCGCATATCCATTCCCCGCAGGATGCCCAGAACGCGGGTATCGCCACGGTGTATCAGGAGATTACCCTGTGTCCGAACCTGACCGTGGCGGAAAACATGTATATCGGCCGCGGAGAAGGACTGCTGGTGAAGCGGAAGGACTACGAGAAAAAGGCCGGAGAGATTCTGTCGACCCTGAACATTCCGGCCAGGCCGAAACAGCAGCTGGCCAGCTGCTCCCTGGCGGTGCAGCAGATGGTGGCCATTGCCCGGGCAGTGGACATGAACTGCAAAGTGCTGATCCTGGACGAGCCTACGTCATCCCTGGACGACAAGGAAGTGCAGATGCTGTTCAGCCTGATGCGGGACCTGAAGAGCAGGGGAGTCGGCATCATCTTCGTGACCCACTTCCTGGAGCAGGTGTATGAGGTTTGCGACCGGATCACCGTGCTGCGGAACGGGGAGCTGGTGGGCGAATACGTGATCGAGGATCTGCCGCAGGTGCAGCTGGTTTCCCTGATGATGGGCAAGGATCTGGACGAGCTGAACAACATGTCCGGATTCGAGCGGAAGGACAAGAGCGCCGCGGAGGTCACCTACGAGGCAGAGAACCTTTCTTCTGAGGCGAGCAAAGCCTTCGATTTCCGGATTCACAAGGGAGAAGTGAACGGCTTCACCGGCCTGCTCGGATCCGGACGCAGCGAGAGCGTCCGCGCGATTTTCGGCGCGGACAAGGTGACCGGCGGCAAGGTGAAGATGAACGGAAAGAGCGTTCATATCACCAAGCCGTACGAAGCCATGAAGAACGGAATCGGCTATCTGCCGGAGGACCGGAAACGCGACGGTATTGTGGCCGACCTGAGCGTGCGGGAAAACATCATTCTCGCGCTGCAGGTGATGAAGGGCTTCTTCAAACCCCTGAGCCGGGCCGATATGGAAAAATTCGCGGATGAGTATATCAGCGCGCTGAGCATCAAGACAGCCAGCAAGGACACGCTGGTGGGCAGCCTTTCCGGCGGCAACCAGCAGAAGGTGATTCTGGCCCGGTGGCTGCTGACGCATCCGGATTACCTGATTCTGGACGAACCGACCCGCGGCATCGACATCGGCACCAAACTGGAGATCCAGAAGCTGGTGCTGAAGCTGGCGGAAGAAAACGTGAGCGTTACCTTTATCTCCTCCGAGATCGAGGAAATGCTCCGGACCTGCAGCCGGCTGATCGTCATGAGAGACCGGAACATCGTCGGCGAACTGACCGGAGATCAGCTGACGCAGACCCAGGTCATGAAAACCATCGCGGGAGGTGAGGCATCGTGAGCGAAATGAAGAAAGCCATGAAGAAAAGCGGCAACATCGGTCAGCTGATGATTCCGCTGATCGCCTTCGGCCTCCTGATCGTTTTCAATCTGATCCGCGATCCCAGCTTCTTCAGCATCGAAACCAAGCTGAACAACACCGGGAACACGGTGCTGGCCGGCAACCTGATCAGCATTATCAACGGCGCCAGCGAACTGGCGGTGCTGGCGATCGGAATGACGCTGGTGACTGCAGCCTGCGGCGGCCAGGACATCTCCGTGGGCGCGGCGGCGGCCATCGCCGGCAGCGTGTTCGTCAAGATCGTCCGCGGCGCGGCAGACGTCAACGGCCTTACCGTGATTCTGGCCTTCCTGGCCTGCTGCGTGGTGGCGATGATTTTCGGATCGTTCAACGGTATGCTGGTTTCCGTATTCAGAATCCAGCCGATGATCGCGACGCTGATCCTGTATACCTGCGGGCGCTCCATTGCTTACTGGATCAACGGCGGCGCCACGCCGACGATCAGCAGTCCCATTACCAGCGCGATCGGAAGCTTTATTCCGGGCGTCCCGATCCCCACGCCGGTGATTATCGTCGCGGTGATGGTCATCCTGTTTAATCTGCTCTTCCGGTTTACCACCCTGCGGCTGTACACGCAGGCAGTCGGTATCAATCAGAGCGCCGCGAGGCTGAACGGCATCAATACGACGATGATCAAGCTGCTGAGCTTTATTCTCCTGGGCGTCTGCGTTTCGGTCGCCGGATGCATCGGCGTTTGCCGGCTGCAGCTGATCAACCACGAGACCCTGCTGCTGGACATTGAAATGGACACGATCCTCGCGGTCGCGATCGGCGGAAACAACCTGGGCGGCGGCAAATTCAGGATCAGCGGTTCCATTCTCGGTGCCTACGTGATTCAGATGCTGACTACCACGCTGTACGCCATGAAAGTTTCCTCCACGGACGTGAAAGCCTATAAGGCCATCGTGATCATCCTGCTGGTCGTGATCGGTTCGCCGGTGGTGAAGCGCTGGTTTACGAAGAAAATGGGGAATCTCCGCGGCGCAGGTCTTCGCCGCGCAGGCGCGAAGGAGGGAGTCTGATGACTGTGAAGAACGCATCCCTCCCGCAGAAACGCAGGGAACCATTAACGGATACCCAGCTGCTGATGACCATCACGATCTGCATTTTCTTCGCGATGTACGCACTGGCGATGCTGCTGCTGGGCGGCGGATTCCTCCGGCCGCAGCAGATCTTTGACCTGCTGAACGACAATGCGGCGCTGATCATCGTGGCCTGCGGCCTGACCGTAGTCATGATCGGCGGCGGAATCGACATCAGCGTCGGCGGCGTCACCTCCCTGGTGGTGATGAGCTGTGTACTGTATCTGAACAACGACGGAAACATGTTCGTCGCGATGCTGCTCGCGCTGGGCATCGGCCTGGCCTTCGGCGTGGTTCACGGCCTGCTGGTCAGCTACCTGGAAATCCAGCCCTTCATCGTCACGCTGGCGGGCATGTTCTTTGCCCGCGGCATGACGACGATCCTTTCCGTCAATCCCCAGAAGCTTGCCCATGAAGGGCTGAACGCGCTGCGGGCTGTCAAGATCGAAATTCCGTGGCTGGGATATATTGCCAAAAACGGCAATCTGATCCCGGGGCGGATCGAACTGGGCGTGCTGGTCGCGCTGCTGTGCGTGGTCGTCGTGTTCCTGATTCTGAAATACACCCGGCTGGGCCGTAACTTCTACGCGCTGGGCGGCAATCAGCAGAGCGCGCTGATGCTGGGCATCAACGTGAAACGGACCCGTTTTATGACCTTCGTCATCAGCGGACTGCTCAGCGGAATCGCCGGTTTCGTGTTCATGATGCATACCGGTGCCGGAAACGCCACCAACGCGGCCGGCGCGGAGATGAACGCCATCGCCAGCTCCATCATCGGCGGCACGCTGCTGACCGGCGGCGTCGGCAATATCATCGGCACCTTCTTCGGCACGCTGACCCTGACCACCATCAAAAAGATCGTGGTGACCAGCGGTCTGAAGGATCCCTGGTGGCAGAGCATTACCACCGGCGCGATGCTGCTGTTCTTCATCGTGCTGCAGAGCGTGGTGCTGAGCAACCGGGAAAAGCACAACGCGAAAAAGAAAGACAGTTCAGCTGTGAAAAAAGGCTGAACCAAAAGCATTCAGCGCCCATGGCACCGATCGGTGCCATGGGCATTTTTGAGCAGTTTACCAGTCGGTGAATAGCACTTTTTTTTCGGCGGGTTTTGTGGTATGATTTATGTCGCGAAGTAAAGCGCGAAAGAAGCGGGAGGGATCGGTATGTTTGAACCCAAGGTGAAGAACGGGCAGATGGACAGATTAATGAAAGCGATCCTGCTGCTGGATAATGAAGAGACAGCTTACCGCTTTTTTGAGGACCTCTGCACGATTCCGGAGCTGAAGAGCATCAGTCAGCGCCTGGAAGTTGCCTGGCTGCTGCGGAAAAAGGAAACCTATCAGAAGATCGAGGAGGTTACCGGGGCATCCAGCGCGACCATTTCCAGGGTCAACCGTGCCCTGTCCTACGGGGCGGACGGATACAACCGGGTGCTGGACGCGATGGAAGCGGCGGAAGAGGAACGGGCGGAGAGGCCCTGAATGGGGAAATAAAATGGATCTGACGAAACTGAATCCCGAACAGCGAAAGGCGGCCGAAACGCTGGAAGGGCCCGTGCTGATTCTGGCCGGGGCGGGAAGCGGAAAAACCCGGGCGCTGACCTACCGCCTGGCCAATCTCCTGGATCACGGCGTTCCGGCGTGGTCGGTGCTGGCGCTGACCTTTACCAATAAGGCGGCGCGGGAAATGAAGGAACGCGTGGTGAAAATGATCGGGGAAGAACAGGCCGAGGAAGCCTGGATCAGTACCTTTCATTCGACCTGCGCGCGGATTCTGCGGCGGGATATTGAGAAACTCGGATATACACGCTCTTTTGTGATTTACGATGACGATGACCAGATGAGCCTGCTGAAGGACATTCTGAAAAAGCTGAATATCGACGACAAGTATCTGCCGCCCCGCGAAATCAAAAGCAAGCTCAGCGACGCGAAAAACAAGCTGCTGACGCCGGACGAATGGTTTATGAAAACCCTGCGGGACCGGCGTTCCTCGCTGATTCACGACGTGATGACGGAGTACGAGAAGCGGCTGAAGGCGATGAACGCGCTGGATTTCGACGATCTGCTGATCCGGACGCTGGAGCTGCTGGCGGACCATCCTCCCGTGCTGGAAGCCTACCGGAAGCGGTTCCGGTACGTGATGGTGGACGAATATCAGGATACGAACAAGGCGCAGTACGAGCTGGTGCGGCTGCTGACCGCGGAAAGTCGCAACCTGTGCGTGGTGGGCGACGACGATCAGAGCATCTACGGCTGGCGGGGAGCGGATATCCGGAACATCCTGGATTTCGAGAAGGATTATCCGGACGCGGTGGTCATCAAGCTGGAGCAGAATTACCGGAGCACCTCCAACATTCTGGACGCGGCGAACCAGGTGATTGCCAACAACGCCGGCCGGAAGGACAAAAAGCTGTGGACGGAGGAGCTCCCAGGCGAAAAAATTCATGTGTTCTGCGCGCGGGACGAGCAGGACGAAGCGGCCTGGACGTCGGAAAGCATCCTGAACCTGCGCCGTGAAGGGGAAAAGCTCGGCGATATCGCCGTGCTCTACCGGACGAACGCCCAGAGCCGCGTGCAGGAAGAAATGCTGATGCGCTCCGGAATCGCCTACAAGATTTTCGGCGGTCAGAAGTTCTATGAACGGAAAGAAATCAAGGACATCCTCGGCTATCTCCGCGTGATGGTGAACCCGTCGGACGATCTGAGCCTGCGGCGCATTCTCAACGTTCCGAAACGGTCCATCGGGGACAGCACGGCGGAAGCCCTGGCAGCGCACGCCGCGGAGAACGACATGCCTCTGTACAGTGCCCTGGTCGATCTGCCGGAAAGCCTCGGCTCCAGGGCGAAGAAGAGCGTGACGGAGTTCTTTCTGCTGATGACATCCCTGTCCGCCATGAAGGACAGCATGGATCTGGTTTCGTTCGTGGACGCCCTGATTGAGAAAACGGGGCTGGAAGCCCAGTACGAGAAGGAAGGAACCGACGAAGCGAAAAACCGGATCGAGAATATCCGTGAATTCCGCGGCGCGGTGAACGAATTCGCAAAGAGAAGCGAACAGCCCACGCTGGAGAGCTACCTGGAAAACGTGGCGCTGGTGACGGATCTGGACCGGGAGGCGGACGAGCGGGACTACGTGACGCTGATGACCCTGCATTCCGCCAAGGGGCTGGAATTCAACAACGTGTTTATCATCGGCATGGAAGAGGGGATTTTCCCCGGAAGCCGCAGCCTGGACGACGACGACCGCCTGGAAGAGGAAAGACGGCTGATGTACGTGGGAATCACCCGGGCCAGAAAACGCCTGTATCTGTCCAGGGCGAACGTGCGGATGCTCTATAACCAGCTGAGCAATAACGCCCCCAGCCGCTTCCTGAAGGAAATCCCCGCTCGGCTGATCGTGTATGAGCGGTCGGGCGGTTCGGACCGCCGGGACGGCTGGAAGAGAACCGGGAGCGGATACGGGGCACCCCGGTATTCCGATTCCGGATATCGTACAGAAAGGCCTGCTCCCCGCTTTGGAGAAAAGAGCACGGCTGCCCCTTCATCCAGGCCGCTGGGGACGCCGAAGCTGACGCTGAAGGGGAAAAGTCTGGAACAGATTCCGGGCGTCAGCAGGGGATTTGTGCCCAGCAAGGCCCGGGAAACGGCAGGGGATTCCGTGAACCGCCTGTTCCAGCCCGGAGACCGCGTGATGCACAGAAAATACGGGGAGGGCCGCGTCGTTCAGCTGAGCGGGAGCGGCGCCGACACGCTGATCACCATTGTATTCAGCCAGGGAGATCTCCGCGAGTTCAGCCTGGCGATCGCGCCGATTGTGAAAATGGAGGGCTGATTCCGTGAACGAAAAAGAGAAGCGGATGCGGGAGCTGGTCGACCGGCTGAAGGAAACGTCCTACGCCTATTACGTGCTGGACAATCCGGAGATCTCTGACATGCAGTGGGATCAGCTGTACGACGAGCTGAAGGCGCTGGAGGCGGAAACCGGGATCGTTCTGGAGGATTCCCCCACAAGGACGGTGGGCGGGGAGCCGCTGAAAGGGTTCGAGGAGCACCGGCATCTGACCCGGCTCTGGTCCATGGACAAGGTGCAGAGCCTGGAGCAGCTGGACGCCTGGATCGCGAGAACCGAGAAACTGGCAGGGACGACGGATCTGCAGTACTACGTGGAATACAAATTTGACGGGCTGACGCTGAACCTGACGTATCAGGACGGGAAGCTGGTTCAGGCTGCCACCCGCGGAAACGGAGTCACCGGCGAAGGAATTCTGGCCCAGGCCAGAACCATTCACACGGTTCCTCGGGAGATTCCGTACAAGGGGCTGCTGGAGGTGCAGGGCGAATGCATCATGCGGCTCAGCACGCTGAAAAAATATAACGAAACCGCGAAGGAACCTCTGAAAAACGCGCGGAACGCCGCGGCGGGAGCACTGCGGAACCTGGATCCGGCCGTGACGGCTTCCCGCCATCTGGACGCGTTTTTCTACCAGGTGGGCACCATTCATGAACCGCCGTATTCCAGCCAGCCGGAGATGCTGCAGTTTCTGCGGGATAACGGATTTCAAGTGAGCCCGTTCCTGGGGTCCGGCAGGGGCCGGGAGGAGCTGGAGCGCTGCATCCGGGACGTGGAAGCCGAGCGGTCTTCCCTGGACTGGCTGATCGACGGCGTGGTGATCAAGGTCGGGGATTACAGCCTGCGGGAACAGATGGGATACACCGAGAAATTTCCCCGCTGGGCGGTGGCCTATAAATTCGAAGCGGAAGAATGCGTCACGCGGCTGAACCGGGTTACCTGGGAGCTGGGGCGGACCGGAAAGCTGACGCCGCTCGCCCATGTGGAGCCTGTGGATTTTTACGGGGTCACGGTGCGGAAAGCGACGCTGAACAATCCGGGGGATATCGTGCGGAAGGATCTGCGGCTGGGGTGCAACGTATGGATCCGCCGGAGCAACGACGTGATTCCGGAAATCATGGGCCGGGCCGGCGAGGCCGGAGCGGACGAGGAACCGATCCTGACGCCGGAGGTGTGTCCGGCCTGCGGCGAACCCCTGATTCAGCGGGGGGCGCATCTGTTCTGCATGAACCGGAAAACCTGCAAACCGCAGGCGGTGGCGCGGATCAGCCATTTCGCCGGAAGGGACGCCATGGACATCGACGGTCTCAGCGAGAAAACGGCCGGCCTGATGTACGACCAGCTGGGTGTACGGGAAGCGGCCGACCTTTACCGGCTGACGCCGATGGATCTGCTCTCCCTGGAGGGCTTCAAAGAGAAAAAGGCGACAAACCTCTACGACGCCATCGAAAAAAGCAAGCACTGCGATCTGGACGCGTTCCTTTTCGCACTGGGGATTCCGAACGTGGGCCGGAAGACGGCCAGAGACCTGGCCAACGCCTTCGGCAGCCTGGAACGGCTGCGGAACGCGGATCAGGAGGCGCTTCTCGCCCTGCCGGACATCGGAGAGATCGTGGCTGGCAGCGTGATCGAGTTCTTCAGCTTCCATGAGAACCGGGATATGATCGGTCAGCTTCTGCAGGCCGGCGTACAGCCCCGGGAAACAGAGGGAAAAACGGAAGGCGCCTTCTCCGGGATGTCCGTCGTGGTAACCGGGACGCTTCCGCATCTGAGCAGAAAGGAAGCGGAGGACCTGATCCGTGCGCAGGGCGGAAACGCGGCGGGCTCCGTGAGCAAAAAAACCGCCTTCGTCGTGGCCGGTGAGGCCGCCGGCAGCAAGCTGACCAAGGCGCAGGCCCTGGGCATCGAGGTCATCGACGAGGAAACATTCCTGCGGAGAGCCGGACAATAAGGAAAGGAACAGGAAGGGCAATGGGTATTTTTTCCAATATCACGGGCTTTTTTTCTCAGCTGCGGAGCGACCCGGCCGGAACGCTGATCACCTTCGTATACATGGCGGTGTGCATCCTGCTCAGTCTGATTCTGCATGAGGTGGCCCACGGCGCCATGGCTCTCCGGTGCGGAGACGCGACAGCAAAATGGCTGGGCCGGCTGACCCTGGATCCGCGGAAGCACCTGGATCCGCTGGGAACCCTCTGCATGGTCTTTCTGCGTGTGGGCTGGGCGAAGCCGGTGCCGATCAATCCCCGGAATTTCAGGAACTACAGGCGGGATTACATTCTGGTTTCCCTGGCGGGCATCATGGTGAACCTGGCGCTGTTCCTGCTGAGCATGCTGATTTCCGCACTGCTGGCGAAGGCGATCTGGCAGCCGGATCTGATCAGCTATGCCGCCCAAACGGAAAGAAAAAGCATGTTCCTGGATATCTATCATTACAATCCGGCCAACGCGGTATACGGCGGCGATTACGCCGCGTGGGCGGATTACAGCTCGTCCACCGTGCTGATGTACGTGCAACGGCTGTTTCTGATGCTGGCGCAGATGAACCTGGGCCTGGCCATTTTCAACCTGATTCCGGTTCCCCCGCTGGACGGATACCGCTTCGTGGACGAATTCGTCTTCCGCGGCAGGCTGGCGATGAACCCACAGACGATGCAGATCATTCATACGGTCTTTCTCGTCGTCTGCATCTCCGGGCTGCTCAGCGGATTCCTGACCACGGTAAACGGAGCCGTCTTCGGCGCCGTCTCCAATCTGTTCGCGCTGCTGATATAAACGAAGGAAACAGAGGCTTACATGGTACCCTATCAGTTTAAACTCAAGGACTTTGACGGCCCGCTGGACCTGCTGCTGACGCTGATCGATCACCAGAAGATCGATATCCGGGACATCTTCGTCAGCGATATCACGGATCAGTACCTGTCGCTGGTCCGCGGAGCGGAAGACCTGAACATGGAGGAGGCCAGCGATTTCCTGGTGATGGCGGCGACCCTGCTGGAGATCAAGAGCCGGGCCATGCTGCCGAAGCCGCCCCCCGTGGAGGAGGGAGAGGAGGATCCGGAGGAAGCGCTGATCCGCCGCCTGGAGGAATACAGGCAGTTCCGGGAGACAGCGGACAATATGAAGCGGTTTGAAAAAGCAGCGGCGGAGCTGTTTACGAAGCTTCCCGAGGAGTATCCGCTGCCGCCGCCGGAGATCGAACTGACCGGACTCACCCTGGAAGGGCTGGTGCAGGCGTTTCTCCGGATTAAAGCCCGGATGCCGGATCCGGAGGAGGATCCCGAGAGCAATCATTACCGGCCGCGGGAATTCCGCCGGGATCAGCACACGGTGCAGGAATGCATGCTGACGCTGATTCAGCGCATCCGCAGAAAGAAGAGGATCCGCTTCGAGGAGGCGTTTTCAGATACCGCGACGCGGGAGGAAGTGGTCACGTATTTCCTGGCGGTGCTGGAGCTGCTGCGCCTCGGACGGATGCACCTGATTCAGAACGAAACATACGGCAGCATCGATCTGATCTACGGCCGCGCGAAGCCGGAACCTTTTGAGGAGGAAACGGAACCAGCGCGGCGGAAGAAGACGCGGAAGGAAGGGATGGAGCCATGAGTGTCCCGGATAAAAAAGACTGGGAGGACGGCGGGCAGGAAGGCAACACGGAAGGCCGGATCGAGGCCATCCTCTTCGTGGCCGGGGACGCCGTGGAAATCAGGGATCTGGCGAAGGCGCTGGGGATCAGCGAACACGAGACGGTCAGCGCGTTAATCCGCCTGCGGGACACCTACGATTTTCAGCAGCGCGGATTCGCGCTGAAGCTGTTCGGCTCCAAAGCGCAGCTCGCGACCCGGGCTATTTACGCGAATGATGTCGTCCGCCTGCTGCAGCCGGTGCAGCAGCAGAGTCTGAGCCAGGCCGCGATGGAAACGCTGGCGGTCGTGGCGTACAAACAGCCGGTGACCAGAGCCGAGGTGGAACAGATCCGCGGCGTGAAATGTGATTACAGCATCCAATCCCTGATGAACAAGGGATTAATCCGGGAAACCGGGCGGAAAGATACCATCGGCAGACCGATCCTGTTCGGAACGACGGATACCTTTCTGAGCCATTTCGGACTGAGAACCCTGGAGGATCTTCCTCCGCTTCCTGTGCCGGAACAGGAAGCGGCAGAACCAGAAAATCAGGAGGAGTGAAACAGCATGGATCAGCAAAAAAAACCGAGAGCCAGGGAAAAACGCGTTGTTGAGGGCAGTGCCAGCGTCGAGAAGAAAGGCGAAGGGCTGGGTACCGGCCCGGTGAACAACACCGGAAACTACGAATCACGCAGGGAACAGCAGGCCCAGCAGGCGCAGCA
This sequence comes from uncultured Clostridia bacterium, assembly GCA_946413245.1. GTDB lineage: Bacteria > Bacillota > Clostridia > Christensenellales > Aristaeellaceae > Aristaeella. The sequence continues at coordinate 21,195 of CAMKJS010000008.1, forward strand.
GCGGCCGGTGTCTTCCGCGCAGGGGACGCCCCGGCCTGTACAGCGGCCGGCGTCCTCCGCGCCGCAGCGTCCCGCCTCCGCTTCACAGGGAACGCAAAGGCCTGTGCAGCGGCCGGGTTCCTTCACGCAGCAGGGTCAGCAGACGCAGCGGCCCGGATCCTTCTCGCAGCGGCCGGCATCCACTTCCGCACAGCGGCCCGCGTCCACGGTACAGCGGCCGGCGGCACAGCAGGCGCGGCAGAGCTCCACGGTACAGCGGGGCAGCGGCTCCGGCTGCGGCGGAAAGCTCATCCTGATCGTTGTGGCGCTGGTGGTGCTGCTGGGCGGCGGAAAGCTGACGGGACTTTTTGACGGCGGAAGCAATACCGCGCTGCCGGTATCCACGTCGCAGACGGTTCAGACCGGAAACAGCGGAACGTCATCCGGTCAGGATTCCGGTATGGATCTGAGCAACCTGCTGAGTTCGCTGCTGGGTTCGGGCAGCGGATCCGTCTATGACAGCGGCTCCGTCTTCTCAGCGCTTACCGGCGGATCCGGATCGACGCAGAGCGGCTCGTCCCTGGGATCGTTGTTCAGCGGTATGATGTCCGGTTCTTCCGGTCAGACCTCCTCTTCAAGTCAGAACGCTTCCTCCGTCCTGGCGGGTGCTTCCTCCGGGAGCAAGCCGGACGAGAGCGTGGCCTCGGGCGCAAGAGCGAAGCGGACGGAGATCCTCGGCGGAAAAAAGGATAAGATGACCATTCTGGTGTATATGTGCGGCACCGACCTGGAGAGCCAGAACGGAATGGGAACGGCGGACCTGAAGGAAATGGCGAAAGCTGACCTCGGGGACAACGTCAGCCTGGTCATCTACACCGGCGGCTGCAAAAGATGGCGGAACGACGTCGTCAGCAGTACGGCCAACCAGATTTACGAAATCCGGAACGGCGGCCTGTACTGCCTCGAGAAGAACATGGGAACCGCTTCCATGACCAGCCCGGATACTCTGGAAACCTTCATCAAATACGGGAAGAAATACTATTCGGCCAACCGGATGGCATTGATCTTCTGGGATCACGGCGGCGGCTCCGTAACCGGATACGGCTATGACGAGCGGTACGGAAGCGGCAGCTCGATGACGCTGGCAGGAATCAATACGGCCCTGAAAAACGCGGGCGTCACCTTCGACTTCATCGGTTTCGACGCATGCCTGATGGCCACCGTCGAAAACGCCCTGATGCTCAGCCAGTATGCCGATTATCTGATCGCCAGCGAGGAGACCGAGCCCGGCGTCGGATGGTACTACACCAACTGGCTCACTAAGCTGGGAGAGAATCCCAGCATGAAAACCACGGAGATCGGCAAGCTGATCGCGGACGATTTCGTGGCGGTGTGCGACCGGCAGTGCCGGGGGCAGGCGACGACGCTGTCCGTGGTGGACCTGGCGGAGCTGGAAACCACGGTGCCGAAGGAGCTGAAGGACTTCAGCGTTCAGACCAACGATCTGATTCAGAACAACCAGTACAAGACCGTCTCCAGCGCCCGGGGCAAAACGCGGGAATTTGCCCAGAGCTCAAAAATCGATCAGGTGGACCTGGTGCATTTCGCGAAGAATCTCGGAACCAGCGAAGGCAAGGAACTGGCAGAAGCGCTGCAGGGAGCTATCAAATACAACCGGACCGGCGGCGGAATGAGCAACGCCTACGGTCTGAGCATCTATTTCCCCTACAAGCGGACGGGGAAAGTCAATCAGATGGTTTCCACCTATCAGGCGATCGGCATGGACGAAGAATACACGCGCTGTATTCAGGAATTCGCCAGCCTGGAAATCTCCGGGCAGGCCGCGGGCGGTTCGATGTCCGGCTATTACGGATCCACGAACAGCGGAATGCCGAGCCTGCTCGGCAGCCTGCTGGGCAACGGCAGCTACACCGGGGGCGTCGCCTCCTCCCAGGACAGCATGACGGATCTGCTGGAAGGCCTGTTCGGCGGTGGATCTGACAGCCTCGGCAGCCTGTCCGGGCTCTTCTCGGGAAGAAGCATGACGGCCGATAAGGCAGCTGCCTATATCGCGGATAACCATTTTGACGCGAACACGCTGGTGTGGAAGAACGGAAGGATCACGCTGGACAGCGCGCAATGGAGCCAGGTGGAGAGCCTGATGCGGAACGTCTTTATCGACGACGGAGAAGGCTACGTCGATCTGGGAACCGACAACGATTTCGTGCTGGAGGGCAACGATCTGGTGAGCGGATATGACGGAACCTGGCTCTCCATCGACCGGCATCTGGTAGCATACTATTATCTGGGAACCGTGGAAAACGGTGACGAATACCTGATCTCCGGCTATGTGCCGGCGCTGCTGAACGGGCAGCGGGTGAATCTGATTCTGAACTTCGACCACGAGCGGCCCTACGGCTATATCGCCGGCGCGGAAACAGTCTACAGCGGCAGCGATCCGGGCGTACAGGCGAAGACCCTGATCGCCATCGGCGAGGGAGACACAATCCAGCCCATCTGCGACTACTTCGACTACGAGGGAAGCTATCTGGACAGCTACCGGCTGGGAGATTCCTTCACGCTGGGCGCGGAGCCGGAAATCGCGAATATCGCGGTCAAAGCAGACCGGAGTCTGGTAACGTACTGCTTCACGGACTATTATCAGCAGCCTTACTGGACGCCGCCGGAACCGGAAAAGTGAGAATTGAGAGAGAAGATTACATGGAACTGAACGAAAAAATCGAAGGTGTTCTGGAGTTTGTACAGAAAGCGCCGCGCTACACCGGCGGAGAGATGAACACGGCTGTCAAAGCCTGGGATCAGTGCCCGCTGCACTTCGGCTTCTGCTTTCCGGACACCTATGAAATCGGCATGAGCCACCTGGGGCTGAAGATTCTGTACGGGCTGATCAACCGGGAGGAGTGGAGCCTGTGCGAGCGGTTCTTCATGCCCTGGGTGGATATGATGGAGCAGATGGAACGGGAGAATATTCCGCTGTTTTCCATGGAAAGCCGGCATCCTCTGCGGGATTTCGAAGTGGTCGGGTTCACGCTGCAGTATGAGATGAGCTACAGCAACATTCCGGCGATGCTGAAAATGGGCGGTGTGCCGGTGCTGAGCCGCGACAGGGGGGAAGAGGATCCGATCGTCGTGGCCGGCGGACCCTGCGCGTTCAATCCGGAACCCCTGGCGGACATCATCGAGGCCTTCATGATCGGCGACGGGGAAGACGTGATGACCGAACTGAACCGGGTGATTCTGCGCAGGAAACAGGAGGGACTGACCCGGGAGGAATGCCTTCGGGAGCTTTCCAGGCTGGAAGGCGTATACGTTCCCTCCCTGTATACGGTGGAATATCATGAGGACGGGACGATCGCGGCGGTCACGCCGAAGGACGCGGAGGTACCGCCCGTGGTTCGGAAGCGGGTGGTGCCGGATCTGAACGACACCTATTATCCGGAAGAGATTCCGGTGCCCTATACGGAAGTGGTTTTTGACCGGATCATGCTGGAAATCATGCGGGGCTGCACCCGGGGGTGCCGCTTCTGCCAGGCCGGGATTCTGTACCGCCCCGTGCGGGAGAGAAGCATGGAAACGCTGATTTCCCTGGCCGAGAAGCTGGTTTCCGCCACGGGATACGAGGAGATCAGCCTGAGCAGCCTTTCCAGCGGAGACTACAGCTGCCTGCCGGAGCTGATCCGGGAACTGATGAAACGGCTGAAGGACAAGCGGGTTTCCATTTCCCTGCCGAGTCTGCGGATCGACAGCGTGCTGAAGGAGAGCCTCGAGGAGACCCAGCAGGTCAAGAAGAGCAGCCTGACCTTCGCGCCGGAGGCTGGCACCCAGCGGCTGCGGGACGTGATCAACAAGGGCGTTACGGAGGAAGACCTGCTCGAGAAAGTCCGGGACGCATTCGAGGGCGGATGGAGCAGCGTCAAGCTTTATTTCATGGACGGCCTTCCGACCGAAACCCGGGAAGACCTGGACGGAATCGCCGATCTGGCACGGAAGGTGGTAAACGAGTATTTCCGGCTGCCGAAGGAGAAGCGGATGAAGGGGTTGCGGGTCACCGTCAGCGCCAGCACGTTCGTGCCAAAGCCGTTTACGCCGTTCCAGTGGGAAGCGCAGGACACCATCCCCCAGGTGCAGGAAAAGCAGGAATACCTGAAGCAGATTCTGTCGATCAAGGGGGTCAAGTTCAACTGGCACGAACCGCATCTGAGCTTCCTGGAGGCCTGCTTTGCCCGGGGAGACCGCCGGATGGGAAAGGTGCTGCTGACCGCCTGGCAGAAGGGATGCATTCTGGACGGATGGAACGATCAGTTCCATTTTGACCGCTGGATGGACGCTTTCCGGGAAAACGGCCTGGATCCGGCGTTCTACGCGAACCGGAAGCGGGAGAAGGACGAGATTCTTCCCTGGGACCACATCGACAGTGGGGTGAGCAAGGAATTCCTGTGGCGAGAAAAGGAGAAAAGCGAAAAGGCGCTGACGACCAAAGACTGCCGCCTGGGCTGCAACGGCTGCGGCCTGCAGACGTGGAAGGGGGTGTGCGGCTTTGCGAATCGTAGCGGTGTTTGAAAAAGGAGAGCGCATCCGTCATATCGGCCATCTGGATATCCAGCGGGCGGTGCAGCGGGGCCTGCGCAGAAGCGATCTGCCGGTGGCTTATTCCGCCGGGTTCAATCCGCACATCCTGGTTTCCTTCGCCTCCGCGCTGAGCACCGGCGCCAGCGGAAAGCGCGAGATCATGGACGTGGGGATGGCCGGGGAGGTCACGGCGCAGGAATTCATCGAGCGGATGAACCGCGCCATGCCGCCTGAAATGCAGATCTCCGAAGCCAGGCTTGTGGAAGACCGGCATCCGGCCATGATGGCGCTGCTGACAGCGGCCTCCTACGACCTGACGGTGTACGGGGACGGTACGGCGGAAACCCTGATCCGGGCAATTCCCGGGCTGCTGGCCAGGGATATCGTGCCGGCGATGCGGAAAACGAAAACGGGACTGAAGGAATGCGACATCAGGCCGCTGATTTATCAGCTGAAAGCTGAGGGAAACACGATCCGGGCCGTGCTGGCGCTGACGGAAAGGGAAGCGTGCAAGCCGAACATGCTGATCGCCGCACTGAAGGAAGAGGCGGGAATCACGGACGACCCGCGGATCCTGACGGTGCGGACACAGCTGTATGGAACCGGGGCGGACGGAAAGCTTCAGCCGCTGGAGACACTGTGATGGACCGGAAAATATGGGTGCTTGAGGAAGGCTGCGCGGTGAGCGAAAACGGCCGCCTGGTCGAATATATCCGGGAAGAGGACCGGACCGGAGCGGGCGACTGGTTTCTGGGAAAGGTGGAACGCCTGATGCCCGGACTGGACTGCGCCTTCGTGGATATCGGAAGGAAGCGGGCCGGTTTTCTGCCGCTGAAGGAGAACAGCAAAACCTTTACGGAGAATTGCCCGCTCCGTTCCGGAGACAGGATCCTGGTGCAGATCCGCCGGGAAGAGACCGGGCAGAAAGGCGCGTATCTGAGCCGTGATCTGGTGATGCCAGGGCGGACGGTGCTGCTGATGCCGCTGAACCGGCACATCGGCGTCTCCGCGAGGATCACCGACGGGGAAAAGCGGACCACCCTGCGGGAACTCGGGCAGGAGATTGCCGGGGATTCCTTCGGCCTGATTATGCGGTCCGCGTCCAAACATGAAAGCGAAGAAGCGATCCGGAGCGAGGTATCCGTCCTGCTGGAACAGTGGGAAAGCATCAGACAGAGCGGATCCGCCGAAGGCGCCCCGGGAACCGTGTTTCATTCTCCGGGGCCGGAGGAGCAGCTTCGTGATTTTTATGAACCCAGGGGGAATACGGTAATCGTCCGGGAAAAAGAGCTGAACGCGGACCTGTCCCGCCAGCTGCGGGAGGCGCGGAACCGGACCGTGAGCCTGCCCCACGGCGGGAATATCGTCATCGATCGTTGCGAGGCCATGACCGTGATGGATGTGAACAGCGCGGCAAACGCCGGCCGGCAGGGCCGGCGGGAAACGATTCTGGAGACGAATCTGGAAGCCTGCCGGGAGATCGCGGTCCAGACCCGCCTGCGGAATCTGTCCGGAATGCTAATCATCGATTTTATCAATATGGATACCCCGGAAGACCGGGAACAGGTGCAGAGCACCCTCACCGCCGCGTTTGAGCCGGACCGAATCAAAACGGTCATTCACGGATGGACTTCTCTGGGGCTGATGGAGATGACGCGGAAAAGAACCGCGCCGGATCTGTACGAAACCGATATGAACCGGTGTCCGGTCTGCCTCGGCGCCGGATATACCGCAAAGGATGGGAAGAAATGAAACGGGAAGCCGTATTTGTCTCCGAGGAGGAATTGAACCGCCAGCGGGCGTTTGCCGAGGCGGTCCGGGAAAACCCGGACAGACCGGAATCCTATTATGTGGTCACCTATGGCTGCCAGATGAACGCCCACGATTCGGAAAAGATCACGGGAATGCTGGAGGACATGGGCATGAAGCCCGCGGAAAAGCGGGAAGACGCGGATTTCGTGATTTTCAACACCTGCTGCATCCGGGAAAACGCCGAGCGGAAGGCGCTCGGAAACGTTACCTGGCTGAAGGAGGTCAAGAAAACCCGGCCGAAGATGATCATCGCGGTATGCGGATGCATGGTGCAGGAGCCGGGGATGGCTCAGCGCATCTTCCGTAAATACGGCTTTATCAATCTTGCCTTCGGAACGGCGAACCTGCATAAGCTGCCGGAATATCTGCACCGGGTTCTGGAAACGGGCCTGAACGTGGTCCAGGTTGAAAACCAGGACGTGATCGCGGAAGAGATCCCTGTCCGCAGGCTCAGGTATGATTTTGCCTATCTGACGATCATGTACGGATGTGACAATTTCTGCAGCTACTGCATCGTCCCCTATGTGCGCGGTCGGGAGCGCAGCCGGGAACCGGAGGCCATTCTCCGGGAAGCCCGGGAACTGAAGGAAAGCGGCGTCCGGGAGATCATGCTGCTGGGTCAGAACGTGAACAGCTACGGAAAAGGAATTCCCGGCGGCTTCGGTTTTCCGGAACTGCTGAAGGAGCTGGACGGACTGGGTATCCCGAGAATTCGCTTCATGACCAGCCATCCCAAGGATCTGTCCGACCGGCTGATCGACGTGATGGCCGGCAGCGCGCATATTCTGCCGCAGTTCCATCTGCCGGTGCAGAGCGGCAGCAACGCAATCCTGGAGAAGATGAACCGGCACTATACCCGGGAACAGTATCTGGAACGGGTGCGCCGGCTGCGGGAAGCCATCCCCGGCATCGGGCTGAGCACGGATCTGATCGTCGGATTCCCCGGGGAAACGGAGGCACAGTTCGAAGAAACGATGGATCTGGTGCGGGAGGTCGGATTCGACAGCGCCTTTACATTTATCTATTCTCCGCGGGTGGGAACAAAAGCCGCGGAGATGCCGGACCCGGTACCGGAAGCCATTTCCTCCGTGAGAATTCAGAAGCTGATCGCCCTGCAGGAAGAGCGGCAGCAGGAGGCGCTGCAGCGCTTTATCGGGACGGAAGAGGAAATTCTGGTGGAGGGACTCAGCAAAAGAAGCAGCCGGGCTGTATCCGGAAGAGGAACCCACGGGATCTCTGTCACGGTGGACGGGACAGAGGCCGACATCGGAGAAATCCTGAAATGCCGCATTACCGGGCTGAAAAACAATACACTGACAGGGGAGAGAGCGGACCAATGAAACAGGTTATGCAGAAAGCGCAGGAACTGGCGGAAGCCGTTCTGGACAGCGAAGTCTATCAGACCATGAAGGAAAAAGAGCGGGAAATGTTCCGGGACGAAACAGCCAGCAGCCTGCTGAACGACATGAACAACAAAAGGAACAGGGTGGAAGAGATTCTCAGTTCCACGGATATGAAACCGGAGGAGCTCGCGGAAGCCAGCAGACAGATGGAAGAGGCGGAGAAAGCCATGCTGGCCGACGCGAAGATTCAGGAGCTGAAAGAAGCCCGGCGCCAGTTTCAGAATATGATGGACAACGTGAACAAAATCCTTCGCCTGGTAATTACCGGAGAAGTGGGGGACGACGATGTCACCGCGCGGGGAGGCTGCTCCGGAAACTGCAGTCAGTGCGGCGGATGCGGAGAAAACTGATCCGCGAGGGAAACGATTCTTCAGGAAAGCGTTCAGAGGGGTAACACATGGCTTTATCACCTATGATGCAGCAGTATCTGCGAATTCACGAACAGGTTCCGGACTGCCTGCTTTTTTTCCGCCTCGGGGATTTTTACGAGCTTTTTTTTGACGACGCCAAAACAGCGTCCCGGGAACTGGAACTGACGCTGACGGGAAAGGACTGCGGCCTGGAGGAACGCGCGCCCATGTGCGGCGTTCCGTATCATGCCGTCAACGTGTATCTGGAACGCCTGATTGAGAAAGGCTATAAGGTCGCCATCTGCGAGCAGATGGAGGATCCGGCCCTCGCCAAGGGTCTTGTGGACCGGGACGTGGTGCGGATCGTTACGCCGGGCACCCTGACCGACGCCAGCATGCTGGACGAAAAGACCAATAATTTCCTGATGAGCGTCTGGTTTGACGGAAAGCATACGGGGCTGGCCTGGGCGGATATTTCCACCGGGGAATTTTCCGCCATGGAGCCGGGGGAGGCCGAGCTGCGGGCTGAGGTTTCCCGGATTTCTCCGCGGGAGATCATCTGCGCGGACGCGGCGGCTCTGCAGGAGAAGCTGGGCGGAGAACTCTGCACCGTCACACAGCAGCCTGCTTCCTGGTTCCAGCCGCAGAATGCTGCGGAAGCGCTGTTCCGGCATTTTTCCCTGACGTCTCTGATCCCCCTCGGGCTGGAGGGGCACCGCGGAGCGGTCTGCGCCGCCGGAGCGCTGATCCGGTATCTGCGGGAGACCCAGAAGAACGATCTGAACCATGTGACCTCCCTCCGGTTTGCCGAAAACGGACGGATCATGCTGCTGGATCCGAATACGCGCAGAAATCTTGAACTGACCGAAAGTATCCGGGGGAATCAGCGAAAAGGAACGCTGCTGGCCCTGCTGGATCAGACCAGCACCGCCATGGGCGGAAGGCTGCTGCGCAGGTGGCTGGAAGAACCGCTGCTGGACGCCGGCCTCATCCGGAAACGGTTGGACGCCGTGGAGGAACTGACAAAGGACAGGCTGACGGCGGAGTCCCTGCGGGAAGACCTGACGGGCGTATACGACCTGGAGCGCCTGATATCCAAAATTGCGTACCGCAGCCTGAACGCAAGGGACTGTCTGGCCCTCTGCGCCAGCCTGAAAAAAATACCGGGCATTCAGAATACGATCGCGCATATGCGGAGCGCCATGATCCGGGAAAACGGAGACGCGCTGAATCCACAGAAGGAGCTGACAGAACTGCTGGAGCGCGCGATTCATCCGGAGGCCCCGGCGACTATTACCGAGGGAGGCATTATCCGGGACGGATACTCCGCCGAGCTGGACGAATACAGGGAAGCCCAGGTTCACGGAAAACAGTGGATCCTGGAAATGGAGACACGGGAAAGGGAAAATACCGGCATCCGGAATCTGCGTATTCAATACAATAAGGTATTCGGATATTACATCGAAGTCACGAAGAGCTTCCTGAACCTGGTGCCGGACAGCTATATGCGCAAGCAGACGCTGACGAACGCGGAAAGGTATACGACGCCGGAGCTGAAAGAGGTCGAGCAGAAAATCACCGGCGCGCAGGAGCAGAGCGTCCGGCTGGAGCTGCGGCTGTTTGAGGAAATCCGGGAAGCGATCGCAGGCGTCATCGGGCAGATTCAGAAGACCTGCGATGCGCTGAAAACCCTGGACGTGCTGCAGAGCATGAGCCGGGTTGCGGTTGATAACCGCTACGCGAGGCCCGAACTGACAGAGGACGGAAGCCTTTCCATCAAGGGAGGCCGACACCCGGTGGTGGAGCAGACCCTGCGGGACAGCATGTTCGTGCCGAACGATACGGAGCTGGATCTGAACGAAAACAGAATGATGATCATCACCGGCCCGAACATGGCCGGTAAGAGCACCTATATGCGGCAGGTGGCCCTGATCTGCCTGATGGCGCAGATCGGTTCCTTCGTTCCTGCGGACGAGGCGCGCCTGCCGGTATGCGACCATATATTCACCCGCGTCGGCGCTTCCGACGACCTGGCCAGCGGACAGAGCACGTTCATGGTGGAAATGAGCGAAACCGCGTATATCCTGCGGAACGCCACGCGGAACAGCCTGATTATCCTGGACGAAATCGGGCGCGGAACCAGCACCTTCGACGGGCTCTCCATCGCCTGGGCGGTGGTGGAATATATCTGCGACCGGGAAAAAATCGGCGCGAAGACGCTTTTCGCCACGCATTACCACGAGCTCAGCGAACTGGAAGGGCATCTGGACGGCGTGAAGAACTACTGCATTTCCGTCCGTGAACACGGGGAAGACGTGATTTTCCTCCGGAAAATCGTCCGGGGCGGCGCGGACCGCAGCTTCGGCGTGCATGTGGCCCGGCTTGCCGGCGTCCCGCATCCCGTGATCGTTCGCGCCCATGAAATCCAGGCGCGGCTTGAGGTCAGCGACATCAACCAGAACACCATCGGGAAAAACATTCTGGGCGGAGAGGACAAGCCCAGAAAAAACGAACAGGTGGATCTGTTCGAATACCGCAAAACCGAAATCATTCAGGAGCTGCAGTCCATTGACGTAATGGCGCTGACGCCGATGGACGCCATCAACAAACTGTTCCTGCTGAAGGAAATGGCCAGGAAGCTTTAACACGGAAAAGGAAGGGAAACCATGGCAAGAATACGTGCGCTGGACGAGCGGATCATCGGAAAGATCGCGGCGGGAGAGGTTGTGGAACGTCCTGCTGCCGCGATCAAGGAGCTGGCGGAAAACAGCCTGGACGCCGGCGCGACCTCCGTGCGTGTGGACATCGGGCAGGACGCGACGGATTATTTTCGGGTGACCGACAACGGAAGCGGAATCAATCCCGCGGATATCCGCCTGGCCTTCGAGCGGCATGCCACCAGCAAAATTTCCGCGGAAAAGGACCTGGCGGAAATCGCCACCCTCGGTTTCCGGGGAGAGGCGCTGGCCAGCATCGCCGCCGTATCGCGGGTTACGCTGGTGACCCGGACCGCGGATCAGGAAACCGGTCTGAAGGTGCGGAACGAGGGTGGAACCATCGTTTCCATCGAAGAAACGGCATGCCCCGTGGGTACTTCCGTGACCGTGCAGGATCTGTTCTATAATACCCCGGTACGGAAAAAGTTTTTGAAAAGGAACACGACGGAGCAGAGCCTGGTCGCCGACGTGGCGGCCCATCTGATTCTCAGCCGGCCGGACGTGGCGTTCAGGCTCGTTTCCGGCGGGAAAATCGTATATCAGTCTCCGGGAGACGGAAAGCTTTCGTCCGCCGTTCTCGCAATATACGGCCCTTCCGCGCTTCGCCAGATGAGGCCGGTGGAGGGGCATGAGAACGGCGTGCTGATACACGGCTATGTCGGAATCGGAGAACTGGCGAGAAACAGCAGAAACGCAGAAAACTTTTTTATCAATCAGCGGGTTATGAAGAGCCTGGTGCTGTCAGCCGCCATCGAAAACGCCTGCAGAGAGCGCGTGATGATCGGAAAATATCCGATGTGCGCGCTGCATCTGCAGATCCCCTACGACGCGGTCGACGTCAACGTGCATCCCAATAAGCTGGAAGTGCGCTTCCGGGACGAACCGGGTATCCGCCAGGCGGTGACCGATCTCGTGACCGACGCGCTGATTGAAAAAAACGCCTTCGAACGTCCGGTGGAAATGCGGATGACCCCGGAAAGCCGGCCGAATCCGGAAGCCGTTCCGGCAGCGCCTGTTCCCGGCCCGGAACCGCAGATCCGGATGAGGGAGGAAACGCAGCCGGTCCGGACCGAGCCATCGGCATCCCTGCCTGACGCGGGCGGCAGAACGACGACGCTGAAAATGAGCCGGACGCTGCCGGAGGTTTCCGCCGTTTCCTTTGACGAGGCTGAGAAGCCAAGTCCGGTTTTCCGGGAGATCGAAGGGAAAACCTCCTTTGTTTCCGCGCAGCCTGTATGGCCGGCACCGCGGACCGAAACGCCGGCGGAATCGGCGTCGCCCCCCGCGGCTGTTCCGGAGGAGAAAGGGGAGCAGCTTACAGCTGACCTGCCGCTGCCGGAAGCGCCCATGACCGTTTACGGAGCCCTGTTCAATACCTATATTCTCATCGAATACCGGGACGCGCTCTATCTGGTGGATCAGCATGCCGTGCATGAAAGGCTTCTGTTCGACCGCATGATCGAGCAGGCCGATCAGCCTGCGGCGGCGCAGGAGCTTCTGATTCCGAAAATACTCAGCCTGACGCTGCGGGAACAGAACATACTGGAAGAGAACCGGCGCCTCCTGGAGGGAATCGGCCTGGTGACGGAACCTTTCGGGCCTTCCGAGGTCGCGATCCGCTCGGTTCCGATGATTCTCGGAGAGGCCCAGGCGGCGGACTTCCTGCGGGAGGTGCTGGACGAACTGGAAAACGGCCGGGCTCCGACGTTCGAGAAAAAACGGACCGTTCTTCTTCAGGCTGCCTGCAAGCACGCGGTGAAGGGCGGAGAAAAACTGACGGAGGAACAGCTGCGCAGTCTGGTGGACGAAATGATTCAGAAGGAAGTTACGCCCACCTGCCCCCACGGGAGACCGCTGGTGGTACGCGTCAGCCACCGGGAGCTGGACCGGAAGTTTAAGCGGATCCAGAACTGAAAACAACGGAGAAGTGAAGCGTGGATAAAATCAAATGCAGGGTGCTGACCGGGCCCACCGCCAGCGGCAAATCCGAGCTGGCTTTGCGGCTGGCGGAAGAGAACGGGTGGGACCTTCTGTGCATGGACAGCATGCAGATTTACCGGGGTATGGATATCGGAACCGCCAAGCCGACACCGGAAGAGCGGAAAAGGGTTCCGCACCATCTGCTGGATCTCTGTGAACCCAACGAAGCCTTCAGCGCCGCGATGTACCGGGAAAAGGCGGAAGCACTGATTCTGGATCTCTGGAACCGGAAGAAGCGGGAAGTGCTTTTTGTCGGGGGTACGGGCCTGTATATGTCCGCGATGATTCACAGCATGGCCATGGGAGCGGCCCCGGCGGACGAGGGCAGAAGGAATGAACTGCACGTGCTGGCGGAAAAACCGGGAGGGAAGGAAGAACTGCATCAGCTGCTGAAGAAGCTTGACCCGGCTACCGCGGAGAGACTTCCGGTGAACGATATCCGCAGAACGATCCGGGCGATCGAAGTAACGGAGACTACGGGAATCCCCTTTTCCCGGCAGCCGCGGGAAGAGGGGAAAAGTCCATTCGACTGGGTCGTCGCCGCAACCTGCATGCCCCGGGATCAGCTGTATGAAAGAATCAACCTCCGGGTGCTGCGCATGATGAAGCAGGGGCTGAAGGAGGAAGTGGCCGGACTGCTGGACAGGGGAATTCCGGAGACCGCGCAGAGCATGAGCGGGCTGGGATACAAAGAGATGATCCCGTGTATCCGGGGAATCTGCACGGAGGAAGAGGCGGTACAGGCCATTCAGCTGGGAACCCGGCATTACGCCAAGCGGCAGATGACGTTCCTGCGCAGGGAACCGCTGGTTCAGTACGCAGACGTGACAGAGCCCGGGGTATATGAAAAAATCCGGACGATATTGCGGTGAGGAGGCTGAAATACATGGACATTCAGGAAAGAATCCGGCGCGCGGAGGAAAAGCTGGAGCCTGTCTTCCGGGAGATTGACAGGATCGAGGAAATCCGTACGCGCCGGATTCTGGACATATTCCGGGACAACGGAGTAAGCTACCGGCATTTTGCGCCGACGACGGGGTACGGGTACGACGACATCGGCCGGGATACCCTGGAAAAAATCTATGCGGATGTCTTTCACACGGAAGCGGCACTGATGCGTCCGCAGATCGCCAGCGGAACCGCCGCGCTGAGCCTGACGCTGTTCGGGCTGACAAGGCCGGGCGAACGGATTCTGAGCGCGACCGGACTGCCGTACGACACGCTGCACGGCATTCTCGGCATCGGTCCTTCCGCGGCTCCCGGCTCCCTGAAGGAAATGGGCGTATCCTTCGACTGCGTGGAGCTGAAGGACGGAAAAATCCAGACGGAGGCGGTGGAAAAGGCGATCCGGCCGGAAACGACCCTGGTGATCGCCCAGCGCAGCAGAGGATACGCGGACCGGCCCAGCCTGATGCCGGAGGCCTTTGAATCGCTGGCGGAGATGATCCACAAACGGCATCCGGGCGTCCGCCTGATGGTGGACAACTGCTACGGCGAATTCGTGCGGGAATCGGAGCCGACGGACTTCGGCGCGGACGTATGCGTCGGAAGCATCATCAAAAACCCCGGCGGCGGAATCGCGCCCACCGGCGGTTACGTCGTCGGAAGCAGGGAAGCCGTGGATCGTGTGGCCTGGCGCCTGACGGCTCCGGGGCTGGGACGGGAGCTTGGCTCCTATGCCGGTGACTACCGGCTGTTCTATCAGGGACTGTTCATGGCGCCTCACACGGTGGCGCAGGCGCTGAAAACGGCTCAGCTGGCGGCTGCCCTGTTTGAGGAGCTCGGAATGAAAGCCTCTCCCGCCGCCGGAACGGAGCGGGCGGACATCATCCAGTCCATTCGGATGGAGACCGGAGAGCGGCTGGTGGCTTTCTGCCAGGGTCTTCAGACAGCGAGCCCCGTGGACAGCATGGCGCTGCCGGAACCCTGGGATATGCCCGGGTATGACGACCCGGTGGTGATGGCGGCCGGAACCTTCGTGGCCGGGGCGAGCATCGAGCTGAGCGCGGACGGGCCGATGCGGGAGCCCTATATCGCCTTTATGCAGGGGGGCCTGACCTACGCCCACGGAAAAATCGCTCTGGCGGAAGCCCTGGACCGCATGATCCGGGTAGGCGCCCTGAAACCGGAATCTTGACAAGAAAGCATCCAAATTCTATAATCAAACCAGTACAATCCCAATATAACGGAGGAGGAGTAAAGATGGATCTTCAGGAATTGAAATCCCACGCGCGGCAGGTGCGCAGGGATATCATCATCATGACTTCAAAAGCAGGCGCAGGCCATCCCGGCGGCTCCCTTTCCTGCACGGACGCTCTGGTGGCGCTGTATTTCGAGATTATGAAGAATGTCGATCCGAAGGACGACAAGAATCCGAACCGGGACAGGTTTGTGCTCTCCAAGGGCCATGCCGCTCCCGCGCTGTACGGCACCCTGTGCGAACGCGGCTATTTCGGGCCGGAGGAGTTCGACCGTTTCCGTCAGCTGCACGGGATTCTGCAGGGGCATCCGGACATTAAAAAGTGCCCAGGCGTGGACGCTTCCACAGGCTCCCTGGGGCAGGGGATTTCCATTGCCGTCGGCATGGCGCTGGGCGCGAAGCACACGGGCAATCCCTGCCACGTCTACACGATGATCGGCGACGGAGAAAGCCAGGAAGGTCTGGTCTGGGAAGCCAGCATGGCCGCTGCCCATTACCATCTGGACAATCTGACGGTGATCCTGGATCACAACGGACTGCAGATTGACGGAAGCAACGACGAAGTCATGAGTCTGGGAGACATCAAGGCGAAAGCCCTGGCCTTCGGCTACGACGTAGTTGAGGTCGCCGACGGGAACGACATGCAGCAGGTGCTGGACGCGCTGCGTGTTCCGCCGTGCCCCGGAAAACCGCGCTACATCCTGATGAACACGCTGAAGGGAAAAGGCGTCAGCTATATGGAAGGTCAGGTTGGATGGCACGGCAAGGCTCCGAACGCTGAACAGGCTGAACAGGCTTTGAAGGAACTGGAGGGATAATCATGGAGAAGAAAGCAGTACGCGTCGCCTACGGCGAAGCCCTTGTAAAACTCGGCGAAACCAATGAAAAAGTAGTGGTTCTGGATGCTGACCTTGCTTCCGCGACGATGACCAACGCCTTCAAAAAAGCCTTCCCCGGGCGCTTCTACGACTGCGGGATCGCCGAAGCGAACATGGTCGATATGGCTGCCGGCATGAGCACCATGGGCCTGATCCCTTTCTGCTCCACCTTCGCGGTTTTCGCGGGGCGAAACTACGATCAGATCCGGAACGGCGTATGCTATCCGAAATTCAACGTAAAATTCGGCTTCAGCCATGCCGGAATCACGCTGGGCGAAGACGGCGGAAGCCATCAGGCTATCGAGGACATCGCGCTGATGCGGGTGCTGCCCGGCATGACCGTGTTCGTCCCGTCAGACGCCAACGAATGCTATCAGTGCGTGGAAGCCGCGGCTAAGATTGACGGCCCGGTGTTTATCCGGACGGCCAGGCTGCCTTCTCCCGTATATGATCCCCGGCCCTTCACCGTCGGTAAGGGAACCGTGATCCGGGACGGAAAGGACTGCGTGCTCTTTACCTGCGGCATTCAGCTGGAGCACGTGATCAACGCTGCTGAAATACTGGCAGGGAAGGGAATCGACGCGGCCGTCGTCTCCTTCCATACGCTGAAGCCCTTCGACACGGAGCTGGCCAGGGCCTATACGGCGAAGTGCAAAAAGGTGTTCACCATCGAAGAGCATTCCGTCATCGGCGGTCTCGGAGACACGGTTGCGCCGGCGATCATCGGCTACGGTGTGGAAACGTTCGAAAAGATCGGTATCAACGACGAATTCGGCCAGAGCGGCAAGCCGGCGGATCTGCTGGTGGAATACGGTCTGACCGGGCCGCAGCTGGCTGACAGGATCGCGGCAGCTCTGTAAGTTTACGATCCGGTTTCCCATGATCCTTGTCCCGCGGCGGAACTCCGTTTCCGCCCGGGCATGAAGGAGTGCACCGCGTATGTACGTTTTTCTGCTGAATCCGGCTGCCGGTTCCGGGCGTCCCCTGCGCATCATGCAAGATCTGGAGGCGGTCCTGCGGGAACGCGGCGTGCCATACCGGATTGAGCCCTCCAAATCAGTGGGACACTGTACGGAACTGGCGCGGATGGAGGCGGCAAACCCGGCCGTTACCGCCGTCGTCGCCGTAGGCGGGGACGGGACCGTGTCCGAGGTGGCCGCGGGCCTGCGGGGCACCGGGAAAGCCATGGGGATTATCCCGGCCGGAACAGGAAACGACTGGATCAAAAGCGTGGGAATCCCGCCGGAGCCGCTGAAGGCGCTGGAGTTTCTGCTGGCGCACGAGGCCCGGCCGGTGGATACGGGAACCGTCAACGACCGTTTTTTCGTGAACGTCTGCGGGACAGGGTTCGACGTGACGGTGCTGGATTATACGCTGAAGTTTAAGGACCGGTTTCACGGGCTGACCCCGTATCTGCTGGGACTGATCAACGCGATCTCTCATTACAGGCCGGTCAGGCTGACCGTAACCTGGGACGGGCAGACGGAAGAGGGGCTGTATCTGGTGTGCTCCATCGCCAACGGAAGGTTTATCGGCGGCGGAATCCCCATCTGCCCGGCAGCTGAGCCCGCGGACGGGATGCTGGACCTGGTGCTGATTCAGAATGTGAAGCGGTGGAAGATTCCGTTCTATCTTCCCGGTCTGATGCTTTCGCGGGATTTGAAATTCAGCGTTACGAAGCATGTCCGGGCGCGGTGCGTCCGGATTCAGGGGGAAAACCTCCGGATCAATATCGACGGGGAAATTGTGGACGAAAGCGACGTAACGTTTGAGATTCATCCCGCGTCCCTGCTGCTGATCTCCTGAAACGTGTGATTGCGAACCGGAATAACTTGGAAGGAGCGGATTGCAATGGCGGATTTGAACAAAAATCTGAAAAGTCTGTGGATGAAAGGAATGCAGGCCATCGGGAATACTGCTTCCAGCATCGCGAGCAATACCAAATACAAGCTGGACGAAATGAATCTTCTGAACAGAAGGCGTGAGATTCTGGCGGATTTCGGCGCAAAGGCCTATGCCCTGTGGCAGAAGGGAGAAACCTTCCCCGGTGAGCTGCAGGAAATGCTCTGCGAGCTGGGCGCGGTGGACGAGAAGCTGAACGATATGCGGGCGGAAAAGATCTCCGGCATGAGCGAAGCGGAGGAACCCGCGGAGCCTGCGGAGGAACCGGCGCCGGAAGAAGCTACGGAACCTGAAGAGCCGGCGGAGCCTGAAGAACCGGCGGAGCCTGAAGAGCCGGCGGAGCCTGAAGAACCAGCCGAGCCTGAAGAGCCCGCGGAACCTGAAGAACCCGTGAAGCCCGAAAAAGCGGCGGAACCCGAAGAACCCGTTGTACCCGAAGAACCTGTAGTACCCGAAGAACCTGCGGTACCCGAGGAAATACCGGTTCCCCAGGCCATACAGGATCTGTTTGAGGAAGCCCCTTCCGTTCACGCCATGGCGGAAAAGGTGAATCAGTCCCTGGACCAGATGGGCGAAAACCTGAAGAAGTTTTCCGACGATCTGAATAACGGGATTGACGAGCTGACCAAACAGATTCAGTCCGGCGAATAACGCGGAACATCCCATCCCCCTTCCCGAACGGGAAGGGGTTTTTTGTTGAACTGAAGGGGAGTTTTTGGTATAATGTCCCCTGAAAACGGGAGGAGGGAAGGCATGATGCGTTATTTTACGGCAATCCTCTTATGCATAATGCTGGTATGCGGGTGTATGGGCCCGGCCTGCGCGGAAGACAAACCGGGGATCGGACTGCAGCAGGATGAATGGACATGGACCGCGGGTGAAGTCGCGACTTTTAAGGGCACCGTCCCCGCCGCCGGTCTGGATCCGGAGGACACCAGCCTGTGTATTTCCGTGAAAACGGTTCCCGAGCAGGATGATCCGGGGAAATGCGTGTTTACTTCCCTGAACGGGAAAAGAATCAAGATCCGGAATCAGTCAGCCACAGTCAGCCTGACCGGCACCGCGGGGTCGGAGAAAATATCCTTCGAAGGAAGCTGGTTCATCCCGGAGGACGGCCAGTTCAAACAGGTTACGCTGACCCTTGTTGTGATGAAAACCTCCACGGGAGAGACGCTGGATTCGGTCTCGCTGTCCTGTGAGAACGGAGAATGGTACGAAGGCGGAAGCGGGCAGCCTTTCCGTCTGCCGGTTGATCTGAATCAGCTGTGCTGGATTCTCGGGGCGGCCTGTATTGTCCTGTGGGGCGCGGCAATCCTGCGCAGCGTTCTGATCCGGCGAAGAAAATCATCAGCAGAAAAGGAGTAAAAACTTATGCAGATATATAACAGCCTGTCACGGAAAAAGGAAACTCTGGTTCCCGTCCACGAGGGGAAAGTGGGCATTTATGCCTGCGGTCCCACCGTATATAACTATTTTCATATCGGCAACGCCAGGCCCTTCATCACCTTCGACGTTCTGCGCAGACAGCTGGAACGGGAAGGCTACGACGTGACGTTCGTCCAGAATTTTACGGATATTGACGACAAGATGATCCGGCGGGCGCAGGAGGAAGGAATCACGGTCGCCGAGCTCGCGGACCGGTTTATCGCGGAATACTATACGGACGCGAAGGCACTCGGGATCCGTCCCGCCACCGTGCACCCGAAAGCGACGGAGCATATTCCGGAGATCATTGACCTGATTCAGAGGCTGATCGCGAAGGGTCGCGCATACGCAACGCCTTCCGGAGACGTGTATTACCGCGTGTCCGCTTTCCCCGGATACGGAAAGCTGTCGGGCCAGAGCGTCGAGGACAGGGAAATGGGCGCCAGCGAACGGCTGGACGTGGAAACGGATAAGGAAGCTCCGGCGGATTTTGCTCTGTGGAAGGCGCAGAAGCCCGGGGAACCGGCGTGGGACAGCCCCTGGGGAAAGGGCAGGCCCGGCTGGCATATCGAATGCTCCGCCATGAGCATGAAATATCTGGGAGAAACCTTTGATATTCACTGCGGCGGAAAGGACCTGCTGTTCCCGCATCACGAGAATGAAATCGCCCAGAGCGAGGGAGCGACGGGAAAGCCTTACGTGCACTACTGGATGCATAACGGGTTCATCAATGTCGACAACCAGAAGATGAGCAAGAGCCTGAACAATTTCTTCACGGTCCGGGACATTTCGAAGGAATACGACCTCGAGGCCGTCCGGCTGTTCATGCTCAGCGCGCATTACCGCAGCCCCATCAATTTCTCCAGGGATCAGATCGAAGCCGCCAACGCCAGTTTGAACCGGCTGTATACCGCGCGGGATCATCTGCGCTTTCAGATTGAAAACGCGGAGGAAAAAGTGCCCACTCCGGAGGAGGAGGCCTTCATCGAACGGCTGAAAGGCTATGAACAGCAGTTTGACGCCGCGATGGACGACGATCTGAACACCGCGGATGCCCTCGGCGCGATCTTTGAGATGGTCCGGGACGCCAACGGATTCGTTCAGCCGGGCGTTTCAAAACAGACCGCGGTCCGGGCCATGGAAAGCCTGAAGGCGGTGTGCGGCGTTCTCGGCCTGCTGACGAAAGAGGAAGACGGGCTGCCGGAGGAAGTGGCCAAAATGGTCCAGGAACGCGCGGAAGCCCGGAAGAACAAGGACTGGAAGCGCAGCGACGAACTGCGGGACGCGATCCGGAACGCCGGATATATTCTGGAGGATACCAAACAGGGGCAGAAAGTGCGGAAAGATGTCTGAGCGGCTGAAGCACCGGATCGGGCTGATCCTGCTCTGGGCGGCGGCCGTCACGTGCCTGCTTCTGCTGCTGTGGAATCAACCGGCGCGGAAGCAGGATTCCTATACCGCGTCCGGAAGGGCGGGCGTTCTGCCGGAGGCGGTTTATCCCTCCGGAACGATCCGGATCAACCAGGCGGAAGCGGAGGACCTGCTGGAGCTGCCGGGCATCGGAGAGACGCTGTCCGCTATGATCCTGGAAGAAAGGAATCTAAACGGGCCGTTTTTCTATCCGGAGGATCTGATCTCCGTGAAGGGGATCGGAAAGCAGAAGCTGAAACAAATTCTTGAGTATCTGGACTTTGATTAGGAAGAGGGCAGAAAGACGTGGCATATCGCGCCTTGTACCGGCAATGGCGTCCGGCAACTTTTTCCCAGGTCGTCGGCCAGAAAGCGGTGATCGAAACGCTGCGCAATCAGGTGGTAACGAACCGGATTGCGCACGCGTATCTTTTCTGCGGTTCCCGGGGAACCGGAAAAACATCCACCGCGAAGATCCTCGCCAAAGCAATCAACTGTGAAAATCCGCAGGACGGGGATCCCTGCGGCGAATGTCCGAACTGCCTTCGGGTGGACAATGAGGAAAGCCTGGACATCATCGAAATCGACGCGGCCAGCAACAACGGGGTCGACGAAATGCGCGATCTCCGCGATACCGTAAAATATCCCCCGCAATACGGGCAGTACAAGGTCTATATCATCGACGAAGTTCATATGCTGTCGACGTCGGCGTTCAACGCGCTGCTGAAAACACTGGAAGAACCGCCGGCGCATATCGTGTTCATTCTCGCGACGACGGAGCCCCAGAAACTGCCGGCTACCATCCTCAGCCGCTGCCAGCGGTTCGATTTCGGCCGGATTTCCGCGGCCCAGATTCAGGGAAGGCTGCGGGAAGCGGTTGCCGGAGCGGGCAGCGAAGCGACGGACGGAGCGCTGATGCAGATTGCCAGGGCGGCCGAAGGCGGCATGCGGGACGCGCTGAGCATTCTGGACATGTGTCTCGGATACGGCAAACCGGTTACCGAAGAGCTGGTCCGGAGCGTTCTGGGCACCAGCGACCGCTCCTTCCTCTTCCGGTTTGCGGACGCCATCGCCCGGGAAGACGCAGCGGAAGTATTCCGGCTGATCGACCGGCTGATGCGGGACGGACGGGAGCCTTCGACCTTTGCCCGGGAATTCAGCAGCCATATCCGGATGCTTCTGACCGTCAAATGCTGCGGAAAGGAAGCCGCCGGGATCACGGAACTGACCGAGGAAGACCTGCAGGAATATTTCAGGCAGAGCGAAGCGTTCACCGTGACGAGGCTGATGGCCGCGCTGGATCTGTTTCTGGCGCTGGAGACCGGAATGCGTTATTCCGCCTCTCCGCGGCTCGCGCTGGAAAACACGAGCCTGAAATGCTGTCTGCGCACCGGAGAAACCGACGCGAGGGCGCTGAGCGACCGGATTGAGGAACTGGAAAAGAAAATGGAGGAGCTGGTCCGGCACGGTGTTCCCGCAGCGGAACCTAAACCGGCCGGCGCCTCCGGAAAGGCTTCCGCCGGGAAAGCCGCGCAGGAGAAGAAGGCGCAGGCGGAACCGCAGGCCGGGCAGGCCGCGGGAAAAGCTGCGGCGGGAGGGCCCGACAGCGTCTGGAAGGAAGCGCTTCAGCAGATCAAAAAAAAGGAACCGGCGGTGTTTGGCATGCTGAGCCAGGGAGATTTCACCGGGAAGCAGGGGAACGAATTCGTCTGGAGATCCCGGGAGATCGGATCCTTCTTCACCATCGCGCTGAATCAGCCGGACAGAAGGAAAAAGGTCGCGGATATCCTGACGGAAATTGCCGGGGAGGCCTGCGCGTTCCGGGCGACGGATCCGGACGCCCGGGGAAAGGAAGAAGACGGCCTTGCGGAACAGCGGTATCTTGATCCGCTGATCGACACCTTCGGCAAAGGGGCCGTGGACGTGGTCGAAAATCTGGAATAAAAAGGAATGCCTGATCCGGCTGCGGATCAGGCATTTTCAGACGATATCGGCACGGACGCGGGATCAGTTCAGATCCTGCGCGTCATTCTCAATCGTAACTTCCTCGACGCTGCGGATACCCCAGCGTGCGATGACCATGGTCAGGTTGTCACGCCCGACGGACAGGGTGACGGTGTCGTCCTTAATCCCGACGATCGTGCCGTAGATGCCGCCGATGGTGCAGACCCGGTCCCCGGCCTTGAGGTTGTTCAGCATTTCCTTAACCTGCTTGTCCTTTTTCCGCTGAGGACGGATCAGCATGAACCAGAACACGACGAAAATCAGAACCAGCGGCAGGAACGTGGTAACCAGAGCCGCAACGGTGTTCGCGGTGCCTACGGTGCCTTCAGCGCCTTCCGCGGCACCGGCAGCGGCGTCCGCGGCGCCGGCGGCTTCCTCAGCCACTGCGGCGGCAATCCCTAACAGTTTTTCCAGCATCAGACAGAACTCCTTTCAAAGTAACTAACAAGGATTATACCAAAGAAAGCAATCCGGCACAAGGGGAAAATCAGAGAAGAGATCGCGTGGCGACGATATCCGCGCCGGTGTCCAGAATGTTTTTCACGATCACGTCTCCGGCGTGAACCGGAAGAACCGGACGCACCCGGCTGAGTTCACGCATGACCTCCGGTATGGCATCCTTCGGAACAGGGGAGGCTGTCTTGACCGAAAGCGGGGTCGGGCTGCCCGGAACCGGCAGCACGGCGGTGATGACGCGCAGAGGCAGCATGCATTCCTGCCGGGCATATTTGTCTCCCCGGGGGCAGGTGTTGCCGGAAACGGAGAGAACGTCCCCGGCGTCAGACAGCATTACGGTCATCCGGCAGCCGACGGGGCAGTTGATGCAGGTGATGACTTTTTCCATGATTATTCGGTCCTTTCAATGCTCACGGTCAGTACAGAATCCGGAAGACGCTGCAGCAGCTCCGCTTTCAGCGTCAGCACAGCCATCTCGCCCGGGGTATAGATCATCGCTTTCTTCCGCAGGATTTCCTCTCCGCCGCAGCGGACGACCGCCGCGCTGCTCCGGTAAACCCCCGCGGGTCGGAACATCAGATCGATATCGGCAGAGGCGTTCCGGTGAATCATCTGCGGAACGGTTCCGCGGACGCCGTCTCCGTCCGTGACCTGAATGGTCTCAGCGCCGGCGGCGCCGGAACGGATATATTCCGCGGCGGCTTTCCCGGCCAGCGCGCTTTCCCGGGAGACGTGATCCACCAGATCGTGCACGTGGAGCACGTTTCCGCAGGCGAAAACGCCGGGAACGCTGGTTTCAAAATTCTCATTGACGACCGGCCCGGAGGTGGCGGGAGAGAGGCGGACGCCGGCGCCGAGGCTCAGCTCGTTCTCCGGAATCAGGCCGCAGGACAGCAGCAGCGTATCGCAGTCAAAGCTGATATCCGTGCCGGGAATCGGTTTTCTGTTTTCGTCCACCTGCGAGATGGTAATCCCTTCCAGCCTTTCCCGCCCGCGGATTTCCGTCACGGTATGATTCAGGTACAGCGGGATGGAATAATCCTGGAGGCACTGGACGATATTCCGGTTCAATCCGGAGGAGTACGGCATGATTTCGACGCAGGCGAGCACCTCGGCGCCCTGCAGCGTCATCCGGCGGGCCATGATGAGGCCGATATCCCCGGATCCGAGTATCACGACCCGCTTCCCCGGCATCAGTCCTTCCAGATTGACAAAGCGCTGGGCGGTACCGGCGGAGTAGATGCCGGCGCACCTCGTTCCCGGCGTGCACAAAGCGCCTCGCGGCCTTTCCCGGCAGCCCATGGCCAGGATCACCGCCCCGGCCTGATAAATCTGCAGCCCCTCCGACGGCGAAACGCAGGTCACCTTCCGGCCGGAAGAGACGGAAAGGACGGTGGTTCCGCACCGGATCGGAATATGCAGCTCCATGGCGCGGGCGATATCGCGGTCCGCGTATTCCGGACCGGTCAGCTCCTCCTTAAACCGGTGAAGGCCAAAACCGTTGTGGATGCACTGGCGGAGAATTCCACCGGGATCCTTTTCCCGCTCCAGAACCAGCAGGGAATCAATCCCGGTTTCTTTCGCGGCGATGGCCGCGGCCAGGCCGGCGGGTCCCGCTCCGATTACCAGCAGATCAACGCGCTTTTCAGTCATGGACGCTGCCTCCTTCCAGGAACGACGCAACCGTATCGCAGAGGAGCCGGCTCTCTCCGCCGTCCTTCGTGATGTTCAGAATATTCTGCTGCAGCTCTTCGGACAGAATATCCATTACCCGCGGCATGCAGAAACCGCCCTGGCACCGGCCCATTCCCGCCCGGGTCCTGCGCTTGACGCCGTCCACCGTGGTCGCGCCGACGGGCCGGCGAATCGCCCGGCGGATTTCGGCTTCCGTCACCACTTCGCAGCGGCAGACGATGTTGCCGTACGCGGGATCCCGGAGAACGGCAGCCCGCTGTTCCTCTTCGCTCATTTCCCGGAAGGGCTTATCCGGCGCGGTATAGGGGACAATCGTCTCATTCACGGAGCAGTGCAGCCATTCGGCAGCCATCCCGGCCAGATCGGCGCCGACGGACGGCGCGGAGGAGAGGCCCGGGCTTTCGATTCCCACGGCTTCAAAGGCGCCGGGGCATCCCGCTACCGGTCCGATCAGGAAATCATCCTGCGGAAGATGCGCGCGGATTCCGCTGAAATTGGTGATATTGGAGCGTACGCTTACCTTCGGCCAGGACAGCGCCGCTTTCCGCAGCACTTCGTCCAGGCCGGCCTGAGTCGTCGCGGTATCCAGCGGATCCTGAATATCCTCAGCGTTCGGACCGAGAAGAAGATTGCCGTGCACTGTCGGGGAAACGAGGACACCCTTGCCCATGACGGAGGGACACTGGAAAATCGTTCTCCGGAAGGGGAGAGAGACGGCGTGATCCAGCAGGTAGTACTGGCCGCGGCGGTGCACCATGGTCAGCTTTTCTCCGGACAGCATATTGTGCAGATCGGCGGAAGACGCGCCGGCGCAGTTTATGAGCGCTTTGCACCGGTATTCGCCGGCACCGGTGCGCACCAGGAAGCCTCCGTCCGGAAGACGCGTGATACCGGTCACCTCTTCGTTGAAACGGAAGGATACCCCGTTCAGCGCCGCGTCGTCCGCCATGGCGAAGGCCAGTTCGTACGGGCTGACGATTCCGCTGGTGGGAACCGACAGAGCGCAGAGGACGTCGGGATTCAGCGCCGGTTCCATGGCGAGAAGCTCCGAACGTTCCACGATCCGAAGCTCCTGTACGCCGTTCTGAATACCACGCTGCAGAAGGTTTTCAAGCGTACGGCGGTCGTTTTCGTCAAAGCCGATGACCAGCGCGCCGCACTGTTCGTACGGAACGGAAAGAGACCGGCAAAGCTCGGGATACATCGCGGCGCCGCGAACGTTATGGTAAGCCTTGCGAGTCCCGGGGTGCGCGTCGTATCCCGCGTGAACGATACCGCTGTTCGCTTTGGTGGCGCCTTCGGCGAGATCCGGGCCGCGTTCGAGAACGATCACGGAACAGGCATAGCGGCTCAATGCCCGGGCTGTGGCGCAGCCCGTGATCCCCGCGCCGATCAGAAGAACATCTGAAGAACAGAGCATAAAAAAAGCCTCCCTTTTTTCCTGTCCTCATTCTACCATACTCCGGCCCCTTCAGGCAACGCCGTTTCATGCATGAAGCGGCAGAAAAATAGGCATTTCTATCTCTCCGATTCGATTGTTGCGCGGGATGGACCGGAATGGTATAATTCAGGATGCAAAGGAGGTGGGTGCAATGTCCGAAAAAACCGTGCTGGCTGAGAACAAGCCGAAGAAGCTGTGGGACGGTGCCCTGAAAATGGTCAAGGGTGAAAACACGACCCAGCTGATTGAACAATTCACCTCTGAAATGACGCTGGTGGCGGAAGGCCTGTACGACGATCAGGTGAAGCTGCGCCGGAATGTGGACCAGATGATGACCGAGGAGGATCAGCGAATCCAGAAGCTGGAGAGCAGAATTCAGCTGCTGGAGTCCGCGCTGGACGAAGAGCGCGCGGCCCACGACCGGGATCTGACAGAAACAAGGAACAGGCTGGCTTCCCTGGAGAAGAAAACAGCGGAGCAGGCCAAAGAAAAAAAGAGCGGAAAGGATACGGCGAAGCGGAGCATCATCCGGGATCTGACCTGGCTGGTCGGCATTGCTGCCGGAGCCTGGATTATCGTAACCATCCTGCATATGATCCATTAATCCGAAACGGGGAAAGAGGGTCTGAAAGCCATGAAAACCTATGAGGAAATGATCAAAGATTATAAAAAGCGTCAGCATGATACGGTCGTGGATACCCTGGCGGCCGGCCTGACCTATATGGACGAGATTGCCGTGGATACCGGGCTGCTGGAGGAAACCGGCATCTGGGCGGAGCTGACGGAAAGCGTATCCGGCCTGCTGCCCTTCGTGATTATTTCCATCAGCGAAGGGAGCAAGGTGCTCCTGGGAAGAAAACCGGGGAAAACCGGCCTGAAGGACGGAACGTACCGGATGGTCAAAACCGGCGCCGCGATGGGAGTCGGCGCGGCGGTTACAGGGCTGACAGGTTTCTGGGCCGCGATCCCGGTGACCATGGGCGTGCGCGCGCTTTTCGACCGGTACCGGAGCAAAACCCTGACCGGCGTCCGCGTACAGGGCCGGATCAACCGGCTGCGGGATCTGAACGCCGCGATCCGGAAACCGGAGACGGAGCCGGAACAGGCGGAATATTTCCCGGGGGAGACGCTGGCTGTGACGGGACAGGTGGAATAAACCAGGACGACCGGAAAGGATATGGCGCCTATGCTGTTTACCAAAATGCAGGGAATCGGGAACGACTATGTCTATATCAACTGCATGGAGAAAACGCCCGAAAACCCGGGAAAGCTGGCCGTAACGATCAGCAACCGTCACTTCGGTGTGGGAAGCGACGGCCTTGTGCTGATCTGTCCCTGTGAAGAGGCGGACTTTCAGATGCGCATGTTCAACGCGGACGGAAGTGAATCCGAAATGTGCGGAAACGCCTCCCGGTGCGTCGGCAAATATGTGTATGAGCGCGGGCTGACGGATAAACGGACCATACGGCTGAAGACAGGGGCCGGGATCCGCATTCTGGAGCTGAAGGTGGCAGACGGGAAGGTTTCCTCCGTTCGGGTGGATATGGGGGAACCGATCCTGAAACCGGAGAAGATTCCGGTGCTGGCGGAAGGGGATACCGCCCTGGCGGTACCGCTGACCGTTCTGGGGGAAAGTATGACGGCGGCCTGTGTCAGCATGGGGAATCCGCACGCTGTGTTTTTCGTCGAAAACGCGGATGCTTTTCCGGTGCAGGTATACGGGCCCGAAATCGAAACCCGGCCGGTTTTTCCGGCGCGGGTCAACGCGGAGTTCGCGACCGTTCTGAACAGAAAGCATTTACGAATGCGCGTATGGGAACGGGGCTCCGGGGAGACGATGGCATGCGGCACCGGAGCCTGCGCGACGTTTGCGGCAGGCGTTCTGACCGGCCGCTGCGACCGGGAAATCACCATGACGCTGAACGGCGGGGATCTCCGGCTGTGCTGGGACCGGGAAACAGGTCATATTTTCCAGGAAGGGCCGGCTGAATTTGTTTTTGACGGGGACTTTATTCTCCCAGAAGAAGCCTGAAAATACCGGAATCGGTCAGATCGTCCAGGAATTCCTGATACGCGGCCGCAGGCAGTTCGGCGGCAAAGGGAAGGATGTTCTGCAGGAGCGGCCGGACGGTGCTGCCGACAAACTCGTACAGGTTGGAATCACCGACTGAAAAAAAGTTCATATACTGAACGGCCCATGCAACCGTGTAAACGGGAATGGGCTTTTTTTCTGCCGGCAGAATGCTGCCGGTCACGTTCAGCAGAACGGGCTGGCCGGAAGCGGAAGCGTCCCGGACGGACAGAAGAAAGGCACCGGATTCTTCACATTTCAGCTCCGCGTTCCAGTCCGCCTGCGGCAGCAGGACGCCGTTCTGGGTGATCTCGGCGGTAAAGCTGTTTTCCAGAAGCCAGCGCTGCGGCAGGGTGATCAGGGCGCGCAGGTCCAGAAGCGAAAGGGGATCGGCGCCGCTTTCCCGCGTGTATCCGATCTGCAGGTTAATTTTCCGCCCGGGCATCCGGGAATCGGTTTCGGAGACATACAGCATCCGGGGGACAAATCCGCTTTCCGTAGCCGGCAGGTTCGTGCTGAAGCCGAACTGATCCCTGTTCGTTTCGGATTGAAACAGAATCCGGTCTGTTTCACTGCGCCAGACTGTCGTGTTTTCCGTATTTTCCACGTGAACGGAGCCGTTTTCCCCGAAAAGATTCCGCAGATAATCGGGAATCGCGGAAAGCTCCTGATCCAGGAGACCCTGATACTCACTGCCGACAGACAGGCAGGAAAACCAGGTTCTCAGCCGGATATCTTCCTCCGGCAGAGCGGACAGCGCATCAGTCAGCGGGCTGAGTTCCTCCGGAGACAGTTCGGCGGACCCGGAAACAGAAGGAGCATTTTGCTCCCACGCGCTCAGAACGCCCGCGAAGGCTGTGCGGATACAGTACGGTACGAAAGAAACAAACCAGGGACGGAATACACGAAAACGGCTGTAGGTTTTCAGTGCGAATTCCGTCAGCGCCAGATTGTTGAAGAAGAGGCCGTTTTCCCCCAGTACCGGGGAGAAAAGCACCAGATGAGAGGGAAGGCCGGCCAGGCGGAAAGAAATGCCGGCTTCCGGACGGCTGACGGGGATCACGGCTCCCTCGATCTCGATGCTTTTATCCTCAAAGCTGCCTTCGCCGTCGGCGATATAAACGGTTCCGCGGATGTGGATGCTTTTCAGGAGCTCGGCATATCCGCGCAGCCCGGATTCCTTTTGCAGCGGAAAAGCATCCGGAAACAGCTCGAAATACAGATCAAACGAAAAGCCCGAAGATGACGTCATCTCCAGGGCGATTTCCTCCGCCTGCGCGGGCACGCACAAAAGCATGATTGATAGAATCATCAGCACAAGAAAGCTTTTTTTGATCATGGGGTACTCCTGTCAGTCGTCTTCATCCATCACGATCCAGTTCGCGGGGTCTTCGTCCTGCCTGGCTTCCACTTCCTGATCCAGCAGCTGCTGGGTCTGGATATTCGCGATTCCGGAGGGACGCAGGGAATGATCCGCCTGAAAAGCTTTCACCGCGTCCGCCGTGGGGTATCCGAAAATCCCGTTTTCCTCCTCCGCCGGAAGATACCCGAGGTAAATCAGCTTCTGCTGCAGCTGCCGCACCTTTTCCCCCTGATTTCCGCCGGACATGGTAATGTCCGCCACATCGTGGACAGTGCCGTATCCGAGAATGCGGCTGTAATTCAGGTCATATACGTCTCTCGCGACAGAAGAGGGCTTGTTGCCCTCGATCACATGAATCCAGACCTGGCCGTTTTCATCCCGGGTGCAGTATTCCACCAGCGCGACATGATCGGTATCCTGATCGCTCGTCCAGGTAAAGAAGATCCAGTCCCCGGGCTGGGGAATATAGTCTCCGGACTGGATAAAGGAGGACCGGCCCTTCAGCCACTGATACCCCCATTCGTCAATCGGGCCCTTCCGGATTACATACCGGCCGGCCCGGATAAACCAGGCCCGCCCGGTGTTCGAGCTGGAATACCGGGGATATACGCGGTTCAGGAGAGAAGTGCCGTACAGGGTGTCCACCTGGTTTACGCACCAGCACTGGAACTCCGCGCACCACTGGCAGTAGGGATCTCCGGCCCATTCGCCGTACTTCGTCCATCCGTGCGCTTCCTCAGTGTATCCCACCTCTCCGGAGGCAACCTGAAGAAGAAGCGTTACATAATCAGGCACCGGCCATTCGGGCGGAATGACGGTCTCTTCGGATTTCGCCGCGGAGTGCGGAAAAAGCAGGCAGAGTATGCCCAAAACAGCGGCAAGACAGGACAGCATTCTGTGATTACGCATGATCAGAACCTCCGCCGGATATTATACCAGAAGAGAATCGGAAACACAAGAAAAGCGGGCGCGTTTCCGCGCCCGCCCGGATGAAGGCGGAATTACTTGATTTCCACTTCGGCGCCCACAGCCTTGAACTGCTCGGCGATCTTCTCGGCTTCTTCCTTGGAAACAGCTTCCTTGATGGTCTTGGGAGCGGATTCCACGATTTCCTTGGCTTCCTTCAGGCCCAGGCCGGAAACGACTTCACGCACGACCTTAATAACCTTGATCTTCTCGGAGCCGGCGCTCTTCAGAACGACGTCGAACTCAGTCTTTTCTTCTTCAGCGGCAGCGGCAGCGGGAGCAGCGGCACCGGCCACGGCGATGGCGCCGGTCACACCGAACTTTTCCTTCAGTTCGTCAACGAGTTCCTTCACCTGAAGCAGAGTCATGGACTCAATGGCTTCAATAATTTCCTGATTCGTCATGAGATTATCCTCCTAAATTTCTTTTCATGCGGCCGGAATCAGGCCGCGGCAGGGATTAAGCGGCTTCTTTCTTTTCGGCGATCTGATCGAGAACGGCGACGAGACCGGATACGGGAGACTGCAGACAGCCTACCAGCGTAGCCAGCAGTTCCTCGCGGCTCGGAGTCGCGGCCAGATTCTTGACGGCGTTGAGGTCCAGCGCTTCGGTGCCCATCAGACCTCCCTTGATTTCAAGGGACGTCAGCTTGTTCTTATCGATGAAGGAAGAAATAATCTTCGGGGCGGACGTAACGTCCTTCTCACCGAAAACAAACGCGTTGGGCCCTTCCAGCAGATGATCCAGGCCTTCGATCTTGAGTTCATCCAGGGCGCGGGCGACCAGCCGGTTCTTCAGAACACAGTAATGCACCGCGTTCTCACGGCACTGCTTGCGCAGCTCGGTAACCTGCTCCACCGTCAGCCCGCTGAAGGAGCAAATGACGACGGATTCAGCGTTCCTGAACTTCTCAATGATTTCGGAAACGACCTGCTTTTTGGCTTCGAGATTGCTGCTCATGCTTCATTGCACCTCCTGACCGGTTCAAAATAAAGAAACCCTTGCGTGCAGGCGCAAGGGCAGTATCAACAATCCTTACACCTCGGCAGGCGGAGCGCAGCTCCATTAAATCGCAATCGATACCGGCTGTCTACGGCACTGGTTCCCCGGAACCGAATGGTACTTTACCACAGGAACCCGCTGCCGTCAAGGGATTCCTGAAAAAAAGGTTCTCCATTTCCGAAAATAAAGGATTTACGCTGAAAACATTACAGAATTTTGTACTGTTTTTGTATTTGATGAATATTATTTTACGAATTTCTATTGACATCTTAATAATTTCGTAATAATATGTATCCAAACCGTAAGAAACGGAGGTGTTTATGCTGTGAAAAAAATACGCGTCCTGCTTTTGCTGACGATGATTCTCTGCATAATCCCCCTCTGTATCGCTTTTGCCGCCAAAACGGGAACTGTAACTGCGAAAAACCTGAATATCCGAAAGACCGCTTCATCCAGCAGCAAAGTGGTAGGGGTTCTGAGAAAAGGCGCAACCGTAACGATTAAGGATACCTGCGGAAGCTGGTATAAGATTACGTCGGGAAATAAATCCGGCTATGTGTACAAATCCTATATCAAGATCGGCAGTTCTTCCTCCGGTTCCTCCGGCTCTTCCGGATCCTCCGGATCGTCGAAATCCTCTTCCTCAAAGAAGAAGGCAGAATCGAAAGACGGCACCTGCGGCCCGGGCAGTTCCGGCAATAACGTCAGGAAGGTTCAGCGCAGGCTGAAGCAGCTCGGATACTACAGCGGCTCCATCGATGGGGACTACGGAAACGGAACGAAAACCGCCGTCAAGGATTTTCAGCGGAAAAACGGGCTGAAGGTAAACGGAACCGTCAACAGCGCGACGCTGAAAAAGATGAACAGTTCTTCAGCGAAGAAAGCGTCTTCCTCCGGTTCCTCGAAATCCTCCACAGGGACGGAAAGGCTGAACTGGTTTAACGGCGGATCAAACAAAATCCCGAAAGGCGCCACATTCAAGGTGAAGGATATAAAAACGGGCAAGGTGTTTACCTGCAAGCGGTGGAGCGGATATAACCACCTGGACGCGGAACCGCTGACAAAAAGCGATACGGCGACCATGAAAAGTATCTACGGCCACTGGAGCTGGCGGCGCAGGGCGGTGCTGGTGAAATACAACGGCCATGTATACGCGGCCAGCATGAACGGAATGCCGCACGGGACCCAGACGATCAAGGGAAACAGATTTGAAGGCCATTTCTGCATTCACTTCTACAAGAGCAAGACCCACGGATCCGGAAAGGTGGACTCCGCGCATCAGAAATGCGTCGAAACAGCGATGCATCATACCTGGTAATACAGCTGTACAAAGCTTCAGACCGCCTTCCGGAGAGGGCGGTCATTTTTTTGTTCCATGATTTGCAAAAACATGTTATAATACCTTTTTGTACAGGATTTAACGACGGAGGAGGAAGATGCACAATGGGAATCCAGGCGCCCCGCGGAACAAGAGACGTTCTTCCGGCGGAAAGCTACCGGTGGCAGTATCTGGAAGCATGCATGCGCAAGGCGGCTGCTTCGGCCGGATACCGTGAAACGAGGACACCTGTATTTGAACATACGGAGCTGTTCCTGCGCGGTGTCGGCGACACGACGGACATCGTTCAGAAAGAAATGTATACTTTCCTGGACAAGGGAGACCGTTCCATTACGCTGAAGCCGGAAGGAACGGCCGGCGCGGCCAGGTGCTTTCTGGAACACAATCTGTACGCGGAACCGCTGCCCTGCAAAATGTATTATCTGAACGCTCCGATTTTCCGCTATGAGAACCCGCAGAGCGGGCGGCTGCGCGAGCATCACCAGTTTGGCCTGGAATGCTTCGGCGCGCAGGAACCCACGGCGGACGCGGAGCTGATTCTGCTGGCGTACCGACTGCTGAGCGAGCTGGGCATGCGGAATCTGAGCGTGAATATCAATAGCATCGGATGCCCCAAATGCCGTCCTGTCTATCACAGCAGGCTGAAGGAATACCTGGCCGGAAAAATCGGCTGCATGTGCGACGACTGCAAGGGGAGATTTGAACGGAATCCGCTGCGGGTGCTGGACTGCAAGCAGAAAAAATGTCAGGAGCTGACGAAAGACGCTCCCAGCATGCTGGATCTGCTCTGCGACGAATGCCGCGATCATTTTCAGGAGCTGCAGGCGTGCCTGAAGGACGCCGGAATCCCGTATACCGTGGATCCGAGAATCGTCAGGGGTCTGGATTATTACACGAAAACCGTTTTCGAAATGATTACCGCCACCAAAGACGGAAACCTGACGGTATGCGCGGGCGGCCGGTATGACCATCTGCTGCAGCAGATCGGAGGGCCGGATCTCCCGGCCGTGGGGTTCGGAATGGGAATCGAGCGGGTGCTGATGCTTGCGGAGAGCGAATCCATTCAGATTCCCGAACCTGCCTGGTACGACGTATTTGTGACGTATATGGGAACCCACCGGGCTGACGCGTTCCGGCTGACACAGCTGCTTCGGCAGGAGGGTCTGAAGGCGGATATGGATCACTGCGGCCGCAGCCTGAAGGCACAGTTTAAATACGCGAACAAGACCAAGGCGCCCGTAACCGCCGTGATCGGCGACGAGGAAGCGGCCGGCGGAACGGTGAAGCTGAAGAACATGAACACCGGAGAGGAACGCAGCGCCGCATGGGAAGCGGCTGCCGCGGCGGTCCGGGAAATGACGGAAATAAAAGCAAAGGAGTAGAGGAAAATGCAGTACAGAACGCATACCTGCAACGAACTTCGCCTGGAGGACGCCGGGAAAACCGTTCGGCTCAGCGGATGGGTGGAAAATATCCGCGAAGTGGGCGGAAATCTGGCGTTTGTCGTATTACGCGACTATTACGGAACGACGCAGCTGGTGGCTGAGGACGAGAAGATTCTGAAAATCCTGCTGCAGGAAAACAAGGAAACGGTCATCTCCGTCACCGGCACGGTCCGGGAAAGGGCCAGCAAGAATCCGAAGCTGCCGACCGGAGACATCGAAGTGGTTCCGGACAGCGTCGAAATTCTCGGCAGATGCCGTTACAACGCCCTGCCGTTTCAGATTCAGCGCAGCCGGGAGGCGGACGAGAGCATCCGCCTGAAGTACAGGTATCTGGATCTGCGGAATCCCGAGGTCAAAAAGAATATTCTCTTGCGGTGCAACGTGGTGGCGGCGCTTCGGCAGGCCATGATCGAGCACGGCTTTCTGGAGATCACCACGCCGATTCTGACCGCTTCTTCTCCGGAAGGCGCACGGGATTATCTGGTTCCGGCCCGGAAACACCCCGGGATGTTTTACGCACTCCCGCAGGCTCCGCAGCAGTTCAAGCAGCTGCTGATGGCCAGCGGCTTTGACCGCTACTTCCAGATCGCTCCCTGCTTCCGGGATGAGGACGCCCGCGGCGACCGCAGCCCCGGCGAGTTCTATCAGCTGGATATGGAAATGGCCTTCGCCTCCCAGGAAGACGTTTTCAGCGTTCTGGAGGACGTCCTTCCGCCCGTGTTCTCCAAATACGGCAAGTACAAGGCTGCCTCTTCGGCGCCTTTCCGCAGAATTCCGTATCTGGAAGCGATGGAAACCTACGGCACCGACAAGCCTGACCTGCGGATCGACCTGACCTGCAGGGATGTGACGGATCTGCTCAGCGGATGCGGCTTTGCCCCCTTCGCGAACAAGACGGTCAAAGCCATTCCGGTGACCGGGTTTACCGCCACCAGAAAACAGATCGATCAGCTGTGCGCGGACGCGGAAGTCGTTTCCGGGAACAAGGCATACTGGTTCCGGCTGGACGAGCAGGGACAGATTACCGGAGGTATCGCGAAATTCCTCCAGGAGATCCGGGATAAGGTCGTGGAGGAACTGGGGCTGCAGCCCGGAACGTTTGTGGCGCTCTCGGCGGGAGACAAAGGCGCGGCGCAGAAAACCGCCGGCGTGCTGATCAAAAAGCTCGGTGAGCTCTGCCCGAACCATATGCAGGCGGAGCAGTACGCCTTCTGCTGGATCGTCGATTTCCCGATGTATGAAATCGGCGAGGAAAGCGGCGAACTTGAATTCTGCCACAATCCCTTCTCCATGCCGAACGGCGGCCTTGAAATCCTCGAGAGGGCCGAAAAAGGAGAAGTGGATCCGCTGCAGATTACAGCCTACCAGTACGACCTGGTGTGCAACGGGGTGGAGCTTTCCTCCGGCGCAGTGCGGAATCATGATCCGGAAATCATGATCAAGGCCTTCGAGATGGTCCGGCTTGGGGAAGAAGACGTAAAGGCGAAGTTCCCGGCCATGTACAACGCGTTCTGCTACGGCGCGCCGCCGCACGCCGGCATCGCGCCCGGCGTGGACCGCATGGTCATGCTGCTGGCGGGAGAGGAGTCCATCCGCGAGGTGATTGCCTTCCCGATGAACAAGAACGCGCAGGACGTGATGATGGGCGCGCCCGGACCGGTGGAGCAGAAGCAGCTGGATGAGCTCTGCATCGCTTCCACCGCCAAAAAGGAATCCGCGTCCGGCCAATGAACGATTGTAAAACCCCGGTATTTCTGATATAATAATCTGTAAAAATCTCCCATGAAGGAGGCTGTTGCAATGGCACCGAGGAAAAATAAAAAAGACGGA
Organism: uncultured Clostridia bacterium; assembly: GCA_946413245.1. Taxonomy (GTDB): domain Bacteria; phylum Bacillota; class Clostridia; order Christensenellales; family Aristaeellaceae; genus Aristaeella. The sequence goes on from CAMKJS010000008.1 coordinate 57,453, forward strand.
AGCAGTACCCTGCCGCAGACCGTGGAGCAGGATATGAATCCTTCCTCCTCCATTACCTACGCCAACGAAGTCGTCGCAATTATCGCAGGCCTGGCCGCGGCGGAAGTGGAAGGGATTGCCGGTATGTGCAGCGTGAACAGCAACCTGCTCAATAAAAACCGGAATGTTACGCGCGGGGTCAAGGTGGAAATCGGCACGGAGGAAGCGGCCGTCGATCTGTATGTGATCGTGGAATACGGTACTCCGATTCAGCGCGCCGCGATGGACGCGCAGGAAAACGTCCGCAAGGCCATCGAATCCATGACCGGGCTGCATGTGGTCCGGGTGGACGTCCACGTGCAGAGCGTCAGCTTCGAAAAAGAGAACAATCTGCTCCAGGCCGGCGTCCAGAGCGCCGTGCTGGAAGCCGGAACCCCGGCTCCCTCTGAGGAGGGGAAGAAAGAAGCGCCTGAATCGCCCGAAGCGATTTCTGAGCCTGCCGCCGCCGCGGAACCGGCTGCCGCTGAAGCGGAAGGCGGCGAAGAGAAGCCGGCGGAGCAGGATCCAACCGCGGAAGCATAAGGAGGCAACGGTATGAAAATCCGCATTGCTGACCGTATTATTACCGGTCTGACCGGCGTGCTGCTGCTGGCTGCGTGCGCGGGGCTGGTGGCGCAGAGCTTTTTTCAGGTCGATGTCATCGGCTTCGCGCAGAAGATTCTGACGACGGAAAAGACCTGGGGGAAAGTCCTCATCGCCGTTGCGGCCCTGGCCCTTCTGCTGCTGGGCTTCCGCTGCCTGGCCATTCTTGTCAGGCACCGGCGGAAGAACGACCGGTTTATCATGCAGAAAACGGATAACGGCGAGCTTGCCATTTCCCTGAAGGCACTGGACAATATGGTACAGAAATGTCTGGAGCAGCATCCGGAGCTTTCCGTGCAGGACGTGAATCTGGAAAGCAGGAAGGACGGTCTGCTGGTCCGGATCCAGGGAATTACAGCCGGCGGCATCAGCATTCCCCTGACCGTGGAAGCGCTGCAGAAACAGATTATACAGTATGTGACCGCCTGCAGCGGCGTGGAAGTCAAGGGGATCCGGGTGATGATCGAATCCACCGGCCCGGATCTGGAAGACGCGCCTTTCTCTATTGCCGCGCCGGTTTCCCAGTCCCTGCTGAGCAGCGGAGAAAAGAAGGAAGAGCCGGCGGAAGCACCTGAGACTCCGGTTCCGGCGGCGGAAGCGGAAGCGCAGCCTGCGGAGACGGAGGAAAAACAGCCTGCGCCGGTGCTCCCGGAAGTGCCGGAGGAGGAAGAGGACGACCGGCCGATTCATCAGCGCATTTTCAGCACGATTCCTGAACCCTGCTTTGTGCCCATGCCTCCGGAAGGAATTCCGGAAGCGCTGGAGCAGGAAGAAGCGGAATCCGAACCGGCTGAAGCGGAGAGCGAACCGGAGAACGCCGCGCCGGATCTGAAGGATGCGGAAGCGGAAAACACGGAAACGGAACCGGATACCGCACAGGACGTTCTTTCCGAAGCGGAAGAAGAAAGCACGGAAGCGAATCATCCATCCGTGGAAGAACCGGCTGAAACAGCTTCCGACGACGAAGCAGAGGATGCTGAGAGAGGTGAACAGAAATGAATCTGAAGAGAGGAACGCCCGGATACGGCGTCGTGATCGGCCTTGTATTCGTGGTATGCGGGGTTTTGCTGCTGACCATCGGCTTCTGGAAAACCGTTCTGCTGGCTGCTTTGTTTGGCGCCGGATATTTCTTCGGCACCGTGGAGGATAAAGGCGAGTTTCTGCGTGAGAAGGCGAATCAGCTGATTCCCCAGAAGGAAAGCAAGGTCATCGATCTCCGGAGCGAACTCGAAAAAGAACAGGAAGAACAGATGGCCCGTACCGAAGCGTCGAAGAGCGGGACGACAGATAACGCCTCTCAAAGCGAATAAGGAGTATACGAATGTCCAGAACGACAGCGCGGATTGCCGCCATGCAAATGATTTTTGAGAAGGTATCCGGAGGCCAGGGCGGAGAAGAAACGCTCAAAATGGTTTACGACGAGCTCCGCGAAAACGGGCCCGGCCTGCAGGCAAGCATTCCGGACAGCGATCCGGATGAGGAGGACAGGAAATATATTTCCGATACGTTTCAGGGCGTCCTGGAGCACCTGGATGAGATTGATGCCCTGCTTGCGAAGACGGCAAAAGGCTGGACACTGGAGCGGATGTCCCTGGTCGATCTGACGATCCTGCGCCTGGCGGCATACGAGATCCTGTACAATCCGAAGGTGCCGGACAACGTCGCGGTCTCCGAAGCGCTGGAATTGACGGAACGGTATTCCGACCCGGACGATAAATCCTTCGTGAACGGGATTCTCGGAACCATTGTCCGCGGGAAAGAGAGCGGGGTATGAAGCCGGCTTTCATCGGCTTTGACACCAGCAATTACCGGACGTCTGTCGCGTGCGTGACGCTGGACGGGGAGATTTTGTTCAATTCCAGGGAGCTGCTTTCCGTGCCGCAGGGCAGCAGAGGATTACGGCAGGAGGAAGCGGTTTTCCAGCATGTGCGGCGCCTGAAGAAAACGGCGCCGGCGCTGCGGGATCTGCCCGGGGTCCGGATCGCGGCCGTGTGCGCCAGCGTTCGTCCGAGAGATCCGGATGACTCCTATATGCCGGTTTTCGAAGTGGGCGCCGCGGCCGGATCCCTGGTGGCCGCGACAGAGAGAGTTCCTTTTTATGAAACCACGCATCAGCGGGGCCATCTGGAGGCGGCGATGCTGCATACCGGGATCGACCGGGAGCAGCCGATGATCGCTCTGCACCTATCCGGAGGGACGACGGAGCTGCTGCGGGTTTCCGGAAACGATGTGGAACTGATCGGAGGCAGTCTTGATCTGCATGCCGGTCAGCTGGTGGACCGGACCGGCGTCGCGATGGGGCTGCCTTTTCCTGCGGGGCCCGCGCTGGAGGAGCTTGCCGAAAAAGGGCAGGCGAATGGACGACTGGGCGTCAGTATGGAGCAGGGGGATCTTTTCTGCCATTTCAGCGGCGCTGAAGCCGCTGTGTTTCGCTGGATCAGCAATCAGGCTCTCCCGGAAGAGGATATCGCGCGGGAGGTTTTTGATTTTCTGGCGCGGACCATTGCCAGGATGATTGCCGCCGGGGCTGAAGCAGCCGGTGCGCGGCAGGTTCTGCTGGCCGGCGGTATCGCGTCCTCCGCACTGTTCCGGAAACTTCTTTCCGGAAGAATCCGAAACAGCGGAAGCAGTCTGCGTTTGATTTACGGCGATCCGGAGCTCTGCGGCGATAACGCGGCGGGTGTCGCGCTTATCGGCCGAAACTGTTATCTGCGTGAGTATTCTCTGAAGGAGGGAACCTGATGGCGGCGAAAATCCTGGACGGAAAAAAGATGTCCGAAGCGCTTCGGCTGCAGATCTCGGAGCGGGTGGCGGCACTGAAGCAGCAGGGGATTACGCCCGGGCTGGCTGTGATTCTGGTCGGGAACGATCCTGCCAGTGAAATCTATGTCCGGAACAAGGAAAAAGGGTGCGCCGAGACCGGGATTTTCAGCACCACGATTCACATGAGCGGGGAGACGTCTCAGCAGGAGCTGGAGGATCAGATCCAGGCGCTGAACGCGGACGAAAGGTTCCACGGGATCCTCGTGCAGCTTCCGCTGCCCGCCCATCTGGATGAGCGGAAGGCGCTTGAGAAGATCCTGCCGGAAAAGGATGTGGACGGCTTCCACCCGGTCAACGCCGGGCAGCTGCTGAACGGGCATCCCGGCGTGGTCGCGTGCACACCCAAAGGCGCGCTCTACATGATTCATCAGACCGGGATCGACCTGACCGGAAAGGAAGCGGTGGTCGTCGGCAGAAGCAATATCGTCGGAAAACCGATGGCCATGCTGCTCCTGCAGGAAAACTGCACGGTAACGCTCTGCCACAGCCGGACGATAAATCTCGCCGAACACACGCGGCGCGCCGATATCCTGGTAGCCGCGGTCGGAAAAGCGGGCCTGATCAGAGGGGACATGATCAAGCCCGGGGCCGTGGTGATTGACGTCGGGATCAACCGGATCGACGGAAAAGTGCGTGGGGACGTGGCCTTCGACGAGGCGGAGCAGGTGGCTTCCTGGATCACGCCCGTTCCCGGAGGCGTCGGCAGAATGACGATCACCATGCTTCTTCAGAATACGCTGGAGGCTGCTGAGAGGTCTGTTCATGCTGAATGACAAAGTCGGAATGTCGGTATCGGATCTGAATATCCTGATTGCCGACGCGATCCGCAGGGAACCGCGAACGCGCAGTGTGACGGTCCGGGGGGAGATCAGCGGATTTAAGCACCATTTCGCGAGCGGACACTGGTATTTCGCCATGAAGGACGAAAACGCCTCCATCTCCTGCGTCATGTTCCGGCAGAACACGGTTCATTCCGAAATCAGACCCCGGGACGGCGCTTTCGTGCAGGTCAGCGGATACGTGGACCTGTACATGAAAAACGGAAGCGTGCAGCTGTATGTGACCTCCATGAAGGCGGACGGAATCGGCAGTCTGTACGCGCGCCTCGAGGAGCTGAAGCAGAAGCTGTCCCGGGAAGGTCTGTTCGATCCGGGGCGAAAACGGCCGTTGCCGTGGATACCGCGGAAGGTGGCTGTGGTGACGTCTGAAAGCGGCGCGGCGATCCAGGACATCCTGAACGTTTCCGCGCTGCGGTGCCCGTCGGTGCCGATTGTGCTGGTTCCTGTCACCGTGCAGGGAGAAGGAGCCGGTCTGGAAATCGCCCGGGGAATCCGGCAGGCCTGCGGGATTCCGGACGCGGACGTGATCATCGTCGCGCGCGGAGGAGGCTCGGCGGAAGATCTCTGGTGCTTTAACGACGAGGCTGTCGCCCGGGCGGTGGCGGCCGCCCCGATCCCGGTGGTTTCCGGTGTGGGCCACGAAACGGACACGACCCTCTGCGACCTGGCGGCGGATGTGCGCGCTTCCACGCCTAGCAACGCCGCGGAGCTGGTTTTTCCGGACAGGAAGGAACTGTTTCAGCGGTTTGCCTTTTGCAGGACGAATCTGTGCCGCGCTGCCGCGGACAGAATTCAGAGCACGGAGCTGCGGGTCGCCAGGATGAAGGAAAGGCTGGCAGCCGGCAGGCCGGAAACCAGAATCCGGGAATACCTGGAACGGGAAGCGGCGCTGCGGGACCGCCTGATTCACGCGCTGAGAAGCATCGCGGAGCGGCGATCCGCGGAGGTGAGCGGCGCGCGGTTCCTGCTGCAGGAGGCGGTCACGCGGAAAGCGGAGAAGGCAAACACCGGCCTGAGTACGGCAAGAGCGCGGCTTGAATCCATCTCTCCGCTGCGGGTCCTGAACCGGGGATACGCGCTGGTGTACGATTCGGAGCGGCATCTTCTGCCAAGTGCCGCCGAAGCGCGGAGAAGCAGCGGCAGAATGGAAATACAGTACGCGGACGGAAAAATAAACGTAATCAGGAGTGAATAAGCGGATGACGGATCAGGAGCCGGAAAAAATCCCGGAGAAAATCCCGTTCGAGACGAGGCTGCAGCATGTGCAGGATATTATCCAGCGCATTGAGGGAAACACGCTTTCCCTGGAGGATTCCGTCCGGGAATTCGAGCGCGGCATGAATATCCTGAACGGACTGGAAACGGAGCTGGGCGATCTGAACAGGAAAATTACGGTTCTGCGCACGGGGAAGGACGGTACTCCGGAAGAAACGCCTCAGGGAGGGGAACGATGAGGAGCTATGAAGCGTACCGGCAAATCGTCGAGCAGGAGCTGGAGCAGGCGCTGAATTCGGTCGGGCAAATGCCTGAAACGCTTCGGAAAGCCATGCTGTACAGCCTGAAGGCGGGAGGAAAGCGCCTGCGTCCCGTCCTCCTGCTTGCGTGCTGTGAAATGGCCGGCGGAAACATCTCCGACGCGCTTCCGTATGCCTGCGCCGTGGAGATGATTCATACCTACAGCCTGATTCACGACGATCTTCCGGCGATGGACAACGACGATCTTCGTCGCGGGAAGCCTACGAATCACAAGGTGTTCGGAGAAAACATCGCGATTCTGGCAGGCGACGGGCTGCTGAATTCCGCCGCGGAGCTGATGGCTGTTTCCGCGGCCGGAAGAGAGGACAATCTCGGGGCACGGGCAATGGCTGTCATTCTGCACCACGCGGGTGCCGCGGGTATGATTGCCGGCCAGACCGAGGATCTGGAAGCGGAAGGAGCGCAGCCGGATCTGAACATGCTGCAATCGATTCACCGGCATAAAACAGCCGATCTTCTGCAGGCGCCTGTGGAGGCCGGGCTGATTCTGGCCGGTGCCTCTCCGGAAACCGTCAGGCTGGGCAGCGAATACGGCCTGGCGCTGGGCATGGCGTTTCAGATGACCGACGATCTGCTGGACGTAACGGGAAGCGCCGAAGAGCTGGGGAAAAACACGGGCATGGACGCGGCGATGCAGAAGATGACCTGGGTTTCCCTGCGGGGAATTGAGGGAACCAGGGCGGACGCCGCGGCGGCGGTTCAGCAGGCCGTCGGGGCGGCGGAGCGGATGGAAGGACTGCAGACAGCCTTCCTGAAGGACCTGGCGGAAAGTCTCCTGGACAGAAAAAATTAAACACAGATGGGGGTTTGCGCATATGGCTATGGATCATTTTATGGAAGAAGTCGTCGTAAAGCAGAAGAACGGATTCAACAAGGCGCTGTATTACCTGAGCTGGGTCATCATGATTTTCAGCGCGCTGATTGCCAGCATGACGCTCAGTATGCTTTTTACCAATTTCAACTGGTTCAGCCTTGCGATCGTGCTGCTTTCCGCCGGAATCGCCGCGTATACCTTCCTCTTCCACGACCGCCTGCTGACGGAGTACGAATATACGTTCACGAACGGGGCGCTGGACTTCGCGGAGGTATATAACAATAAAACCCGGAAAAGCCTGGGGAGCCTGAATGTGAGGACGAATGTGGAAAGCTTCGGAAAAGTGAACTCCGGCTCCTTCCACAGATACCTGAACACTCCGGGAATCAAGAGAATGAACTGGTTCCTGAACAGGGAAGCGGAATTGTACTACTTCTATTTTTCCAAGGATTCCGTGAAAAAAATGATCATCTTCGAGCCCAGCGAGCAGCTGGTCGAATACATTAAACAGTATCTGCCCCACGGCGTATATCAGGTGAACTGAGCATGAACGTTTATCTGGATCACAGCGCTACGACGCCGCCGTCGGCGGCTGTCCGGAACCTGGTTGAAGAATTGCTGCAAAGCGGATGGTACAATCCATCCGCTTTATACAGGCCTGCCATGGAAATCCAGAAGAAAATGGACCGTGCGCGGGAACGCTGCCTGCACGCCGCGGAAGCGGAAGGAAACCGCGTGATCTTCACCTCCGGCGGAACGGAATCGGATAATCTGGCGATCTTCGGAACGCTGAAAAAATGCAGGCATAAAGGGAAGGTCCTGATTTCTTCCGTGGAACATCCCGCGGTCTCCGCGTGCGCTGAGGAAATCCAGCGGAACGGATTCACCGTAGAATCCATTCCGGTCACTTCCGAGGCCGTGATCGATCCGGATCAGCTGAAGAATCTGCTGAATCCGGACGTGTGCCTGATCGCGGTCATGCAGGTCAACAACGAAACAGGCACGATTCAGCCGCTGCGGGAGATCACAAGGCTGCGCGATCAGTATTGTCCGGAGGCCGCTGTGCACGTGGACGGCGTGCAGGGGTTTCTGCGGGTGCCGGTCCGGTTCAACGCGCTCGGCATCCAGTCCTACGCGTTTTCAGGGCATAAAATCGGAGCGCTGAAGGGAACCGGCGGATTGATCGTGCGGAAGGATCACAGGCTGTCTCCGATCCTGTGGGGAGGCGGTCAGGAAAACAACGAGCGCTCCGGAACCGAGAACACCCTGGGAATCCTGGCGCTGGGCGAAGCGATCGCGACCTATGATCCCGCGGCGAACAAACGAATGAAGGAACTGAAAAACAGACTTTGGTTTAAAATCAAGGAAGGAATACAAACCGCGGTCTGCAACGGACCATATATTGATAACGAAGCAGCAGCGCCCCATATTCTGAATATCGCCCTTGAACCGGTGCGAAGCCAGACCATGCTTTTTGCCCTGGAAGGCGACGGCGTATACGTTTCCGCCGGAAGCGCCTGCGCCAGCAGAAAGCAGAAAATATCCCCGGTGCTGAAAGCGAGCGGCGTTCCGACGCAGCGGGCGGACTGCTCCGTCCGGTTCAGCCTCGGTCCGGAGACGACCGCGGAAGAAATCGATTATGCCGCCGCCCGGGTCTGCGCGCAGTATCAGACGCTGAAAAAGTATATCAGGAGGTAATTTGCGGATGGTTCAGACGAAGGATCTGCTGATGGTACGCTTCGGAGAGATTTTTCTGAAGGGTCAGAACAGACCGTATTTTCTGCGGGCTCTTGTAAAAAGAATCCGCTATGCCGTAAAAGATCTGCAGGGTGAAGTATGGCTGCATGATGGAAGAATCCTTGTGAAGAATTTCACCGACCTGGATCTGTGCATCGAACGCGTCACGAAGGTGTTCGGCGTACACAGCGTATGTCCGGCGGTGGAAATGGAAAAGGACAGCTTTGACGACATCTGCGACCAGGCGGTGGCCATGGCTTCAGAGCTGCGGGGAACCTTCAAGGTGATGGCCAGAAGAAGCGATAAGCGGTATCCGCTGGATTCCCCGGCGATTAACGAGGAAATCGGGCACCGGATTCTGCAGGCCTGTCCGGATCTGCGGGTGGACGTCCATCATCCGGATCATTATCTGAACGTCGAAATCCGTGAAAAAGCCTATCTGTACGTGAAAGTGATCCCAGCGGTCGGCGGAATGCCCGTCGGAACCAACGGAAACGCCACGCTTCTCCTGTCCGGCGGAATCGACAGCCCCGTGGC
>CAMKJS010000009.1 GCA_946413245.1 uncultured Clostridia bacterium
AGCTGCTGAAGGATAAGACGGTCGGAGCAAACGCCTTCAAGGACATTTACAGCAAACCTACGGTTACGTGCCCGAAGGGTATGATGAAAACCTATAAGAAACTGCTGCTGAAGAAGGGTATGCCGAAGAAGGCGGTTTTCAAATAAGCTGTTTTCAAACAGACAGGAAAAACCGGGGTTCCGAAGAATTGCTGTTTCCGGATGGACCGGATAAAGGAGGACGAAGCAGATGAAAAAGAGATGGATCTATTTCCTTATCCTGACCGCTGTGATAATCCTTGCGCTGGGAGCCGGCACCGCAACGGCGGATGTGGAGATTAATGAAACCAATTTCCCGGACGATAATTTTCGGAACTACGTAAGCGAAACATTTGATACCGACGGGGACGGGATACTGAGCCTTGCCGAACGGACCGTGCCAACGGTTATAGACTGCCTTGGCAAACAGATTCAATCCTTGAAGGGGGTGGAATTTTTTCCATCCCTGAAGGAACTGGTATGTTGCCTCAACCAGTTGACGGAACTGGATGTGAGCGACAATCCGAAACTGACGTATCTAAACTGTTATAGCAATCAACTGACTGACCTGGATATCAGTATGCTGACGGAGCTGGAGGATCTGCGTTGTTCCTATAACGATCTGACCGCGCTGAATACAAGCAGCAACCGGAAGCTGAAAATTCTCCGTTGCTATCATACGAAAATAAGCTCCCTGAAACTGCAGAACAATACCTTGCTGGAGAACCTGGAAATAGACGGAAACCCAAACCTGCATTCGGTGAATATAAGCGCCTGTCCGATTCTGTGCGAGCTGGCGAAAGAGGAACCCAGGGAATATGAGGACAACGTTTATATCTATGGGGATGAAAGTACCGGTAAGTGCATTTTCGCAGATCAGTCGCTGATTCTGATTACGGAATCGGGATGCGGAGAACCGACGCCGAAACCCACGGAAGCGCCGGAGGAACGCAGAGCTGCGCTGCTTGATATCCTGAGTCCCGTTGCCGGCTCTGAGCAGGAGGCCGGTACGGTTGAGGTCGTCGTCAACTATCATGTGACGAATTGCGTCTTCTGGCCCGTAGGAGGCGTATCGGACACGTCAAAATTCCTTTCCTACTGTACGCCGACGACGCTGAGCGTCTGGTATAACGACGAGGATGAGCTGATTGCGTCCGAGACCATCTATCCGGAGGGACTGACCACCTTCACGTCCTCCAGCCAGACGCATGTGGCGGACCTGAATCTGACAAGACCCGGCTCCTATACCATTATAGCAACCGTTCCCGGGCACAGCCTGATTCCCCTGGCCAGCCGGTCGTCCACGGTTACCTTCACCGTCAACGCGCCGCCGGCAACGCCGACCCCGGAACCCACGGAAGAGCCGACTCCCGAACCCACGGAAGAGCCGACGCCGGAACCGACGGAAGAGCCGACTCCCAAACCGACGGAGGAGCCGACGCCGGAACCCACGGAGGAACCCACGCCGGAACCCACGGAAGAACCGACTCCCAAACCGACGGCAACACCGGAACCGGAGGATCCCACGACCGCCACGGTGAAGGGACTTAAGTATTCCCTGAACAGCAAGAAGAAGACCGCTGTCTTTACCCAGCCGAAGAACCGGAAGATTACCTCCATCACCGTGCCGGACACCATCACAGTGAAGAACAAAACCTATAAGGTCACGGAAATCGGCGCAAACGCCTGTAAGGGCATGAGCAAGCTGGCAAAGGTCAGCATCGGGAAAAACGTCACGAAGATCGGGAAGAACGCCTTCATCGCCTGCAAGGTGCTGAAGACGGTGACCGGCGGCGCCGGAGTGACGTCTATCGGCGACAGTGCTTTCGCCTCCTGCGTGAAGCTGACGTCCGTGCCGGCTTTCCCGAAGCTGACGACCATCGGAGCGAACGCCTGTAAGGGCTGCAAGCTTCTGCCGAAGATCACGCTCTCCGCGAAGGTAAAAACCATCGGGAAGAACGCCTTCAACGGGTGTGCGAAGCTGAAAACCATTACCATCAAAACGAAGCTGCTGAAGGACAAGACGGTCGGCGCAAACGCCTTCAAGGGCATTTACAGCAAGCCCACTGTCACGTGCCCGAAGGGCATGGCGAAGACCTATAAGAAACTGTTGATGAAGAAGGGCATGCCGAAGAAGGCGGTCTTCAAATAATAACTGCTTCTGAGAAACAACAACCCCGGCCGGACATCTGCCTGGCCGGGGCTTTTTAACATGCGTAGTCTGATTCAGCCGGAGGTGAGTGCTTTTACAAGCTCCGGAAAGCGGCAGGCGCAAGTGCCGCGGTCAAAAAGCGCGAAGGCCTCGTCGCCGGTTTCCAGATAGTTGTTGTCCCACCAGACGCAGGGAATGCCCATCTCCCGGGCGGTTTTCAGGAAAAACTGCAGAAAACGGAGCCGTTCCGCCGTGTTCCAGGCGGAAGAACCTGGGAGCTTTTTCGAGACGGCGCCGAATTCGGTGATCATCATCGGCGCACCGAGAGAGAGACCGTACCGGCGGATATCCTCGAACATGGCCGCAACCTCGTCCCGCGCTTTTGCGTCAAAGAAAGGCGTGTCATATGCGTCTCCGCGGCTGAAGACGAAACGGTCCGGCGTGTAACAGTGGACGGTGAAAATCAGCCGTTCGTCCCGGGGCAGGATCATATCCCGCATGCAGTCAGGAAGGGGACGGGCAGCCAGGCAGGGAACGCAGAGCCAGCGATCCCGGTTCTGTCCGCCGCTTTCCCGGACGGTGCGGACAAAAGTATGGTTTACCGCGTTGATGGATGCCCGTACATTCCGGTTGCCGCTGCCCCAGGCGCAGTTTTCTCCGCCCATCAGGTTCGGTTCGTTGGTTCCCTGGAAAACCAGCCGGTGGTCATAGCCCTGAAAGCGTTCCGCGATCTGCTGCCACAGGAAACGGTATTTCGGCAGCACGTCCGCCAGGCGGGAAAGCTCCGGGGTCAGCCACCGGAACTCGTGATGCGTGTTCAGAATCATGGTCATGCCGGCGTCGAGGCTCCAGCGGACCACCTGTTCCACCCGGTCCATCCAGGCCGGATCGACCGTGAATTCATCGGTGCTGCAGTGGTCTCCCCAGGTAACCGGCAACCGCAGGAGCCGGAAGCCTGAATCGGCCAGAAGCCGGATAAAAGCCTCTGAAATCCGCGGATTTCCCCAGCTGGTTTCATCCGGAACGTCATCGTCAGAAAAACAGTCCAGACTGTTGCCGAGATTGATTCCGCAGCAGAACGGAAACGGAAGCGGCTGCATGAAAACTCCTCCTTCTGTGGCAATGAGCAATACCATACCATTCCATTATCAGTATAGGGGTCAAGTTGCAAAAGACAATGCTCAAAAGTATAATGATCCATGATCAATTCTTTGTTTCGGGAGGCGGACGCGATGAGAATCATGCTGGTGGATGACGAACAGCTGATTGTGGACGGGCTGAAGAAAATCATTCTGCGCCGGTTTCCGGGGGCGGAAGTGTCTGCCTGCACCGATCCGGCGGAAGCGCTGGAACAGATGCGCCGGGAGAAACCTGAACTGCTGATCACGGATATCCGGATGCCGGAGATTACCGGACTCCAGCTGATTCCGAAAGCCCGGGAGGCCGGCGTGCGGTACTGTGCGGTGCTGACCGGGCTGGATGATGTGCCGCTGCTGCAGGAGAGCATCCGCCTGCAGGTGTGCGATTATCTGATTAAACCGGTGAATAAGGAAGAATTGTTTGCTCTGATTCTTCGGACGGAGGAACGGATCCGACAGGAAGGAACGGAACACGCAAACGAGATTGCCCGGATGTTTCGTTCCGGGGAATGGGACGATGCGCGAACGGCGCAGGCGCTGACCGGGCAGATCAGGCGGAGCGACTGCGTACCGCTGGCGCTGGACGCCTTCCTCGCAGCGGCGGGAAGGGAACAGCCCTTCTGGGAAACCTGCCGTATGGCCGCTTCTATGGTAAAAGGTGAAAAAACCGATGCGGAGGCCGGCGCAGCATTGCGCGGCCTGCCGGCGGCGCGGACGCCTTCCTCTCCGGAATGGACAGAGATTCTTGCGGATCTCCGGGAACGTTACGCGGAAGAACTGACTGTGGCACAGGCGGCCTCGAAGATGTATCTGCAGCCCAACTATTTTACGACCCTGTTCAAGAAGGAAACGGGCAAAGGATTCATACAATATCTGAATCAACTGCGGATTGAGGAAGTTTGCCGGCGCATTCTGACCGATCCCGGACAGGTTGTGCAGGAAGCTGCGGAACGGTGCGGTTTTTCTTCGCCGCGTTACTTCTATACCGTATTCAGGAAACAGACGGGCGTTACGCCCGGTGAGTTCAGAAAAGAAATGGAGGATGCCGGGTTTATTCGCTCGTAACCAGCCAGAGCGTGCAGGTGGTTCCCGCGTCAGGCGAAGATTCGATGGTGAGACCGGCTTCCGGGCCGAAGAACAGCTTCAGCCGGGAATTGACGTTGACCAGTCCGATACCGCCCTGCGTATGGACAATAGGCTGGTTGCTCATCAGGCCCTCCCGGACTTCCTGAAGACGTTCCGGAGTCAGCCCGGTGCCGTCGTTAAACACGCGAAGCCAGATCCCTTTTTCATAGGTTCCGGTCGTGATGCAAATCCGGCCGGGCCTGTTTTTTTCCTGAAAGCCGTGCTTGAGAGCATTTTCAACAATGGGCTGCAGCAGGAAACGGGGACACTTCACGTGAAGAATTTTGTTCTCAACCGGCTCAATCGTATAATTCAGCTGATTGTTCAGCCGCATTTTCTGTAGCTGCAGATACATCTGGGCGTGCTCGATCTCCATGCTGATTTCCCCCATGGAGGAAGCGTCGGTTATGCTGAGACGGAGCATCCGGCCAAGGGCGTACAGCTGATCCGCTACCTGCTGATCGTCATTGATTTCAGCCATCATCCGCAGATTTTCCAGTGTATTATAGATGAAATGAGGATGAATCTGAGCCGCCAGCATATCGTAGGCTGTGCGCTGGGATTCGCGGACCTCCCGGGCGTGCAGGTTGCTCAGCTCACCGATGCGGCCAATCATATTATTGATGGATACGGACAGAGCGCCGATTTCGTCATGCCCCATGACTTCCACAGAGGGAAGCGCCATGGCATCCGCGGATTCGTTTCGCGCGAGCCCGGACGCGGTATCTCCCGGCTGGTCAAAGGTCAGTGCCTCGCAGGCGTCAGACAGGCGTATGATGCGGCGGGTGATGCCCTTGAAGAAAACCTGATAGGAAATAAACGTACATACAGCGATCAGAGCAGCGCACAGGAGAATGGTCGGAAGAAGCGTGGAGGACAAGCGGAGGGCGCCGAGATCCGGCTGCATGGAGACGAACATCAGGGGCAGCGCTTCGCAGCGGATGCGGTAAACCACCCGCCGTCCGGACAGCAGCTGATATCCTTCCGTGATGCCGGAAGCGCTGCTCTGCAGGATCTTCAGCTCGGCTGCGGTGATCGAGTCAGGAACGAGAAGCGGCGTTCCGTCCGCACCGAACAAGGCACAGTGCTGCCCGTTGATGGAAGAAACGCTGTTTACGGGATCAGTGAGCATGTTGGCACTGGGGGTGAAGACCAGCAAAGCCGGTGTGTTCCGGCTGCCTTCAAACTGATAATAGAAACGGCATTCCGGAATGCCTTCCCGGACCTGAAATGTCCACATGCGGTATTCGCTTTGCTGATAGAAAGCGGTGTTTTCATCCGCGGGGATATCCGCCAGCGTCTGTCCCGGAAGAATCTGAAGATTGTGCGTGGGCAGGTACCGGTTGTAGGCATATTTCAGCAGACTGTTGACGGACTGGTTGTAGAGAGCGTCGCGCTCCTCTCCGGGCTCCATGGCCACATAGGTCCGGACGGTCCGGTTTCCCGCAATGGTATTGGCCATGGATTCCATCTGACGGGCGGCGGTATCCAGCGCGTCGATAATATACCGGTCATACTGATAGGTGATCCCGGCAGTATTGGCAGCCGTGTCGGAAGAAATCTGCTGCAGGAGCAGCAGTGTGCAGAGAAAAACCGGAACGATGATCAGTACGATCTGTGTGACCAGCGCGCGCGTACGGATGCTTCTGTGGCTCCAGAAAGATGAAATATTCATCCTGTTCAGCCTCCCGTCTGTGCCTTCGGACATTCCATTCGTTTATCAGTATACCCACGGAGGGAAAGGAGCACAAGGGCTGCGGCGCAGCGGGAAAGAAATTCAGAGAAATGAGCAGGGGAACGCAAAGAATGAATCATAGGATTTATGCCGGAAGGATGGTAAACTGACCCCGGAAAAGGACAGAAAGGGGTGAAAAGCGTGAAAGACATTCGGACATCCCGGGCTGAACGGCGGCCGCTCCTGCCGGAGAAATATCAGTTGTTCACCATGCTGCTTCCTTTTCTGCTGCTTGTGTTTGTATTTTCCTATCTGCCGCTGTACGGGTGGCGGTACGCGTTCTATGCCTACCGGCCCGGTTTCCCGCTGGAAAAGTGTGAGTACGTAGGCTGGTACTGGTTTGAATCGATTTTCTCCAACAGCTACCAGGTGGCGGAAATTACCCGGGTCATGGGGAATACGCTGGCGATCTCGGGCCTGGGCCTGCTGCTGAACTGTGTCGCGCCGGCCTTTGCCATCCTGCTGAACGAAATTCATCACAGCGCATACCGGAAGACGGTGCAGGTGCTGACCACGCTGCCCAACTTTATCAGCTGGGTGCTGGTGTATGCAGTGGCTTTCTCGATGTTCAATGTCAACAACGGATTCATCAATCAGTTCATGATGACTGTGGGATGGGTTACACAGCCGGTGAACGTGCTGGCCAGCAACAAGCACGTATGGCTGACGATGACGCTGTGGAGCGCCTGGAAATCCCTGGGATGGAGCGCCATCCTGTATCTGGCGGCCATTGCCGGACTGGACCAGGAGCTATACGAGGCGGCACGGGTGGACGGGGCCAACCGGTTCCAGCAGATTCTGCATATCACGATTCCCGGCATTTCTCCCACGTTCCTGGTGTTGCTGGTGATGTCCATCGCCAACCTGATCAACAACGGCATGGATCAGTATTACGTATTCCAGAACGCGATGAACAAATCCAGCATCGAAGTCCTGGACCTGTATGTGTACAACATTTCCCTGGGCGGAGGGAACTTCTCCTTCGGCACTGCGGTTTCCATGCTGAAATCTGTCGTCAGTCTGACGCTGCTGCTGATCGCCAACGGCGCGGCGAAGATGATCCGTGGAACATCCATATTCTGAGAGGAGGGGGACAGAATGGCAAAAGAAAAGGAGCCAGCCCCCCGCGGCATTGGCGGAAGAAGTGCATCAGCCCGTATTTTTGACTGCGTGAACTATCTGTTCTTCGGGCTGTTTACCCTTCTGTGCGTATACCCATTTTACTATATTTTCATCAATACCATCTCGGACAATACCCTTACGGCGCGAGGTCAGGTGCTGTTTTATCCGATGGGCGTGCATCTGAGCAACTATGTGCAGGTGATGAAGATTCAGGGCCTGGGGGAGGCCACGCTGATTTCCCTGGGCAGAACCGTGATCGGAACCGTTCTTTCCGTCTTTGCCTCCGCTTTTGTGGGGTATCTGGTGACCAAGGACAAGATGTGGCATCGGAAAATCTGGTACCGCTTCATCGTCGCGACGATGTATTTCAACGCAGGTATCATCCCATGGTATATTCTGATGATGAACCTGCATCTGACCAATAATTTCCTGGGATACATTATTCCGGGCATCATGTCGCCCTTCAACATTATCCTGGTAAAGACCTATGTGGAATCCATTCCGTCCGCCCTGGAGGAAAGCGCGCAGATCGATTCAGCCGGATACTGGGTGCGGTTTACCAGGATCATCTTCCCGCTCTGCCTGCCGATCCTGGCCACAGTAACAGTATTCACGGCGGTGGGACAGTGGAACGCTTTCCAGGATACGCTTTTCCTGATGACGGACCGGAGACTGTATACGCTGCAGTTCCTGCTTTACCGGTATATCAACGAATCCAACGCGCTGGCTACCGTGCTGAAGAATACCGGCGGGAATGTGAACATTAATCTGTCGCTGGTACAGACGCCGACCTCCGTCCGGATGACTGTGACAATGATCGTGGTGGCTCCGATCCTGCTGGTATACCCCTTCTTCCAGCGCTATTTCGTCGGCGGCATCATGATCGGGGCGGTAAAAGGGTAAGAATTCGACGACCGCCTGCGGCGGATATTTCGTCGAATTCTTACAGAGCCCGTAACGTGCTGCTTTTTCCTGAGCAGTAAAAAGTAACTAATGGGCGGATGCCCAAATAATAAAAGGAGGAATCCCCATGAAAACCCGGACCTTGTCGATGATCCTGGCCCTGGCGCTGCTGATCAGCGTTCTGGCCCCGTTCTCCGCTGTCGCGGAGGAAGAACCCTACTGGGAGATCCAGATCTATTCCGAACTGGCGAACTATTCCGGCCTGCAGACCGGCTGGTTCGCGAAGCTGCTGAAGGACAAGTTCAACGTCGGCTTCAACATCATGACCAGCTCTGAGGGAGGCAGCGACCGCTTCGCGACGCAGCTGATCTCCGGTAACCTGGGCGACCTGATTTTCCTGGCGGAAAACAACGGCCAGGAGCATCTGAGCGAGGCCATCGAGGCCGGCCTGATTCTGGACCTGTCCGGCCTGATGGAGGAGTATGCTCCGAACATCAGCCATAATTATCCCCTGCTGCTGGAGAAGGCCCGGATTCAGTTCGGCGGCGGCGAGAAGATTTACGCCATCGGTCAGGATGCTGTGCCGACCACAGAAGAACTGCAGATCGACGGCGGAACGGATTCCTGGTGGGGACCCTACGGCCGCTGGGATCTGTATGCCAAGCTGGGCTATCCGGAAATCACCAGCCTGGACGACCTGATTGACGTGCTGCAGAAGATGCACGATCTTGAGCCCGTGAACGCGGACGGCGAGCCCGTGTACGCCATGAGCCTCTGGAAGGACTGGGACGGCGGAAACATGATGTCCGGTACGGCCTTCTACGCAATCTTCGGCTACGGCGACAGCTTCAACTATGTTTGCCCCCACGCGACAGAAGACAGCTATATCACGCTGCTGGATGACGACAGCCTGTACATCGATACCCTGAAGTTCTACTTCAAACTGAACCAGCTGGGCCTGCTGGATCCGGACTCCATTACCCAGACCTATTCCGAGGTCACGACCAAGGAACAGACCGGCCGGGTACTGTACAACTGGTTCAACCCGATCAAGAGCAACTTCAACACCGCGGACCGCCTGGCGGAAGGGAAGGCTGTGACGCTGCTGCCCTTCACGACGCAGAAGAATTACGGCTATACCGGCAAGCCTTACGGCTATGGCCGTACCGTGTCCATCGGCGCCAAGTGCGAGCAGCCCGAACGCCTGCTGAAGATCATTGACTGGATGTTCTCTGACGAAGGTCTGATGGAAAGCTACAACGGGCCGAAAGAAGGCACCTGGACCTTTGATGAAAGCGGCACGCCGATCCTGACGGATCTGGGCTGGGCTGTCTATAACGACCAGATGACGGAAATGCCTGAGGAACTGGGCGGCGGAACTTTCTACGAAGGCTCCAACAAAGGCTTCTATACCTATCCGAGCATCAATTTCAACCTGAGCTCCACCGGCTATCCGGTGAACCGGGATCTGTGGCCCTGTGTGCTGAGCAAGGAAATGCCCCCGATCATTAAGGACTGGAGCGAGCATATGGACGGTGCTCTGACCAGTATCGAAGCGATGATCAAGAAGGGTATCATCGTCAAGACGATCAACCAGGCCGTGTTCTCCCGGGAGGAGCCGCTGCAGATGGACGATATGCTGCAGCAGAAGGCCAGCCAGGTAGGTTCCGTGATTACGGAGTACAGCTGGAAGATGGTTCTGGCGACGGACGAAGCCGAGTTTGAGGCGCTGAAGACCGAAATGCTGGATAAGGCGAAGGGCCTCGGTTATGACGATGTGGTCGCCTTCGGTGTGCTGCAGGTGGAACAGCTGTTCCGGGCCCGGGCCATCATGGTGGAAGACCTGAGCAAGTAAGCTGTTTCTCATCCCCTCCGGCCTTTCAGGCCACCTCCCCTTGCTTCAAGGGGAGGCTTTTTACACACCGGAGGAAGCGCGGGCTTTTTTATGCGAAATCCGCGGATATACGGGTGGACCGGCAGGATTTCCGAAGGACGGCGTGGTAATCCAAAACAGGAGGCATATGAATATGCAGACATGGTATCATGAGAACCCCGCGATTCAGCATGTGGGGACGCTGCCGCCCCGGAACGCGTTTACGCCTTTTGCCCCGGAGCAGGATCCCTTCGGCGCGGAAGAAAACTCCGCGCTGCGGATGTCCCTGAACGGGGACTGGGGTTTTGCTGCGTATGAAGCGCCGGAGGATGCGCCGGAGACATGGTGGGAAGCGGAATCCACCCGAACCATGCCGGTGCCCGGAAACTGGGAGATGAACGGATACGGGAAGCCGGTGTATGTCAATATCCGCTATCCGATCCCTTATGACCCGCCGTATGTGCCGCGGAAAAATCCAACCGGGATTTACCGGCGCGTGTTTACTGCCCGGCTGCGGGAGGGCATCCGGTGGCGGCTGTGCTTTGAAGGCGTGGACAGTTGCTTTTATGTGCGGATCAACGGGCAGTTCCTGGGCTACAGCCAGGGAACGCACAATACCAGCGAATTCGACGCGACCCCGCTGCTGCGGGAGGGGGAGAACGAGCTGGCGGTGATGGTGCTGAAGTGGTGCGACGGAACTTATCTGGAGGATCAGGATAAGTGGCGTATGTCCGGCATCATCCGGGACGTATATTTCCTGCTCCGGGCAGAAGGCTCCGTGGAGCGATACAGGATTACCACATTATGTGAAGGAGAAAACGGCCGGATCAGCGTTCGCTGGGAGGCGGAGGAACCGGTTCGCCTGGAACTGCGGGGTCCGGAGGGACTGTTGCTGGAGGCGACCGGAGAGGAGCGGGAAAGCCATGAATTCGTCATTCCCCGCGCTGAACAGTGGAATGCGGAAAAACCACGATTGTATTCCCTGACGCTTCGTACCCGGGAAGAGGTAATCGGGGAGCGGATCGGCATTCGGAAAGCAGAGATCCGGAACGGCGTTTTCCGGATCAACGGGCAGCCGGTGAAACTCCGGGGGGTTAATCGCCACGAGAGCCACCCGGTGACCGGCGCCTGCGTTTCCGCGGAGGATATGCGGCGGGATCTGCTGTTGATGAAACGGTACAATATCAACGCGATCCGCACTTCCCATTATCCGCCGGCCGCTGCTTTTCTCCGGATGTGCGACGAACTTGGGTTTTATGTGATCGACGAGGCGGACATCGAGTCTCACGGCAGCGTGGAAGCGTCGCTGACCACGGACCATGGGTTTGATTATTCAGGCATCGCCCTGCTGGCAAACCGCCAGGACTATGAGGAAGCGATTCTGGATCGGGTGCGGCGCATGGTGGAGCGGGATCTCAACAGGCCCTGCGTCGTCTTCTGGTCCATGGGGAACGAAAGCGGCTACAGTCTGGCTTTCGAGCACGCGCTGCGCTGGGTGAAGCAGCGGGATCCTTCCCGGCTGACGCATTACCAGAGCATCCATCTGCTGAAAGGCGCGCCGGTGCCCAATGAAAGCGCGGATGTGCTGGATATGGTTTCGACGATGTATCCCCCGCCTGAGGAAATCGACCGGTTCCTGGAAAATCCCCTGGAAACAAGGCCGTATTTCATGTGTGAATACGCTCATGCCATGGGTAACGGGCCGGGCGGCACGGAGGCGTACTGGCGGAAAATATACGCGCAGCCCCGCATGATGGGCGGATGCGTGTGGGAATGGTGCGACCATGGAATTCAGACAGGAGAGGAGCCGGACGGGACGCCGGTATACCGTTACGGCGGAGATTTCGGGGAGAAGAACCATGACGGCAACTTCTGCATCGACGGGCTGGTGTTCCCGGATCGGAGGCCCCATCGGGGTCTGGAGGAGATCGGCCAGATTTACCGCCCCGTCCGGGTAAACCGGGAAGGGGATTGCTTTGTTTTCCGGAACATGCTGGCTTTCACTGCTGCCGAGGAGCTTCTGACCTGCCGGTATGAGATCGAACAGAACGGAAGTCTCCGCGGACAGGGCAGAATAGCACTGCGGCTTCCTCCGCTGAAGACCCAGACGGTTGCTGTGCCTGAGGTGGACGGGATCCCGGGGAGCGGGGTTTTCATCCGCTTTATCTTTGAAGCGCCACGGGATACGGAGTGGATCCGGAAAGGAGAGACGGTCGCTTTCGAACAGATTTGCCTTTCCGATCCGATACCGCAGTTCATGAAGGAGACTGCCGAAAAAGCCGGCCTGACGCTGGGTGAAACACGGACAGGGATAATCGTGAAGGGCGAAGGCTTTGCGTATTGTTTCAGCCGGGAAACCGGACTGCCGGAGAATCTGACTGTTGCCGGAACGGAGCTGTTAAAGGCCCCTGCTGCCTGGAATCTGTGGCGGGCGCCGACGGACAACGACGCTCCCTTCCGGGCCCGGTGGGAACGCTTCCATCTGATGGATCCGGTTCCGAAAGTGTACCGGATAGAGGCACGGCCGGGACAGGAAGCGGAAATCCGGACAGAATCTTCCCTGGGATGGGAAAGCCATATGCCGATCGTCCGGATTTCGTCTGTCTGGAAGATTCGCGGGGACGGTACTCTGATTCTGCAGGCAGACGCAAAGGTGGCGGAGGAACGCCCGCCGCTGCCCCGGTTCGGCCTGACGCTGCGGCTGCCGGGAGAGACGGAACGGGCAGAGTATCTGGGATACGGCCCCGGTGAAAGCTATGCGGACAAACGGGAAGCTGCATGGTGGAGCGCGTTTTCGGAGCAGGCGGACGAAGCACGGGAAAAGCATATCCGGCCGCAGGAATCCGGCGCGCATACGGGCTGCACGCTGTTGCGGGTGACTGGTAGCGGCACGGGATTGCGGATTGCCGCAGAGCAGCCCTTTACATTCCGGCTGACGCATTATTCCCAGGAGGCGGAAACGGCTGCCCGGCATCGGGACGAGCTGCGGCCGGAAGAGGATAGTTTGCTGTATCTGGACGCGGCGCAGGCCGGGATCGGCACGGGCAGCTGCGGGCCGATCCCGGCTCCGGAATACCTGCTGGACCGGAAAGAAATCCACTGCTGTTTTGAAATAAAGCCCATCAGGGGGACAGAGCAATGAAAGACGCCGAACTGATTCAAATCGTTCCCTCGGCCAGGCAGCTGGCGCTCCAGAGAATGGAGTTTTACGCCTTTGTCCACTTCACCGTGAACACGTTCACGGACCGGGAATGGGGGGACGGTACGGAAGATCCGGCTGTGTTCAATCCGACGGAGCTGAACCCGGAGCAGTGGGTGGAAAGCATTAAGGCCGCGGGCATGAAGGGCCTGATCCTGACCTGCAAGCACCACGACGGCTTCTGCCTCTGGCCGAGCCGGTATACGAAACATTCCGTGGCTTCCAGCCCCTGGAAGAACGGGAAGGGGGACGTGGTAGCCGAGACGGCGGAGGCCTGCCGGAAGGGCGGCATCCGCTTCGGGGTGTATCTGTCTCCCTGGGACCGGCACGAGCCCCTGTACGGCACCGGGAAACCCTATGACGACTATTTTGTGAATCAGCTGACGGAGCTGCTGACGGGATACGGCGACGTCTTCAGCGTATGGTTCGACGGTGCGTGCGGAGAAGGGCCGAACGGGAAGAAGCAGTACTACGACTGGGAACGGTATTACCGGGTGATCCGGGAACTGCAGCCCGGCGCCTGCATCCATGTGTGCGGGCCGGACGTCCGCTGGTGCGGCAACGAGGCCGGGGAAACGCGGCCCTCGGAATGGAGCGTGGTGCCGCGGAGAACCATGGACACCGAAAAGATCGCTTCCCGCAGCCAGCAGGAGGACGACGAACGGTTCCGGCTGCGGCCGATCCGGGCCCAGGATATGGACCTGGGCAGCCGGGAAATTCTGAAGGACGAAACGGAGCTGATCTGGTATCCGGCGGAAGTGAATACCTCAATCCGGCCGGGCTGGTTCTGGCATGAGCAGGAGAACGGTCAGGTCAAATCATTGGAGCAGCTGGTGAACGTCTACATGCGCTCCGTGGGCGGGAACGCAACCTTCCTGCTGAATATTCCGCCGGACCGGAGAGGACTGTTCCATGAGAATGACGTCCGGAGACTTCGGGAACTCGGGGTATTTCTCCGGGAGGCCTTCCGGCACAACCGGATGGAAGAGGCTGCCGAAATCCTGGGCCCGGCCGGACAGGGAGGGAACGGAGCAGGAAATATGCTCTCCGGGGACGAAAGCTATTATCTGCCGGAAGAGCAGGAGAAACCTGTTGAGATCCGCGTGCGCTGGAACAGCCCGCAGCCGGTTCGATACGTGGTGCTGCGGGAACATCTGCCGCTGAGTCAGCGCATCGAGCGGTTTGAGATTCTGGCGGCGGACGACGGCGGAATGAAGCCGGTGTTCCGGGGAACCACGGTGGGGAACAAGCGAATCGCGGAGCTGGAGAACGTATGTACGGCGGAGCTCGTGATCCGGATCACGGATTGCCGGGGAATGCCGGCCATTGAGCAGATCGCGGTCTATCAATCTGGAAGAGTGGAATGTGGAGAGTGAAGAGTGGAGAGTGAATTGCTATGAGATGGATGATCGCTTCGGATATTCACGGGTCGGCAACGTATTGCCGGGAGATGCTCCGGGCATATGAGCGGGAAGGGGCGGAGCGGCTGCTGCTCCTGGGGGATCTGCTGTACCACGGCCCCCGGAACGATCTGCCGGAGGGCTATGCCCCGAAGGATGTGATCCCGATGCTCAACGGGATGCGGGACGAGATTCTCTGTGTGCGGGGGAACTGCGACACAGAAGTGGATCAGATGGTGCTGGATTTCCCGATGATGGCGGATTACGCCCTGATCTCGGAAGGAAGCTGCCGGATTTACGCGACCCACGGGCATATTTACCACGCCGGGAATCTGCCGCCGCTCCGGCCGGGGGATATCCTGCTGCACGGGCATACGCACGTGCCGGTCTGGGAGCGAGTCGGGGAGATCCGGGTGATGAATCCCGGCTCCGTATCGATTCCGAAGGGCGGATCCGAACGGGGATATATGACCATGGAAAAAGGCGTCTTCCGGTGGAAGACGCTCAGCGGTGAAATTTATCACGAAGAAACTATAAACCAACCAGATCCTTAACGACTTCGGCGGCGAGGAGAAGGCCGGCGGAGGACGGGACGAAAGCCGTGGACCCGGGGGTATCCCTGCGGCCCGCGGTTTTTTGCGTTCCGGAGGAATCTTCAGGGCCTTCTTCAGCCGCGGCTTCCAGGGGCCGCACAGGCGGCTCGACGGAGTAAACCACCTTCAGGCGGGAGATGCCCCGCTTCCGGCACTGGGCGCGCATGACCCGGGCCAGGGGACAGACGGAGGTTTCATAGATATCCGCTATCCGGAGAGCCGAGGGATCCAGCTTGTTTCCGGTTCCCATGGAGGAAATAATCGGGGTTCCGGCAGCCTGCGCCGCCTCGGCCAGGGCAAGCTTGCCGGTGACGGTGTCGATGGCGTCGACCACGTAATCGTAGAGGGTGAAATCAAACTGGTCCCTGGTTTCGGGCAGGAAAAACGTGTTATACGGGACGACCCGGCATTCCGGGTTGATTGCGCGCACCCGCTCCGCTGCCACGTCCGCCTTGTATTTTCCCAGCGTCTCATGCGTGGCCAGCAGCTGGCGGTTCAGGTTCGTCAGGCTGAACCGGTCGTTGTCCACCAGATCCAGCGCGCCGACACCGGAGCGGGCCAGGGCTTCCACGACGTATCCGCCGACGCCGCCGAGGCCGAAGACAGCCACCCGGCTGTTCCGCAGCTTCTCCAGGGCTTCCGTTCCCAGCAGCATTCTCGTTCTCGCAAACTGATCCGGCATGGAATCCCTCCTCACTGCCAGTCGACGGCGCAGATCTGCGGAACGCAGACGCCGTCCCGGGCGTAAAACGCGGTAAACAGATCGTCCGCCCGCTGTACCAGGATCCGGCTCAGGCTTTCCGAACTGTCCGAAGCCGCGGACAAGGTTTCCACCAGGAGATACTGCGCCTCCGGCAGCGGGCTCAGGCTTTCCGGCAGTTCTCCGGCAGGATATTCCGCCTTTGCGAGCAGGGCGTCGTTTCCGTCAAACTGCGCCACAGCGACGCGGACCGGCGTTTCCATGAACCGGAGATTCACGGTGATGCTGAACGTGTCGGTCGTCTGCTTTCCATCCGTTGTTTCGATGATTTTGTCCGACAGCGTCATGCCGCAGGAAGCGCCTGCCACGGTATCGCCGAAGGACATGAACTGTCCGCCCACGGCATAGACTTCCCCGGTGGAAAGCTGATAGACCGGATTGAAGTACCAGCAGGAATCCGGATTCCCGTCCGGAATCACGTGAAGCGTTCCTTCCAGCCGGATATCCTCGCCGTCGTCCCGGGTATTGAAGGAAATATCGCAGTCTGTGAACGCGGTGTCACAGTCGGTATTCCGGGTGGGCCCTTCCGGGCTGTCCGTGTTCGGCGTGATAAAGCGGTATCCTTTCACAGGTTCAAAGTCGTACTCCGGAACGGTGAAGGTTTCGCCGGTTTCCTCGTCGGTGATCTCCGAGTTTTTCAACACCGCGTACATCCGGCCGCTCTTTGGTTCCGCTTCCGGGAGAACGATTTCTCCGCCCTCCGCGAAGCGGCCCGCTGCTTCGTCCGGCACCGCTTCGCTGTCATCAGAATCCAGCGGCTCCCGGGTGATCAGCAGGCCGGTCAGGCGCATGGATTCGGCTTCCTTTTGGTTTGCGACGCTGACCGCCCCGGAGACTCCCAGGACAAAAGCAATCAGCGCGGCACAGCAGATGATCAGAATGATTTTACCGGTCTTCATCGTCTTCCTCCAGATTTCCGTCAAATTTGAGAATGTCGCCGAGCTCACACTGCAGATAATAACAGATTTTGTTGATGGTGCCGAAGCGGATGCCCTTCGCCTTTCCGCTGCGGAGAATGGAAAGGTTGGCTTCGGTGATTCCGATCAGGGCGCACAGCTCCCTGGACGTCATATTGCGCCGCTTCAGCACGTCTTCGAGACAGACTTTGATCGCCATATTCCACCTCGCTCAGATGAACAGGCTGGATTCTTCCCGCTGCTGCCGGTTTTCGACCAGCAGCCGGGAGACCAGCAGGATCAGGGCGACCAGAACGATGCTGATGACCGGGATTTCCGCGGTCGCGGAGACGCTGGTCAGCCGCGGCATCAGAAGGATCTGAACGGTGTTCAGCACCACAGGAATCACGACGGTGATGCCGAGGGACAGGGTGCAGAGACGGCTGAGCTTCCCGGCAGTGTTCGCCAGCCTGTCCGGATCCTCTGCCTCTGTCCTTTCCGCCAGATCCAGCAGGCGCAGGATCACCGCGATATCCAGACACCAGGGAACGGCGTTCGCCGCCGCATGCAGCCAGCGAACCAGGCAGTCGGGCCCGGATTCCTCCGCCGGCGCCGCGGCAAACCCGGACAGGAGGGATACGACGGCTTCCGCCGTAAACAGGACGCAGAGAACATGAAGCAGGATACCCAGGTAGCAGAGCAGCTTCGCCCGGTCGCCCGCGCGGAACAGGCGGATCAGCCGCAGTCCGATATACAGCGCCAGCGCTGCCCAGACCGCTGTGGCAAACACGGTGCGGATGGTCCGGAGATAACCGGCATCCGCGGCGAAGACGGAATGACAGAAGACCTGGGGATTCATCATGCCGTACAGCCCCAGTGCCAGCATTCCGGAGAACACGAGCAGCGCGACGCGCTCCGGCAGACCGGATTTCTCCCGGGGGCCGCGCAGGGCCGCGGCGGCCGGAATGACGGAAAGGCCGATCCACAGCGCGGCAGCCAGCCCGTTCCCGAAGGAGCCCGTTCCGGCCAGGCGCTTCAGCCCGCCGGCAACCGGCTCCAGCGGGAAGCACAGAACAGAGGAAAGGAAATCCGGCAGACGGCCGGCCAGCAGCACCAGGGCCGCGACCAGGACGGCCGCTGCCGCCAGGAGAAGCAGGAAGGTTTTCCGGGAAAGGGGCTTTCTGAAGTTCAGTTTCATGGGATCACCTCGAAGAATTATTGTTTTACGATAATAATCATACTACAGAATTATCGTTTGTCAATAATTTCTGTAAAAATTTATTTTCGGAGGAGCCATCCGGCTTTTCCGCGATGTTTACGGAATTTCCGGTTGCCCGGGGAGGGCGATGTGTGGTATTGTAGGGGCAAAGAAAACCATTGGCTGCCCTATATGCGTATACGGACGGAAGAAGGAGGATATTCCTATGACGAATCTGATTCAGAACACGCTCAGCCGTTTTGTCTCCTCCGGCGGGATTGCCGGATGCTCCGCCAGGATCATGCGGAAGGACGAAGTGATCTTCGAGGGAAATTTCGGATACGCGAATCTGGAGGAAAAAAAGCTGATCTCCGACGACACCATATTCGCGATCGCCTCCATGTCCAAGGTGATTACCGTGGCCGGCATCATGCGGCTGTATGAGCAGGGTCTGTTCAAGCTGTGGGATCCCGTGAGCGAATTCCTGCCCGGGTTCAAAAACCCCACGGTGGCGCTGGAGAAGGAGGACGGAACCGTCGAGATCGTTCCCGCCAAGGGGGAAGTGACCATGCGGC
The DNA here is from genome assembly GCA_946413245.1 of uncultured Clostridia bacterium. GTDB lineage: Bacteria > Bacillota > Clostridia > Christensenellales > Aristaeellaceae > Aristaeella. Next base: position 18,688 of record CAMKJS010000009.1, read on the forward strand.
AGCTGTTCACCATGACCAGCGGCGTCCCGTATGGCGGAGACGATACTGCCGCGGCGCGGATCCGGCTGGAGAAGGAGAAAGAATATATCGAGACGGGGAAGCCGAGACCGGGGACGAAGGAATACTGCAACATGGTAGGCGGGCTTCCGCTGGCGTTCGAGCCGGGGGAGAAATGGATGTACGGTTTCTCGATTGACATCCTGGGCGCCGTCATCGAGGTGCTGTCCGGGAAGACGCTGGGCGAATACCTGAAGGAAACGATCTTCGATCCGCTGGGCATGCCGGACACCGGATTCTTCGTTCCGGAAGAAAAGCGGCACCGGCTGGCCACGCTTTACCGGATTCATGAGGGCATGAAACCGGCGGAGCGGTTTATTCCGACGGAGAAGCAGCCCTTCGAGGGCGGCGGAGGCGGGCTGGTTTCCACGGTCCGGGACTATTCCAGGTTTGCCCAGATGCTGCTGCACGGCGGCACGCTGGACGGCGTGCGGATCCTCGGCCGGAAAACGATTGACCTGATCGCCACGGACCATCTGACGCCGCAGCAGCAGGCAACCCACAGCTGGGATACGCAGCGGGGCTACGGCTACGGCCTGGGCGTGCGGGTGATGACGAATCCGGAAATCGCGGATATCAATGGCTCTGCCGGCGAATGGGGATGGGACGGCGCCTTCGGCAACTGGTTCTGCGTGGATCCGAAGGAGGAGCTGACCTGTGTTTACCTGACCACCAACGTGCCGGGGGACCATTACAAGTATATACCGAAGCTGATGGCGTCGATGTATGCTTCGCTGGACTGAGTTGTGATTGATTTGCCTGCGGCAAATCAATTGAGAAAAGAAATGGCTGATGGCACCGATGTACGCTTCGCCGGACTGATTCCGCGGGGCAAAAGGATGCAAGAGGACTGAACATGTATAAACTGGAACTGCACTGCCACAACCGGGAAGTCAGCGTCTGCTCCAACTGCCCGGCGGAGCAGCTGATCGAGATCTATCAAAAGGCCGGATACAGCGGACTGGTTTCCACCAACCATATCAACCGGGGCACCTATGAAAGGCTGCCGGACTGGCCCTGGGAACAGAAGGCGGAGTACTTTCTGGCGGGTTTCCATGCGCTGAAGGCCGCTGCCGGGGGCGATTTCGACGTGCTGCTGGGCTGTGAAATCAACCTGTCCCCGGTGGAACCTCTGCCGATGAAATGGCAGAAACAGGGATGGAGAGGATACATTCCCAACGACTATCTGATCTACGGCGTTACGGAGGAGTGGCTGATCCGCACAGGGGACATGCGGTACATGCCGCTGGAGGAACTGAGCCGCATCGCCCGGGAAGCCGGCTTCCTGATCGTGCACGCGCATCCGTTCCGCACCGGCACGGTGATGCAGGATCCGAAGCTGTTCGACGGATACGAGGTGTTCAACGGAAACGGCTGGCACAACTCGAACAACGATCTGGCGGACGCCTTGGCCGGGATGCGCGGAAAAATCCGGACCAGCGGAAGCGATCTGCACAGCGTGGGAGATTTTCCCCGGGGCGGCATCGAGACGGAGCACCGGATCCGGGACAACGAAACCCTGCTGCGGACGCTGAGGAGCGGGAAATATCATCTGATTCTGAATACGGAGACAGATCCGGAGGAAGCCGGAACTGTGAAGAGTTAAGAGTTGAGAGTGGAGATAAATCAGTGTTATCCGGCTTCAGATAAATAACAGATAAAAAGCGAAACAAGGAAGGGGAATCAGTATGGCTGCCACATGGCTGAAGGACGCGGTTTTCTATGAGATCTATCCCCAATCCTACTACGATACCAACGGGGACGGGATCGGCGATTTCAACGGAATCATTGAGAAGCTGGACTATATCCGCTCCCTGGGCTGCAACGCGCTGTGGATCAATCCCTGCTTCGATTCCCCCTTCAAGGACGCGGGATACGACGTGCGGGACTATAAGAAGGTCGCGCCGCGGTACGGCAGCAACAGCGACCTGTACCGCCTGTTCGGGGAGGCGCACCGGCGCGGCATCCGGGTGCTGTTGGACCTGGTACCCGGTCACACCAGCGAGGAGCATGAGTGGTTCCGGCAGAGCCAGAAGGAAGAGCGCAACGAATACTCGAACCGGTATATCTGGACGGACTTCTGGTTCCACGGAGCCCGGGGAATGAACTATATCGGAGGCGAGAGCGAACGCAGCGGCGTATATATCCTGAATTTCTTCAAATGCCAGCCCGCACTGAACTACGGATTCCTGCATCCTACGGAATCCTGGCAGCTGCCCGCGGATCATCCGGACGCGATCGCGACGCGGGAAGCCATGAAGGACGTGATGCGCTTCTGGCTGGATCACGGCTGCGACGGCTTCCGCGTGGATATGGCGGACTCCCTGGTCAAGGCTGACGACGAGAAGAAATCCGGCACCTGCGCGATCTGGAAAAACGTGCGCGAAATGCTGGACGCGGAGTATCCCGAGGCTGTGCTGGTGTCGGAATGGTGCAATCCGCCCCGGGCGCTGCGGGCGGGCTTCGATATGGACTTCTATCTGAACCACGGGGGCGGCGGCTATATCACCCTGCTGCGTGACTACGGATCGCCGCGGAACCCGGGCCCGGACCGCAGCTTTTTCCGGAAGGACGCGCAGGACCGGGATATCCGGCGCTTCCTGAAGGAATACGAGACCTGGTACCGGGATACAAAGGACCTGGGATACATTTCCATGATTACCTGCAACCACGATACCGAGCGGCCGAGCCTGACGCTGGGAGCCGACGAACTGAAGCTGGCGTACGCCTTCATCTTTACGATGCCCGGTGTACCATTCCTTTACTACGGGGATGAAATCGGCCTGCGCTATCAGTGGCTCCCGAACAAGGAGGGCGGCTATAACCGCACCGGATCCCGCACGCCCATGCAGTGGACGGAAGGGAAGAATCTCGGGTTCTCCGAAGGCTGCGCGGACACGCTGTATCTGCCGGTGGATCCGGCGGAGGACGCGCCGACCGTGCAGGCCCAGGAGGCGGATCCCGCCTCCCTGCTGAACACCGTGCGGGCCGTGCTGGCCCTGCGTCATGCGGAAAAGGATCTCCAGGCGGACGGGGAATACGAAACCCTGTGCGCGGAGCCTGGGAAACCCTTCGTGTACCGCCGGGGAGGGCTGGTGCTGGCGGTGAATCCCTCCGGGGAGACGATGGAGGCGCCGGTGCCGGCGGTGGGCGGAACGGCTCTCTTCACGATCGGCAGCGCGAAGGCGGAGAACGGCGTGGTTACGATGGGCCCGCAGTCCTTCACCGTGCTGAAATAAAGGAGTACCGATGGCAGCTGTATCGGGGGATTTCTCCAAAGGAAAGGTATCCGTGAATATTCTGCGGCTCGGCCTGCCGATGATGCTCGCCGAGCTGGTTCACGTGCTGTATAACATCGTGGACCGGATGTATATCGGCCACATGGCGGAGGGCGGCACGCTGGCGCTGACCGGCCTGGGGATCTGCTTTCCCCTGATCACCCTGATCGGCGCCTTTGCCAATCTGTTCAGCACGGGCGGAGCGACGCTGGCGACGATCGCCCGGGGAGCGAAGGAGGACCGGAAGGCGGAGCGGATCATGGGCACCTCCTTCACGATGCTCCTGATTACGGGCATCACGCTGACCGTGCTCCTGGATCTGACCGCTCCGGTGACGCTGCGGTGGCTCGGCGGGAATGAAGAAACGCTCCCGGCGGCCCTCGGCTATTTCCGGATCTATGTGCTTGGCTCAGTCCCCGTGCTGATCAGCCTGGGTATGAATCCGTTTATCAGCGCGCAGGGGTTCCCGAAAATCGGTATGATAACCGTGATCATCGGCGCGGCGCTGAATATCCTGCTGGATCCGCTGCTGATTTTCACCCTGGGCATGGGCATTCAGGGAGCAGCGCTGGCTACGGTCGTGTCCCAGACCGCCAGCGCGCTGTGGGTTCTGGGCTTTCTCCGGAGCCGGAAGGCATCCCTGCGGCTGAACGGTCTGCATCTGGACCGGTATGAGCTGAAACGGATCACCGGCCTGGGTGTGACGGGCTTTACCTTCAAGGTGACCAACAGCATTACCCAGGCCATCGTGAACATCATGCTCCGGACCTGGGGCGGCGCGCTGAGCACGATCTATATCGGCGCTATGAGCCTGATCAATTCCCTGCGGGAGATCATGAGCCTGCCCAACGGCGGCATCGTCATGGGCGGACAGAGCGTGATGAGCTACAATTACGGCGCGAAGCTGTATCCCCGCGTCTCCCGGAGCATCCGATTCATGTTCCTGAGCGGGCTGGCGATCAACGTGGTGATGTGGGCCCTGGTCATGTTCATTCCGGAACCGCTGATCCGGATCTTTACCTCGGACGAACAGCTGATCGCCGTGACGATCGTGTGCGCCAGGATCTACTTCGGCGCGTTCCCGTTCATGGCGCTGCAGCAGTCGGGACAGTCCACATTCGTAGCCCTGAACTATCCCCGGTACGCGCTTTTCTTCTCCATGCTTCGGAAAATTGTTCTGGTGGCGCCGCTGACCCTGCTGCTGCCGGGAGTCGGGCTGGGGGTACACGGCGTGTTCTGGGCTGAATTCATCAGCCAGGTCACCGGCGCCACAGCCTGCTTCGTAACCATGTATATGGTGATATGGAGAAAGATGAAATAGGAGAAAGTTTCGCGTCTGAGGACGCGACCAGGGCTTTCCGATCGCCCTGGACCTTCGGTGATATAAACGAAAAAACAGAAATGAAAAACGCAGGGGACAGAAATTGATCCGCCCCCTGCGTTTTTGCAGATGGATTATTTGATGTAGTCCAGCGCGCTCTGCGCGGCGATCCGGCCGAAGATGACGATATCCGCGACCGCGTTGCCGCCCAGGCGGTTTCCGCCGTGCACGCCACCGACGACCTCACCCGCGGCGAACAGGCCCGGGATCGGCTGGCCTTCGGTGTTGATGACCTGTGCCGCGGTGTCGATCTTGATACCGCCCATGGTATGGTGGATACCGGGAGCGATCTTGATCGCGTAGTACGGCGGGGTCGTCAGATCCGCGTTCATGCCGGTGGTACGGCCGAACTGGGTATCCCGCTGATTCCTGACGATTTCGTTCCAGTCAGCCAGCGTCTTGGCCAGCACGGCGGGATCGATTCCCAGCTGCTCCGCCACGCCTTCGATCGTGTCCGCCTGCACGGTCAGGTTGGCCTTCACGTATTTCTCGATGGCCTTCAGATGATCCCGCAGGTTCTGGTCGAAGATGATATAGGCGTACTGGCCTTCCTGCTCCAGCTCCGCGGCGGAGACCGCGTCGCGGGTCAGCAGTTCGTTGACGAAGCGCTCGCCCTTTTGGTTCACCAGGATGGCGCCGTCGCCGCGGACGGATTCGGTAATCAGCATGGAGGTACTCTGCTCGACCGTGGGATGGAGCTGGATCTGCTCGATATCCACCAGGTCCGCGCCCAGCTTCTGGGCCATCACGATACCGTCGCCGGTCGCGCCGGGAGCGTTCGTGGTTACGGTTCCCTTCAGGTCGGGCCGGTACTGGGTATACATGTCCTCATTGGCGCCGAAGCCGCCGCAGGCCAGGATCACGGCCTTGCAGGAGATGGTGTAGTAAGCGTCCTCGCCTTCAGCCTTCAGGCCGCAGATTTTTCCGTCCGCGTCCGTCAGCAGCTCGGTTGCCTTCGTGTTCAGCATCACGTCGACCCCCAGGTCCGCCAGCTTGGCGGAGAAGCGGTCCACCAGGAAGCTGCCCACGCCGGAACCGTCCTCCGGGGCATGAATACGGTTCACGGAAGCACCGCCGGAGAAGGAAATCTTCGGCAGCTCCGCGCCGATGGAATCCAGCCAGTCGATCGCTTCGGCGGAGCTGTTGGCCATCACGGCGACCAGCTCGGGATCGTTCAGGGCGTGGCCGCCCTTCATGGTATCCGCCGCGAACAGGGCGGTGGAATCCTCGATGCCCTGTTCCTTCTGATAATGGGTTTCCGCGGCGTTCATGCCGCCGGTAGCCTTCGTGGTGTTTCCGCCCACATAGGGCATTTTCTCCAGAATCAGGAAATCCTTGCCGGCCTGCTGCAGCATGATGGCCGCGGCCATGCCGGCGCCGCCCGCCCCGACGACCACGATCTCGGTCTCCAGTTCTTTGGCTTCCTTGACGATGTCTTTACCGCCCGCGTCCCTGCGGAGCGCGTCCAGCTGCGCGATATCCGCGCCGGCGAGCGTCAGCGCTTCCGTCGCCGCCTTGATGATCGCGTTACTGGTCACCGTGGCGCCGCTCACAGCGTCCACATTGGGCGTCTGTGCGGCCAGAATCGCCTCTGACAGCTTCGAGGCGGCGGTTCCGCCCAGCTCGGGGGTTTCACCGGTCGCGTCAATCAGCACGTTCAGGATTTCGGTCTCGCTGACGGTGATCACAACCTTGACCGGCACGAACAGGCCCTGCGCCTGGGCACCGTAGACTCCGGGGACAAACAGTGCTTCCACCGGCTGCGCTTCCGCGAAGGCCGCGGTCACGCTGCACAGCAGAAACAGGGAAAGAATCAGGCAAACGAGTTTTTTCATGGCTTTTCCTCCTGTTCTGTTTTCGGTCGCAACGAAAAAGATTTCCGCAGTTATTGTAGCAGAAAAAGAACCGGAGAGCAAACAATTTTTTTCAGAGAGTGCTGCCATCCGCCCGGGCGGCTGCGTAGAATACTGTGTCAGGCGTGAAACCTGACAGGATTCGGAAAGAAAAACTGCTGTAAAAACGCGTGCTTTTTTCCGGAAAGCATGACAAAAACCTGCTGCAGTGCTATAATGCACACGTTTGAAACTGCGGCGCAGGCCGCGAGGCATGGAGGGTATCATGGAATACATTCTGGAAACCCAGGGGCTGACCAAGGTATACGGCCAGAAAGAGGCAGCCCGGGATGTGAACCTGCACATCCGGGAAGGGCAGATCTACGGCCTGATCGGGCGGAACGGCGCGGGGAAAACCACGATCATGCGCATGATCAGCGGCTTGTCCACGCCGACCCGGGGCAGCTACTCCCTGTTCGGGAAAACCGGGTACGAGATGGGAAAGATGCTCAAATACGTGGGGGTGCTGATCGAGCATCCCGGGCTGTATCCGAAGCTTTCCGCATATGAGAATCTGAAGATCAAGTGCCTGGCTATGGGGATCAAGCCCCAGGGATACGTGGAGGAGCTCCTGAAGGGCGTGGGCCTGGAAAACACGGACAGGAAAAAGGGCGCGGGTTCCTACTCCCTGGGCATGAGGCAGCGGCTGGGCATCGCCCTGGCGCTGGTGGGCGAGCCGAAAATCATTATTCTGGACGAGCCCATCAACGGTCTGGATCCTCAGGGCATCGTGGAGGTGCGGGAAACGCTGGTGCGCCTCCGGGACGAGAAGGGCATCACCGTCATGGTGTCGAGCCACATCCTGGATGAGCTCAGCAAGGTGGCTGACGCCTACGGCATCATCAACGAGGGGACCCTGCTGGACGAATTCAGCGCGGACGAGCTGCATCTGCGCAGCGGCCAATACGTGGTCGTCCGGACCGGGGACAACGCCGGCGCGGCGGAAGCACTGAAGGGAATCGGGGTCGGGAAGATCATCGCGGAGCCTGACGGCAGCCTGCGGGTGGAAGATCAGCTGGACAACACGGCGGCCATGGCCAAGGCCATTGTGGACGCCGGGATCGGCCTGGAGGAGATTTACCTGCGCACCATGTCCCTGGAGGACTATTATCTCGGCGTGACGGGAGGAGGGAAGCACAATGGCTAATCTGATCAGAATGGATCTGTACCGCCTGGTCAAGTCGACCAGCTTCCGGGTCTGCGCGATCCTCGCGTTTGTGCTTGCAATGTCTCAGACGCCCTTGCTCTGGGGGCTGACCATGGTGACGCGCATGTTCTCCGAGGAAGTGTCAGTATTTCCGAAAACCGCGAACCTGACGGAGATCATCGGCAATCCGCTTCCCTTCCTGAACGGAATGCTGGTGATGCTGTCCGCCTGCTCCTTCTTCTACGCGGACGTGGAGAACGGATACATCAAGAATATCGCCGGGCAGATGCCGAAACGGGGTTTCACCGTGCTGTCCAAATACTTCGTGATGATTCCCCACAACCTGTTCTTCATGCTGGTGGGAGTGATCGGAACCCTGGTCGGCACGGTGTTCCTCCAGCAGATCGTTCCCGGTGGGAACGTGTTCGACAGCGTCGTCGTTTTCCTGATGAGGTTCCTGCTGCTCCAGAGTATCTGTACGATCCTGATTCTGGTGACCGCGGCGTTCCGGAACAAATCGCTGGGCACTGTCCTGGCCGTGCTCTTCGGCATGGGGCTGCTGGGGCTGGTCTACGCGGCGCTGAGCTCGGGAATCAGCCAGCTGCTGCGCCTGGAGAACTTCTCCCTCAACGATTATATGCCGGATCAGCTGCTGGGCCTCCCGAATCCCCCCGTCGTCAAATCCATCCTGGTTTCCGCGGTCACTACCGCAATCTTCCTGCCGGTGTCGATCAGGGTGTTCGACATGCGGGACGTAAAATAATTCTTCCGTACTGCCAGATGCCTGTCCGGAGACGTATGAACAGATGAACAATCCAAAGAACGATAATCAATAAAAAGAAAGAAGGAGAAAAACATGAGTACTTACGAAAAGAAAAAGGGCGGCACTTCTATCCTGGGGATTATTCTTGGCATCGTCGGCGCGGCTGCCGGCCTGATCCTGCCGTGGATCGGCGGCGTGATCGGAGCGGCGATTTCCGGGATCCTGGCTTTGGCCGCGATCCTGCTGGGAATCAGAACGATGAAGAATTCCGGCAAAGGCCGAGGCGCGATCACCTGCGGCGTTATCGCCATTATTCTGGCGATCCTGATGACGACCACCTCGATCGGACTGTTCACCAAGATCCGGGACGAAGCGAAGGCGAGGGAAGACGTTCCCCTGGTGGCTCAGTTCGCGAGTCAGCCGTATCTGGGCTTTGTCGGTATGATCATGAACGTTCCGCAGGACAAGGAGACCCAGGACGAGTTTACAAAGCAGCTGGATCTGATGGTCAAGGAAATAACTGATAGCTCGAAAACAGCGAAGTAAGAAACCGTAACATGAAAAAGCACCCCGGCCGGGTGCTTTTTTCATGCTGCGGTTTCACGTCATTTTGTCGAGGGCTTCCATCACTTCCCGGGCCCAGGTGCCCGGATTGCCGCTCAGGGAAACCTCTTCGGCTTCCCTGGAGCCGGTGAGGGTCCGGACGATCAGGTTGTTGTCGATATGGACGGTGGAACGGTACTGATTTTCCATCAGCTTTTTCAGATCACCGCTGGGATCGATCCCGCGGGCGTCCTTCCGCCCGGTGCCGGTGATGATCCCGGCCAGGCGGACGCTGCAGTACTTGAAATACCAGCGGATATGCTCCACGGAACAGTATTTCGCGGTGTACACCCAGATATCGTATCCGTGGTCGGTCAGATACCGGAAGAGCGCCGGAACTCCCTGCCGGAGCCTTTCCCGGAACACATGGTTCAGCGGGAAAGGCATGGGCTTCTCCAGATGAGCGTCTCCCGGTGCGCCGAAGACCACCTCGTCCAGATCCAGCGAGACCCGCTTGTCCGTTTTACTGTCCTGAATCATTTTCCTGATATCCTTCTCCTGGGTCAGGTTGACGATTTTGACGCTTACGGATGTCATACCGCTCCGGAACGCGGCTGCCCAGCGATGGTGCCCGTTCAGGATCAGATACCCGTCCGGCCGGGCTCTCTGCACCATCAGCGGATCGTAAGTCTCGGAAGACTCCGTGCCCGTGCCGGATTTGAAAAACACATTTTTCTTGTATTGCTGCTCATATTTTGCAATGATTCCATAGTTCGGCCCGATTTCCGGAGAGCAGAACTCATCGTCCGGATTCGGGTGAAGCGATATAGTCTGGGCATGCCGGATCAGCGCGCGGCGCAGAAAACCGGCCCTGACCGGATAATAAACCCCTTTGACCCGGTTGATTTCCTGCTCCAGAAACGTCTGAAACTGGATCGGTTCGCTTTTCATGTTCCGCCTCCTGAAAAATGAATTTGAGAACATCGCGCGCATCATTCTGACAGATTATACCATCAGAACGCGGTTTGGGGAAGAACGAGCTTTTCATTTTGCATGTGCTGACAGCGCCTCCGCTGACATACCGGCAGGGACATTTGCAAAAAGACGCCGAAACTGCTATGATGTCCAAAAATCGCGGCGTTCCGGAACCGGCATCAGGGAATAATACAGCAATTGTTCCCGGCAGCGTCTGCCGGCGGGACCGCGCGGAGGTGAACCGGGTGACAGACAAAACAAAGGCGTTTAAGCAGCGTGTTTTTGAAATTATCAGCAAGGCGGAAGACGGGGATGTGGCCAGCGCCGTTTTTGACTGGACCATTACGATTCTGATCGTTCTCAGTATTCTCTCGATTATCCTGGAATCCTTCGCGAGCCTGAACTACCGCTATTATACCGTTTTTCGCGCGTTTGAAACGGTTACGGTTGTGGTTTTCACCGTCGAATACCTGCTGCGGATCTGGACGGCGGACATGCTGTATCCGGAGGCAAAGCACCCGCGCCTGAAATATGTTTTCTCTCTCATGGCCATCATCGACCTGCTGGCCATTCTGCCGTTCTATCTGCCCTTCATTTCCGGAGATTTCCGCTTCCTTCGCATGATGCGCCTGTTCCGCCTATTCCGGCTGCTGCGCGTGCTCAAGCTCGGCAGGTATTTTGACGCGCTGCAGGTGATCGTGAGCGTGATCCGAACATCCAAAGCCCAGTTGATCATGTCTGTCGTGATCTGCTTCTTTGTCATGCTGTTTTCGGCGATCATCATGTACACAGTGGAGTACCCGGTGCAGCCGAAGCAGTTTCCGAACGTGATTACCTCCCTGTGGTGGGCGATCTGCACCCTGACCACAGTGGGTTATGGGGACGTATACCCGATCACCGCGGTCGGACGGTTCTTTGCCGCTGTGATCAGCCTGGTCGGGATCGGAATCATCGCGATTCCCACCGGCATTATCGCGGCCGGGTTCGACCATGTGATCAGCGGCGAAGAGAAGAATACGCCGGAAGCGGCGAAAGGGAAACCGGAGATCGCTCTGGACAGGATGAGCGAAGGCGAGCTGCTTTCCCTGCAGGCAAAGGTGGCGGAACGCCTGAAGGAATACGGGCATACCACCACCCTCACGGTCCGCGGAAAGGAATCTCCGGCTGAAACAGACAAAGACCCCTGAAGGAGCAGGGGCCTTTTGTCTTTATACTGACGGTTACTTAAACACAGCCTTTTTCGGCATACCTTTCTTCAGCAGCAGCTTTTTATAGGTTTTTGCCATGCCCTTCGGACAGGTGACGGTGGGCTTGCTGTAAATGCCCTTGAAGGCGTTGGCGCCGACCGTGCCGGATTTCAGCAGTTTGGTTTTGATCACGATGGTTTTCAGCTTTGCGCATCCGGCGAAGGCATTCTTCCCGACGGTTTTCACCTTTGCGCAGAGCGTGATCTTTGCCAGCACCCTGCATCCTTTGAAGGCGTTCGCCCCGATCGTCTTTACCCCGGAGCCGCCCTTCACTGTTTTCAGCTTTACGCACCCGGCAAAGGCGTTCTTACCGATCTCCGTTACCTGATCCCCGATGGTGACGGCGGTCAGCTTCGCCAGGTCTTCACAGGCGCCGGCAGCAACGGTGGTGACCCTGTACGACTTCCTGTTGGCCTTGACCGCGGCGGGGATCTTCAGAGTGGAAACCGTCTTTTTCGCCGGCCTCAAAAAGATGGCGGTCTTCTTTCCGTGGTTCAGGGCATATACGCCGCCGCTGAAGGTGATTTCGTCCACATCTTCAGGCGGTTCCGGCGTAGGTTCTTCGGTGGATTCCGGTGTCGGCTCCGGCGTGGCGGTTGCCGTAGGCGCTTCCGTAGGTTCTTCCGTAGGCCCGGGTGTCGGCGTCGGGCTGGGCGGAAGCGTGGTGCAGAGGGGCATTGCCACAAAGACAGGGTATCCCTCGATCCCGCTGTATTTCTCCGCGTACTCCTCCGCTCTTCCGCCGGGAAGATAATATACGGTCAGATTGGGACAGTTGTAGAAGGTATAGGTCATCCAGTAGGTATTGATTCCTTCGAGGTACAGTTCCTTCAGGAAGCTGCCGCTGGCGAAAGCAGTGCAGGCCAGATACTTTACCGAGGAGGGAACCGTCCAGGTGTTCCCGGTTTTCGCACAGGGGTAGTTGATGAGAATCGACTTGTCTTTATTGTACAGAACGCCGTTCACATCGCAGAAATACGCGTTGTCCGAATCCACATAAACGGCCTTCAGATCATAGCAGTAGGAAAAGCAATAAGCCCATTCGCTGGCTGTGGGATCCGGGCCGAAATAGGTAACGGTTTCGGGAAGGCTTACCGAGGTGATCCCGGCCTGCCCGAAAAAAAGCTCCCGCGCCAGATTGGTGACCGTGTACCCGTCGATCTCATCCGGAATGACGATGTCTCCGGTCAGCGTACAGCCGGTAATGCTTGCGGTCCCGTCCTCCAGCAGTTCATAACTGAAATCGTCCGCGAATGCGGAGACGCATACAATCAGCAGCAGGAATACCGCGATGGTTCCGAAGATCCGTTTCATAACAATCCCTCCGCGTGTTCATACTTTGACAGCATAATTCTGTTCAGATATTCGATATCCGTTCCCCGGGTTCCTGCATGAATCATCGGGAATGGCTGGCAACCCGCCGGCTCCCCGTTGCAAAACAGGGCTGAAACTGCTATGATGTCCACAACACAGTGCTTCGGAAATAATGGAAGGAGAGATAAACCCATGACGCATGAGATGATCAGGGATATTCTGGACCGGACGGACCGGGTGCGCTTCAGCGGATCTGCGGAGGAAAAGGACGCGGCCGCTTATCTTGAAAGCCTTTGCCGGGAGCTGGGCGCGAAGGCTTTTCAGGAATCCTTCGAGGTGGACACGGCGGAGATGCATACCGCCGTGCTGACCGCGGACGGCCGGGAGATTCCCTGCCGGGGATACAGGCTGTGCGGCAGCGGCAGCGTGGAGGCGCCGCTCTGCTATCTGCCCAACACGGACGCGGCTTCCCTGACGCTGGCGAAGGGGAAAATCGTCCTGCTGGACACCGGTATTCCGTACTGGGTCTACCATGACCTGCTGGACGCCGGCGCGGTGGGATTCATTACCTATGACGGAGATGTGCTTTACGCGGACCGGGATATCGACCAGCGGACGCTTCGCCCGTATGTCTCCAGGGGCAGGAAGGTTCCCTGTGTCAACATCAACGCGAAGGACGCCTTTGAGCTGGTGAAGTCCGCGCCGGAGTGCGTTTCCGTCCGGGTGGAGCAGACGGAGTCCGTCACGACGTCCCAGAATGTGGTGGCGGAAATACCGGGCCGTACGGACGAATGGATCGTCCTCTCAGCCCATTACGATTCCACGCCGCTGTCTCACGGCGCATACGACAATATGTCCGGCTGCATCGGGCTGCTGGGAATCCTGGAAGCCCTGCGCGGAAAAACACCGCTGCGCTACGGTCTCCGGTTCGTTTTCTGCGGCAGCGAGGAGGTCGGGCTGCTGGGCTCCAAGGCGTACACCGAGGCGCACGAAAAAGAGCTGGAGAAGATTGCGCTGAATATCAACCTGGATATGATCGGAACCTATATGGGACGGTTTATCGCCTGTGTCAGCGCGGAGGAGAAGCTGCTGCACTATCTGGAGTACCGCTGCGCGCAGCGCGGATGGGGGCTGAACGCCCGCCAGGACGTGTACTCCAGCGATTCCACGCCTTTCGCGGACAAGGGCGTTCCAGCGCTTTCCTTTGCCCGGATCGCGCCGAAATCCCAGGCCACGATCCATACCCGCTACGATACGAAGGGGCTGCTGTCCGAAGAGCAGCTCCGCGCGGACATCGGTTTCCTGACGGAGTTCACCCTGGAAATGGCTGACGCGGTGAAATGCCCGGTCTCCCGGGAGATTCCCGAGAACGTCAAAACCAAGCTGGACGAATACCTGCTCCGCAAGCGCAAGAAAGACTGAGACTCAGCCCTTCAGCCCGGTTGCGGCGGGGCCTTCGACCAGATGACGCCGGAGCACATAAGATCCTGTGTGCTGTGCGATAGAATAATCCATAACTCATGGGAGGTGCGCAAACGATGGTACTGATTCTGGTCCGGCAGATCGCCCAGATGTTCCTGCTGGCGGGCATCGGCTATCTGCTGTTCAAAGGGCATAAAATCAGCGAGGAAGGCAGCAGGGCGCTGGGAAACATTCTGATTTACGCGTCCCTGCCGGCGGTGATCGTCAACGGCTTTCAGATCGAGCGGACGCCGGAGCATCTGCTGGGCATGGCTTACAGTGCCGCCGCGGCGTTTCTGCTGCTGCTGGTTTCCATTCTGGTTTCCCGACTGTTTTTCAAAAAGGATCCGATCGCCGCGTTCGCGTCTTCCTTCTCCAACCCCGGCTTTTTCGGCGTTCCGCTGATCATCGCCTCCGTCGGACAGGGAGCCGTCTTTTATGTGGCCAGCTTTATCGCCTTCCTCAACGTCGGCCAGTGGACCTACGGCGTTTCCATCATCACGGGGCAGCCGGTTCGGGAAGGCTTCCGCCTGAAAAAGCTGATCAGGGCGCCTTTCATCCTCGCGATCCTGGCGGGACTCACGCTGTTTCTGACGCAGATTCCGCTGCATCCGGTGATCAGCGGCTGCCTGACCACAACGGCAGGGCTGAATACGCCGCTGGCGATGTTCACCATCGGGATTTATCTGGCACAGACGGACCTGGGCAAAATGCTCCGGAAGCCGTCCCTGTATCTGGCTGCCCTCGTGCGGCTGCTGGTGATTCCGGCGATCTCTGTTTTCTTGCTGGCGCTGGTGCCGGAAAGCCTGCACGATATGAAAATGGCGCTGCTCCTGGCAGTGGCCTGCCCGGTCGGCTCCAACGTGGCGGTTTACGCTCAGCTTCACGGAAGGGATTATCCTTACGCGGTGGAAACCGTGGTCATCTCGATCCTGTTCTCCATCCTGACCATGCCCCTGGCCGCGTGGTTTGCAGAAGTGATTTGGTGATCAACAGGAATCCCCTTCGGCGCTTCGTACCACCTCCCCTTGCCTCAGGGGGAGGCTTTTGGCGGACAGGTTCCGCCGGCCGGGACGGTATCCTGTGTTCACTCTTGACTTAGAGGCGGCTGGAAGGTTTAAGCTGGAACGAAAGCAAAACATGGGAAAGGAAGAACTGTATGGACAGAAATACGCCGTTGTACGATCCGGCTCTCTCTGACCGGGAACGCGCGGAATACCTTGTTTCGCAGATGACCCTGGAGGAAAAATTTAACTGCTTTTCCATTTGGTTCCGGAACGAGCGCCTGGGGATTACTGCCTCCACCTGCGGGGGAGAGGCGGCCCACGGCGTCCAGGCCAGGGCCGGGCAGCGGGAAGCCTATCCTCCCACGCCGACGACATCCTTCACCCAGCCCATCGGCATGGCAGCGTCCTTTGACCGGGAGCTGATTGAACGGTGCGGCAACGTGACCGGGAAGGAATCCCGCGCCTTCGGAAACGCGGTGGGTAAGGGCGGGCACAGCCGCCTGTGCCCCACGGTCGATCTGTGCCGGGATCCCCGGTGGGGCCGGACCGAGGAGGGCTACGGCGAGGATCCGTATCTCACCGGCAAAATGGCCTCCGCGTACATCCGCGGCATGCAGGACGAGCACAATTATGACGGGACACCCCTGAAGCCCGGGGAGCGCGGCAACCGTATCCGGACCGGCGCGGTGCTGAAGCATTTCTACGCGAACAACCAGGAATACCGGCGCTGTTTCGACAATTTCGACGTCAGCGACAAGGTCAAATACGACTACGAGCTGGAGCCGTACCGCTACTGCGCGCTGGAAGGACACGCGGAAGGGGTCATGACCTGCTATAACGAGATCAATCATATTCCGGGCATGCTGAACCACGAGGTGCAGGACATCCTGAAGGATCAGTGGGGGATTCAGTACGCCGTGACGGACGGCGGCGATTTCCTTCAGACCGTGAACTTCCATCACTATTTCGAAACCCACGCGGAGAGCCTGGCGGAAGGCGTGAAAGCAGGCGTGGACGCCATGCTGGACAACCCCTTCGAGGTTGCGAAAGCGGCGAAGGAAGCATATGAACGCGGCCTTATCACGGAGGCGGAGCTGGACAAATCCATCCTCTGCACGGTCACGGAGCTGCTGCGCCAGGGAGCCTTCGACCCGGAGGATCCCTACGCGGAGCTGGATATGGCTGACGTGGGCACGGACGAGGCGAAGCGGCTTTCCCTGCAGATGAGCAAGGAATCCAACGTGCTGCTGAAAAATGAAAACGGCTTCCTGCCCTTCGCGAAGGACGACGACATCGCCATGATCGGCCCGGCGGGGAACAGCTGGTATATGGACTGGTACGGCGGGAAGCCCCTGTACAAGGTGACGCTGAAGGCCGGCCTGGAAAAGAAAATGCACCGCGGGATACCCTTTGACAACGGGCTGAATCTGGTTCGTTTCCGGATCGGGGACAAATATGTCGGCGCCAGCTGCCCCCCGCCGGCGCCCTGGGGCCCGGTGCGGCCGGAGATCGCGGAACTGGTGCTGACGGACCGGGCGGAGGACGCGGTGGTCTTTGAGCAGCACAACTGGGGCTGCGGCAGCAATTTCCTGTATGCCCCCGCATACCGGAAGTTTCTGACTGTGGGGATGGACGGGAAGATCAGTCTGACCTCCGACGACCCGTTCGCCTGGCAAGTGTTCGACAGCTTTACGATCGCTCCGGCGGACGCGGTGCGGCTGCCGAATCCGCGGAACGCCAACTGCGTGGAACTGTCGAAGTACTGGAACGACGAGGAAGGGGAGATCCGGATCTGCTGCTTCGGCAACCGGAACGTCTACGTGGAGGACGGAAAACTGAAGACGGATCCGCTGGTCCGGAAAAAGACGGAGAGCAACACCAAGGAAGGCGGCAACGACGTGACCGACTGGGCCGGCTCCGAAAAGGAAGCAGCCATACTGACGGTGGAAACGGTTTCCAGCGGCGTCGAGCGCGCGAAGGCGCTGGCGAAGAAAGCGAAGAAGGTGATCGTGGCGCTGGGCTGCAATCCCGTCGTCAACGCGAAGGAAGAGGTGGATCGGAGCACCATCGCGATGATCCCGCTGCAGGAGAAACTGGCGGAGGCTGTATACGAAGCGAACCCGAACACGGCTGTCGTCCTGATGGCGAATTATCCCTACGCGATCAACTGGATGCAGGCGCATGTGCCGGCGATCCTGCTGAACGCCACCGGATCGCAGGACATGGGCAACGGCCTGGCCGCGGCGATCTTCGGGGAAGCGAATCCCGCGGGGCGCCTTCCGATGACCTGGTACAGGGGGGACGAGGATCTCCCGCCCATGGAAGACTACGACCTGATCAACCATCCCAGGACCTACCGGTATTTCAGCAAACCGGTGCTGTATCCCTTCGGATACGGCCTCTCCTATACGACGTTCGGATACAGCGGCCTGCGGGCGGAAAAGGCGGCCGGCGGGCTGCGGGCTTCCGTGAACGTGACCAACACGGGCGGTGTTCGCGGCGACGAGGTGGCGCAGCTGTATATCCGGCGGGTATCCCCCTCCGGGACGGTACACCCGCTGCGGCTCATCGGGTTCGAACGCCTGCACGATCTGGCGCCGGGCGAAACGCGGACAGCCGAATTCACCGTGAATCCCTGCGATCTGGAGATTTATATGGAATCGGAAGGAAAGAAGGTCGTGGAGCCCGGAACCTATCTGATTTACGTCGGCGGCTCCTGCCTGGATGAGCGGGTTTCCGCGGAGATCGAACTGTAAGAAAGTCAACAGAACAGGGAGCCGGCGGAAATGTTTCCCGCCGGCTCCCGATTTTTGCTGTTGCGACACAGCGGTTTTGTGGTATGCTGTTTACTGATCAGAGCGGACGCAACTTTTTCTGCCTGGACGGAGGATATCTGAGATGCCTGTGGATATGATTCTGAATTATCTGATTTTTGTAGTGACAGCGGTCATTGTGCTGTTCTGCTTCGCCCGGCAGGACGGGCAGTGGGCGCCGGACCGCCTGAAGGGGGCGTTCCGTTACTTTACCTGCCAGAGCAACGTGCTTTGCGCGGTCTCCGCATTGCTCGTGGCTGTCGCGGAGAGCACCGGCTCCGTTCCGGAATGGGTCTGGATTCTGAAATATATCGGCACGGCCGCGGTGACGGTAACTATGCTGACGGTGTTCTTCTTCCTGGCGCCCAGCATAGGAAAGGACTGGGTCAGCAAGCTCCTGAAGGGCTCCGATTTTTTCATGCACCTGCTGACGCCGCTGGCGGCGCTGGTGTTGTTTTGCGTGTTCGAAAAAAGGGCCATGAGCTTTCCGCAGAGCCTGTGGGGGCTGCTGCCGGTTATGCTGTACGGCCCGCTGTATCTGTATAAGATTCTGTATGCGCCGGAAGAAAAGCGCTGGAAGGATTTCTACGGGTTTAACAAGCAGGGAAAGTGGCCCGTCGCCTTTTCCGCGATGCTGGCCGGTACGTTCCTGATCTGCATGGCGCTGATGGCTTTGCAGAATGCTACTCTTCCGTGATAGTGCAGGTTCCCGCGAGATCGTACACGTCCGAGTTCAGCTCCAGAATCAGCGCCGGGATGACGGCTGCGTCGGGGCAGGTGACAAGAATGCCGCGGTTGTATATATAGCCGGATTCGTCCACGTACACCACGTTGGAGTGGGTATAGCCCGTGGTGCGGGTGATCCAGAAAACGTTCCCGTATTCAACGCTGCCGGAAGCGTCCCAGGCGCCTTTCCAGACGGCGTAATCCGTAGGCTTGAACTGTCTTGCCCGGTCCGGAACGTCGTCCCGCGGGCTGAACCCGTGAATCACCGAGCTGTCGTGCATGAACAGCTCGGATTCGGCCAGGATAAAGATTTTGTCCACGGTATCAGGTCCGGAATCCGTTCCGAAATAATGGTTATTCTCGTTTTGCACAGGGTATGCCAGAATGGCTTCCTGTTCCTCCGCGGAAAACGCCATATTCAGAAAACTGTCTCCGTCGCCGGAATAATCGGCCGCGGAGGCGTTTTGCTGCGGGCCGTACCCGTTCAGCCAGCTCCGCAGCGTGCAGCTGTCCCAGCTGACGTCCGCGAGATCCTTCTGGAACGGTTCGCAGTCGACAGCAGCCTGGGAAAGCAGGAGGGCGATTCCGTCCCGGACTTCCAGCACGCGCCAGAGGAGCGGTTCACAGGCGAAATACCGCACGTCTTCCGATCCGTCCGCGCCGGGCGAAGACACCCGGAGATACCGGGTTCCCCCGGTTTCCCATTCTCCGTTTTCCCATTCGGCTTTTTCCAGCGCCGCGTACAGCGCCGCGTCCACGATGCTGCCCGTGGATGAAGCTTCAGACGGATCCGGCACCACTTCGGCCTGCGGATAGCTCCCGAAACGGATCAGTGAAAAAGTGACCTGCTTTCCGTCCGGCTGCTTCTCATCATACACGACGGAAGGATTGAATACCTGTTCTTTTTTCGGGCTGTCCTCCGGGGCGGGCCGGAAGGAGTTATTCTGGATATCCGCTGAGGAAACCGTTCCGGCCGGGGCATATTTCGCCTGATCCAGGCTTATCCATAAAGCGGGCAGCAGCCCCGCGTCCTCACAGGTGGCGATGGTTCCCCGCTGGTAGATAAAGCCGAAATCGCAGATGTAGGTAATGCTTTCCGGGGTATATCCGTTTGTGCGCATAAACCAGAAGCTGTTGCCGAGATATCTGTTGACGGAAGACCACCACGTGCCTCTGCATTTCGCGTACATGGTGGAGCGGAAACGCTTCGCCGGATCGTCAAAGCCATTGGAAGGCCAGAACCCGTGTATCCCGGCCGCGTCCGACGCGAAGACCTCCGCGTTGGAGAGCAGGAAAACCCGGTCCTCGGTATCGTTTCCGCAATCGGTGCCATAGCGCGGATTCGGTTTGTTCTCCACATGGGTGATGACGACGGCTTCCCGTTCCACGGCGGAAAACGCCCTGTCCAGAAAGCCTTTTCCGAGGTAATCAACGGCGGCGTCGTTTTCCGAGCCCGGATAGCCGTTCAGCCAGCTCCGGACAGTTGAACGCTCCCAGGAAACCGGGCCAGCTTCCGTATGATACGGCTGGCAGTCCAGCAGCTTGTCCGCCATCAGGAAAGCTTTTCCGTCCTCCAATCGGAGCACGCGCCACCGGATCGGATCGAAGCGAAAATAATGCCATTCTTCCTCTCCCCAGCGGTAGTTCCCCGCCCGGTCGGGCGCGCTGGTCACGGCGTCCTCCCGGCTCATCCGCAGATAACGGACTCCGTCGATTTCCGTTTCGTTTTCCTGCCAGTCGGCCCGGCCCAGTTTCTCATATAGCGCGGGATCCTCCAGAATATCCCCGTCCTGCACCGCGAAGGTGTCCACGGCGGAGAAGGGGGCGGAAACGATCTCTGTCTGCGGATAGGAGCCGAAGGTGATGCAGGACCATCGGGTCTTCTGCCCGGTGGAAAGGGATTCGTCCTTCACCACGACAGGCTCCGACAACGACCATGCGGGCAGACTTGCTTCCGCCGCATACGCGGAGACGCCCAGGCACAGTATCAACAGGCAGAGAAGCGGAAAAACCAAGATCCGTTTCGTTCTTTTCATGACGAATTTCCCCTTTACCTCACGGCGCGATCCTGAGGCAAGTATATTCGACCTGTCCGAACCGTGTCAAGCCCTGTGTGAATCCTGTATACAGCATTTCTCGCTTGATTGTCCGGCATAGTTTCCGTATAATGGCAGTGAAATTTTCGCGGCAGACGGAAAAGAGAGGAAACAGGAAATGTATATTGATGACGACGGAATTCAGCTGAGCGCAGTGCTGGAAAAGCCGGAAGGCGGCGAAACGAGTTCGCTGGCCATTCTTCTTCACGGCTTCACCAGCACCAAGGACAAACCGCACAATCTGCTGGCGGCGGAGGCTATGCGGGAAGCCGGCCTCGCCACCCTGCGCTTCGATCTGTACGGCCACGGGGAAAGCGGCGGGGAATTCCGGAACCATACGCTGTATAAATGGATCTCCAACACCATGGCGGTGATGGATTATGCCCGGGGACTCGGATATACGGATCTTTTCCTTTCCGGCCATTCCCAGGGCGGCCTGGTGGCGGCGCTGGTGGCAGGCATGGAAGCGGACCGGGTCCGGGGCCTGATCCTCCGGGCGCCGGCATTCATGATCCCGCAGGCGGCGCGGGAGGGAAGCATGCTGGGAAGGACCTTCGATCCGGTTCATATTCCGGATTCTGTTCCCGTCATCAAAGGACTGGAGCTGAACGGGAACTATATCCGCGTGGCGCAGATTGTCCACCCGGAGGAGGCGACGGAGCGCTACACGGGCCCTGTCCTGATCCTTCACGGAGATCAGGACGATGTGTTGCCTATCGAGGATTCCCGGAAAATGGCGAAGCGGTACAGAAACGCCGAGCTGGCCGAGATGACCGGAGAAACGCATCACTTTGATAAGCATCCGGAACAGATGCGGGAACTGATCCGCGGCTGGCTTCTGAAAATTCAATAAGCAGGACTGCCTCAAAACGATCTCCTCCGATCATTTTGAGGCAGATTTATTTCGGCGAAAATGAGTCACTGAGCATTGCTCACAGGGACTCGTTTTTATGCTGCTTTGATTTCCCAGAATCCGCTCAGGATCTCCCGAGCCAGGTCGAACTGCGCCCAGGCCAGGATCGCGCTGTCACTGGGGCCGGGTTTCTGCCGCCGGCCCCTCGCTTCCCGCATCATTCTGCCGCAGGCCCGGTCGCCTGCCGTCACGAATTTCTGCACCGTTCCCCTGAGGACAGTCACCCGGATGAACTTTCGGATTCCTTTTGTTCTCTGCACTGTGTTCATGGCTTATTCCTCCGTGTTTCTCGTCTTTCCGGTCTCCCGGCATGCTTATCATACAAAAAACGATGCTGCATTTTTTCGCCATCTTTTACAGACATTTTTTTGCCATCCGTTGCAGATCGCTTGTCATAACCGGCCGCGTGGGCTATAATCATAACAAAAGACACAGCCATTTCGAGGTTTCTGAAGATGGAATATTTCTGGATGCACAGAGATCAGATCTACGAGCGCGGGTTATCTGTCGGGTACAAGGTGTTTTCGCCCGGCCATCTGCTGTGGCTGGCCGCGATTGTTTTGCTCTGTATCCTGAGCGGACGCTGTTATCTCCGCAGGGACGAGCGGGGGAAGGATGCCATGCGGAAGGGCTGCGGCCTTGCCATCGTGGTGCTGGAATACGCCAAGGTGATCGTTCTGGGCCTGTCTCAGGTGGACATGCGCGAATTTGTGCCGCTGCATCTGTGCAGCGCGGCCGGGCTGGCCGTCCTGGTCTATGCCCTGTGGCCCCACAGGAGATGGCTCGGCCAGCTCTTTGCGTATGCATTTATGCCGTCCGCCCTGCTGGCGCTTGTTTTTCCCAGCACGACCATGTATCCCTGGATGAATTTCTACTGCCTGCACGGCTTCATTTTTCACGCGCTGCTGGCGGCCTTCTTCGTCTGGCTGTATATGGAAGGCACGGTTGTGCCGGATTACAAAGGACTCTGGCTCGGATGGTTCTTCATGGCAGCCTGCGCCGTACCCATTTATTTCGTCGACGGCGCCTTCGGGGTGAACTACATGTTTATCGGCATGCGCTCGGATGTGGGCATCCTGGCAGCGATCTGGGACGCGGTCGTCCCGCAGTACGGCCGGGCGGCGTTCGCGCTGGTCATGGCGGTGATCATGCTGATCGCCGATCATCTGTTTTACGGCCTTTACGCGCTGCCGGGAATACTCCGGCGGAAGAAATAGAAAACCTTTACGGGTCCGTGGGGACACCGGCAGCAGAACGGAGGGATGCCCATGTCAGACAGAAAGACAGCGGCGGGAAAGCTGAAAAGGCTGATTCCGTTCATGCTGTATCTATGCCTGTGGGTGATCCTGTTTTTCCTGATGAAACAGCGGAAGGTCGAACGGTATTTCAATCCGTCCCTGGCGATCGACGCGCAAATCCCGTATATCCGGTATTTCATCGTTCCGTATCTGCTCTGGTTCCCCTGGCTGGCGTTTGTCTGGATCGGTACCGCGTGGACGGACGGGCGGCGGTGCCGGATGATCACCCTGATCTCGATGACGGGCAGAACGGTTTATCTCCTGGTATCGCTGCTGTGGCCGACAGCGGTGTCGCTGCGTCCGCCGGAACTGCCGGACAGCGACGTTTTTTATCGCCTGACGGCGTTTGTATACAGCCTGGTAGACGAAACGTATGTGATCCCCAGTATTCATGTTTTTGACTCATGTGTCGCGCTGTACGCCGTACTGAATGGCAAGGCCCTCAGCCGGTCCAAAGGAATGTGCATTTTTGCGGTCGTCATCACCGTTCTGATCTGCCTGTCCACCGTGCTGACGCGACAGCACTCGGTTGTCGACGCGGCGGCGGGAATTCTGTTGTTTTTCGTGTGCCTGCCCATAGGCCGCGCCGCCGGAATCATCACTGAAGGAGAGAATATGCCGTGAAAGAACTGGACAGCTTCTATGTACGCACCGCCTGGAAGATCATGGATGCCCTGCATCAGGCGCAGCAGACCGCCGACGGTCTTGCGGACTGCCTGAATGTGCTGTGCGAGGCTTTTTCCTGCGAACAAGGCTCCGTCTGGGTGCTCAGCCGGAACAGGGAATACGTTCAGGCGATTGCACAGCGGGGCCAGACGAACCTGAACGGGCTCCGGCTCGCGGTGGGCATGGGCGTCACAGGGCAGACGGCGGCCACGGGGGATTCCCTGCTGACCGATTTGGCTGCCTGGGGGAAACAGTTCAGCGTGGAAGAGCGGGAAGCGGGCTTCCCGGAGGGCGGCCTTCTGTGGGTGCCGATCAAAACGCCGGGCAGCATCCTGGGCTGCATCCAGCTCGGAGGCCGGGACAGCGGCGTTTTCAGCGAGGAGGATCTCAGAATCTGTGAACGCTGCGGCGCGATCATCGCGCTGGATCTGGAGGACCGCGGCGTCGACGCGCTGCCGGACGCCGATCAGCGGGTGATCGCTTCCCTGAAAAAGGCTGTCAAGGACTATGCGGTCGGAGACGGCATCCTGCACGTGCTGAAAGAGGTCAGCCTGGATGTATATGAAAACGAGTTCCTCGTCATTCTGGGAGAGAGCGGTTCGGGGAAATCCACGCTGCTGAACGTGCTGGGGTGCATGACGCCGCTGACCTCCGGCCGCCTGGAACTGGACGGACGCGATTTTTCCGCTCCATCTGAGAACGAGCTGACGGATTACCGGCGGAATGCCGTGGGGGTGATTTTTCAGGCCTATAATCTGATGCCGAACCTGACCGCATGGGAGAATGTGCAGATCATTTCGGAAATCAGCGGCGACGGCATGGATCCGGGCGAAGCGCTGAAAATGGTCGGGCTGTATGACCGGGCCGATCATCTGCCCTCCGCGCTCAGCGGCGGACAGCAGCAGCGGGTGGCGATTGCCCGCGCGATCGCCAAGAAGCCGAGGATGATCCTGGCGGACGAGCCTACTGCCGCGCTGGACTATGAGACGGGCAAGGAAGTGCTGACAGTTCTGCAGGACGTGGTCAAACGCTGCGGTACGACCCTCGTGGTCGTCACGCATAATTCCGAGATCGCGAAAATCGCGGACCGGGTCATCTGGGTGAAGGACGGAAAGATCTCGGGAATCCGGATTAATCCGGCGCCGAAGCAGGCTTCCGAGCTGGTATGGTGATCGCCATGAAGAAAACACAGAGAATCGACGCGCTGCGCCTGATCAGCAGCCGTAAAATGGCTTTTCTGACCCTGTGTCTGATTATTGCGCTGGGGCTTAGCGGCTTCCTTTCCACCCAGTATTCCGCGCGGAGCATGAAGGAAACGCTGCAGAACTTTTATCAGGAGCAGTGCTTCTGGGATCTGCGGATGATCTCATCCCTGGGGGCTTCGGCGGAGGATGTCGAGGCAGTCCGGCAGCTGCCGGAAGCGGCGGACGCGGAAGGCACGATCGGCATGGAAGGCATTCTCACGTCGGGCGGTGTTACGCAAACTGTGCAGATAGTTTTAAGGACAGAGAGCGTAAACGTTCCGCTGCTGCTTTCCGGAGAACTTCCTGCCGGGCCGGACGAATGCGTTCTGCCCCCGGAACTGCTGGAAGCATGCGGGGCTGCTGTCGGCGACATCGTCTCGCTGGGAGCGCCGGAAGGCGCTTTGGGCTTTCCCGCTGGTGAATACCGGGTGACGGGAACCGCATATCACCCGGAATACCTCCGGCGGGATTCCGGGTATGCCGTCGTTCTGGCGCCGGAGGCGTTCGGACAGCGGCGGTTTGACGGGATCGCGGTGCTCGCTGCCGGGACGGAGGAGCTGGATCCTTTTTCAGATGCGTATTCCGACCGGATCGCGGAAGTGAAGGACGCGCTGGTCCGGGTGTCTGCAACACTGCGCGGAGGCCTCCCTACGGCAGCGGAGAGCTCCTGGATTGTGCTGGACCGGCACGGCAATATCGGATACAGCGATTATACTTCTACGACGGGTACGTTCTCCAGCGCGGGGATCATCTTCGGCTCCCTGTTTCTGCTGGTGGCCGGGCTGGAATGCTTTTCGACCCTGGGGGTTATTGTCGAGGAGGAAAAACGTTCTGTCGGTGTGGCGAAAGCCTTTGGTTTCCATCGGTCGGAGATCCTGTTCAAATATCTGCTGTTCGGTGTCGGCGCCGCACTCGTGGGTTCGGTGGCCGGGTTTGCCGCCTCCCTCGGGCTCAGCCGTATGCTTCTTATGGTGCTGGAACGGACGGGATTGTATGTGGTGAACGCCACCCAGCCTGTTCTGACCGCCGCGGTTACGGTGGCGGTCTGCGCCTCGATGGCCGGGATCTGCGCCGGCTCGGCTTTGCTGTCCTGCCTGGATCTGCTCAGAAGTCCCGCCGAGTACCTGCTGAAGGGAACCGTTCTCCGGAAACAAAGGGATCCCGCGACGGCGAAAAAGCGCAGCCGGTCCGGGCTGTATTTTCGCATGATTCTGCGGAATATGCTTCAAGACCGCAGCCGGGTGGTTCTGTCCGTCGTGGTCGTAGCAGTCAGCTGCGTGCTGATCGGCTCCGGCATGACGGTCAAACTGGCGCACGACGGCGCGAATCACCGGCAGCTGAGCGATGTGCTGCTGTTTGACGTCCGGGTCGAAACGGGAAACAGCATGGATCCGGCGGACAGGAAGAATCTGGAGGACAGGCTGGAAGCACTCGGGGTGGAGTACTGTCCTGTCATCTGGGAAAACGGCCTTTTTGAAAACGAAGGAGCGATCGACAGCACGCTCGTCATCCGCGGGGACGGGGAACAGCTGAAAACGATGATCGGCCTGACGGATCCGGCGACAGGGAAACTCACCCTCCCGGATGACGACGGGCTTCTGCTGCAGTACCGGACGGCGGAGAATCTGTGCCTTTCTCCCGGTGATTCTTTGGCCCTGCTGGACAGCGGGCTTCGTCCCCGGGAATGCCGGATCTCCGGATATGTCCTGAATTATGCGAGATGCATGACGGTGATGAGCCGCACGGTGTACGACAAAACATTCGGGGCGGGCCGGGAGGACAACGGCTATCTGATCCGGCTGAACGGGGTATCGGAGGAGAAACTTCGGGAGGAACTCCTGTCCGTTTCGGACGGACTGCAGTTTGAACGTGCGGACGCCTTTTTTGAGCAGTATAAATCCATCGCCCTCGCGTACAATATGGTCGTGCTGGTGATCATCGCCATTGCAGTACTGATTTCCTTCGTGATTCTCATTCACCTGGCCAACATTTACATGCTGAAGAAAAAACGGGAACTGATCATCCTCCGGATGAACGGCTTCAGCATCCGAAAGACCCGGGCTTACGTGATGTACGAGGCGGTCTTTACGACGGCCGTCGGGCTGGCGCTGGGTCTTCTGGCCGGCATGCCGATCGCCGGAAAGGCAGTGCGGGTGATGGAAAAAGCGCACGTTCAGTTTGTGCGGGATCTGCAGCCGCTGGCCTGGGTGATCGCGGTCGCTGTCGAAACGCTGTTTGCCGTGCTGATCTACGGCCTTGCGATGCGGAAAATCAAACAGTACGACATCAACGACCTGTCCGCGTAGGGAATCGGGAATCACGGGATAACAGGCCGGATTGCACCGACAAAATAAACCTGATATAATCGAAGCCGACCGATCACCGTGTAATCCACAGGGGAGGGAAACACAATGAAGAAGATTCTCGGGATTCTTGTGATACTTGCCGTGCTGTGCGCGGCCGGATATGCGCTGGCAGACGTCGCCCTGAACGCGGAGAATTTTCCGGACGCCGGTTTTCTGCAGGCTGTTACGTCGCATGATACGGACGGGGACGGAGTTCTGAGCGACGAGGAAATCGCCGAGGTGACGGCGATGTATGTGTCTGAACGGGAAATAGAAAGCCTGGAGGGCATCGGGTATTTTACTGCGCTGGAAAGGCTTTCCTGCGGATTCAACAAGCTGACGGAGCTGGATCTGAGCGGGAATACCGCGCTGAAAGCGGTGGTTTGCGGCGCCAATCCGCTGAATGCACTGAATATCCGTGGCTGTGCCGCGCTGGAGGACCTGACCTGCAGCGACAGTAAACTGACGGAGCTGGACCTCAGCGGGAATACAGCCCTCAAGTATCTTTGCTGCAACGGGAACAGTATGACTTCGCTGGACGTGCGGAGCAACACGGCGCTGATAACCCTGTATTGTTACGGGAATCAGCTGACGGATCTGAACGTGAAGGGACTCACCGCGCTGGAGTGTCTCTATTGCTTCGATAATCAGCTGACGGAGCTGGATCTGAGCGACTGCGGGAAGCTGCGGATGCTGGAATGCGGGAAAAACAAGCTGAAGACACTTTCGGTAAACACCCTGTCCCGGCTGTATTGGCTGGACTGCGTCAACAATCAGCTGACAGAGCTGAATGTGAGCAGCCTGGCAGATCTGGAATACCTGTCCTGTGGAAACAATCAGCTGACCTCCCTGCAGGCGGGCGGCTGCGTGAAGCTGTACTCCCTGTCCTGCAGCAACAATCAGCTGACGACACTGGACCTGTCCGGGTGCAAGGAACTGGAGCGCGTGGAATGCCAGAGCAACAAACTGGCCTCCCTGGACCTGCGGAAGAACACGGATATGCAGGCGCTGATCTGCTATAAGAACAAGATTGCGTCCCTGAAGCTGCCGACATCGGAATATTTCTATAATATCGATTGCCGCTACAACAGCCTGAAGGCGCTGAACGTGACCTCCTGCAAGCGGCTGACGCAGCTGGTGCAGACGCAGAAGCGGGTTCATGTGAAGGACGACGCCGGGGACTACGATTTCTTTGAGAATCCGGACGAATACCTTGTCCTGTACATCGATCCCGCAGTGACCGTCACGGCGGGGGATACGGTCAGCAAGCCCGAGCAGGAGCCGACGCCGGAACCGCCGTCCGAGATCAGGATCGGCGGCGGAATCTACAAGCTGGATCACAAGGCGAAGACCGCGGTGCTCACCGGGCTGACCAGCAAGAAGAAGACTTCCCTGGTGATCCCGGAGGCCGTGAAGCTGGAGAAGCAGGGCTATAAGGTGACGGAAGTCGCGGCCTCGGCCTGCAAGGGCTCCAAACTGAAAACCCTGACCATCGGAAAATATGTGAAGACGATCGGGAAGAACGCCTTCATGGATAGCACGGCGCTGAAAACCGTCAAGGGCGGCGCGGGGCTGGTAACCATCGGGAATTCCGCGTTCCGGGGCTGCACGGCGCTGACGGCCTTCACCCTGGACAGCAAAGTGAAGACTATCGGCAAGAATGCTTTCTACGGATGCAAAAAGCTGAAGAACATTATCATCAAGACAACCAAACTGACTGCGAAGACCGTAGGCGCCAACGCGTTCAAGAGCATCTACAGCAAACCGGTGGTAACCTGCCCGAAAGGCATGAAGAAAACCTACAAGACCCTGCTGCTGACGAAAGGCATGCCGAAGAAAGCCACATTCAAATAAGCGATCGGCAAAGGCGGAAAGACCCCTGAAGGAACAAAAGATCGGCGGATACCGGTGCAATCCGGTATCCGCCGTTTCGGTATCTGTGGAGAAATAATCTTTGCCCGTCAATCTGCGGCATCCAGAGCGACAAAGTCCAAATTGTAGGTGGCGGCAAAGGTCTCGGCAAAGGTTCCGCGGTAACCGTATATGGTTGTTCCCCCATATAAATCGTAAATCCATGGATCTGCGCTGACTACATCCTTGTGAATGTACACACGATCCGCGTATGAAAACAAGGCGCTCGGAAGGTTGGTTATCTTTGCGGGAATGTGCAGCTCTGCCAGATTCAGTCCGAAGAACGCGCCTTCGACCAGGTCGGTAATAGAATCGGGCAGCTGGATGGATTGCTTATATGCCGCTTTCCTGTATCCGAAGCAATAATAGCCGATTTCTTCACAGCCTTCCTCAATGCGAACACTTTCCAGAACGCTCATATCGGCCAGCGCTTCATAGCGTATCGTTTTTACATGCCCGGGAATCACCAGGTTTTTGATGGTTGTGTTGGCGTAGAACGCTCTGTCGTTCAGCTTTGTTACGCTGTCCGGGACGGTATAGTTTGCCGTTCCGGCGTTCATCGCTGAAAACAGGATGGTTTTTCCGTCTGCGGAAAAAACGATGTTATCTGAAGCTTTAAAGAATTTGCTGTTCGGATCAACCGTCATACTGACCAGCTTGCTGCATTCCTGAACCGGGGACAATCCTATGTATGAAACGTTTGCGGGGATATTCAGACGGGTCAGCCCTGTCTGATAAAACACATTTCCGCCCATGAATTCCAGAGAATCCGGCAAAACCACTTCCGACAGGTTGCGGCATCCGGAAAAAGCGCTGTTTGACAGCGAGGTTATGCCTTCTTCCAGAACCAGGGACTCGATTCCGCGGCAGTCCAGGAATGCTAAATCACTCATCCGTATCGTTCCGGGCAGTCTGACCTTCTTAATTGAATAACAATTCACAAATGCAGCGAACCCAAGTTCTGAGCATCCGTCAGGCAATATGATATCCGATGCCAGAGAAACGCAGGTATTGAAAGCGTTGTCTCCGATGATTGCCAGCTTTTCCGGGAAATTGATTTTTTGCAGGCATACCGCGTTTCGGAAAGCGTTTGCCTCGATCTCTGTGACCGATTTGGGGAGCAGCACGCTTCTGACTGTATAATTCCCATAGAAGGCGGGACCGATGCATGTGACCGGGATACCGTTGATTCTCGAAGGGATAACGACGATGGGATCGCTGCCGGTATACTTCAGAATCCTGACTTTGTTATTCTTGATGTCGTATTCAAAATCAGATATGTCTTCATCCGAATCGGAAGCAATATGGAAATACAATACGTCATTGGCCCATCCGAAACTGAGTTTGATATCTTCCCCGTCCACGTCCCATTTCATGTCCCCCAGTGCTGCCGCCGTAAGCAGATTTAACACTTCGTCGCCGATCAGAGGCACTTCACCATTCCGTTTTCCTTGTTCCAGACTGTTCGTAACCAGTTTTTTCGCGTCTTGGATTGCTCCCTTGCAATATCCGTTTTTATACCAGTAGTGTTTGGAATAGTCCTTTACCGTAAAGGATTCCGATTCAATGATGATGTCGTCCAGCGTATCGGGATCGTCGCCGCCGTAAACGCGATACCGTATTGTGTCCTCAAATCCGAAGTACCGGTGATTGGTATATGCATCCGATTCCATATCGTCCCAGGTGCAATCCACATACATCCACGAACCGTCGGCTTTCACCGCATTGAATATGTGGATGGAATTGCCCGCTGTTGTGTTTTCGATTCCGGCTTCATCCAGGAGCAGGGCATAGGCTTCGGCGTATCCGTTGCATACTCCCATCCCGTAACGGAGCATATCGCTGCCGCTGGAATATGCGATGCCGGAATCGCGGTAATCATATTCCGCATGACTGATCAGCCAGTCATGCAACGCCAGCGCTTTATCGTAATCACTTCCGGAAGGCGCGTTTTCCCGGACAATCCTTTCAATGATTTGCCGCAGTGTCTCCTGCTCTTCCTCAATGACTACACAGCGAATCAGTGAAGTCTGATCCGCGAGCTGCTGAACAGCCTGATGCGCATAGGAATCCTTGTATACTCTGATATCTGTGGTTGCATGCACCTGTAAAAATGCCGGTTCTGTCGCAATGACAGAGCGGGGAATCGTTAACTCCGACAAGTACCTTGAATTGAATGCGTATTCCCCGAGAATCTCTGTTCCGTCAGGAACGGTGTAGACGCTTCCCTTTTTTCCGGATGGATAGCAAAGCAACGTTTTCCCGTCGGCTGAAAAAAGAACGCCGTCCTTCAGCATGAGCGTTTTTTCGCCCTGTCCTTCTGTCAGCGTGATCCGTTTCAGATTAAAGTTATAAAAGGCTCCGGCTTCAAATTCGACATCTGACGGAATGGTGAGACGGGCAAGAATGGATGCGGCCACACTGCCGGAGGCCATTTGGCGCAGACTGGATGAAAAAACAGCTTCCGTGACAGACGTATCAAAGAATACATAGTTCGCCAGTGACGTTACATATTCCAGCCCTTCAATCGTGTTCAGTTCCGACAGATTATAGAACGCATAACTCCCCAGCTCGACGGGTTGCGAAGGCAATACAACCTTTGTGATGCCATGCTTACGTTCCCCGTCCGATTTGTTCAGGCAGACCGATACAACCGGAATACCGTCAAATTCCGCGGGGATAATAACCGTCGACTTATGCCCCGTATATTCATGAATATGGACACCGCCCGGTTCAACCGAGTAATCGAATACTTCGTAAATATCTTCTTCCGGCTCTTCCGGAACGGATATGTCCCAGTCTTCATACTCCGATATATATTTGTGTGCTACGGCCCAATCATACGCATAGGTGCCTTCTTCAACTGTTATCTTCAGCTTCTTCTGATCAAAGGCGTCCTCCGCGATATATACCAGGGACGAGGGAAAGTTAATCACCTTGACGGAACTGCCCATAAAGGCCCGCTTTTCAATCCTGGTGATTCCTTCCGGCAGCACCACCTCATACAGGGCTGACGTTTTGAAAAAGGCTTCTTCCTCGATCGTCCTTGTACCTTCCGGAATGATCAGTTTATGCCCGCCCGCGACGGCACAACTGATTCCAATGACACACAGGCAAACCAGAACCCACGTGATCAGGATACTTATTCTTTTCATGTTCATTTTCCTTCCCATGATGCTCAGAGAAAATCTGTAACCTGCTGATATTATGATTCCATACGCTGGATTGTGTCAAGACAGTTTGGCCTGAAAAAGCAAAGCAATCGGCTGTGTTTATACCGCAGGACATGCTGAAAACCTGAGGAAACACACCGGTGAACATGAAAAAATATCTTTCAGCAATATGCCGGAAGGAATCCGAAAGGGCGTATCGAATTTTAGCATCAGAACGAATGATATGCCAACGGGAGATTGTTGATTGTTTATATGCTGAGAATCCGAATACGATTCGCTGCTGTCGAAAGGAGAACGGTCATGATAAAACAGCTTACAAAAGCAATGGTACTGAGCCTGCTCTTCGTGCTGCTGTGCGCGTTTGCGCTGGCAGATGTTGAAATCAATGAAACGAACTTCCCGGATGAAAACTTCCGGAACTATGTCCTGGAAGAATATGACAAGGACGGGGACGGGGTTCTGAGTGACGAAAAGATCGCCAAAACGACGCATATGTATCTTGACGGTCTGAAGATCAAAGATCTCAGCGGTCTCAAGTACTTCACCGCACTCGAGCTGCTTTATTGTGACCGCAATCCCCTGACAACTCTGGACATCAGCAAAAACACAGAACTCCGCTGCCTGAATATCTGCAAAACGTACATCTCCCGGCTGGATGTAAGCCGGTGCCCGGCCCTTGTCAAACTGGTGAAGAAGTATGAACGGGAGCCGGTTTCCACCCAGTCGACCGGAGAATATGACGAGTGGAACGCCCATGATTACGGCCGTACCATTCTGTCCGTTCCCCGCACGACAACCGTGATTGCCGGCGATTTTGTCAGCCGGCCACAGGTGAAAACCGACAGCGCTTTCTTTCCGGACGAGAATTTCCGGCAGGCGGTCACAGCTTTCGATACGGATCACGACGGAGAACTGAGCGATGCCGAAATAGCTGCCGTCACAGAAATACAATGCAGGGATTTATCCATAGAATCCCTCGAAGGGATTGGATATTTCACGGAGCTTGTTACCCTGGACTGTAGTTGTAATTCGATATCCGAACTTGATCTGAGACAGAATACCGGACTGAAATATCTGTACTGTCAGATGAACTGCATCGAATCCCTCAATCTCAGCAAAAACACGCTGCTCAGGGAACTGAGCTGTGATTATAATGGCTTGACTTCCCTGGATCTCAGCCATTGCCCGGCGCTGATCAGGCTGGATTGCCATTGCAATTATCTGGCTTCGCTGGATGTCAGCTGCTGTCCTGCCCTGACGTCTCTGTACTGTTACGGTAACGGAATGACATCTCTGGATCTGAAGAACAACACAAAACTGGTTACCCTGTATGTCGGAGATCATTCGATCAGCGACGGATTCAATAAACTGACCAGTCTGGATATCAGTCACTGTACCAAACTGCGTCAGCTGGCATGTCAGGCATCCGGGCTGAAAGTGCTGGATGTAAGCAACTGTCCCAAACTGAAAAATCTTGTTCAGAAAAAAGAACGGTGTGCAGATATTATCATCAATTACTGGCGTGAGGGAGAAACGTATCTGACGGTCGATGAGGGCTTGCCTGTGATCGCTGGATCAATGATCAGCGCGACCGCAAATAACGGAAAGTACTTGATTTCAGGAAATGCCGCAACCTTTATGGGACTTTTATGGGACGATTCCGTGGAATCAGTGACCATTCCGCCTACGATGAAAGTCCTCGGGAAAACGTATAAGATCACATCCGTTGCTTCCGACGCCTGCCGCAACCTACGTGAATTGTCATCTGTGACCATAGGCAAATATGTAAAGACAATCGGAAAGAACGCTTTCCGGAACTGCACCGCGCTGACTGAAATCAAGGCAGGAACCGCGATAGTAAGCGTTGGTGATTTCGCCTTTTGCGGCTGCAAGGCGCTGAAGACCTTTCCGGTGCTTGGCAAGCTGCAGGCCATCGGGGCAAACGCGTTCAGGAGCTGTGTGAAACTGGCCAGGTTCATGCTGGGTTCGGCTGTCAAATCCATCGGGGCGAACGCGTTTTATGGATGCAAGGCCTTGAAGGCGCTTACCGTCAAGACAACGAAACTGACTGCGAACAACGTCGGTGCCGGAGCTTTCAAGGGGATTTACAGGAAAGCCGCCTTCAAGTGCCCGGCGGCGAAACTGAAAGCGTATAAAACGCTGTTCGTGAAGAAAGGCGCTCCGAAAACCTGTATATTTGAAAAGTGATATTCTGTGAACCGAAGAGATCAGTTCATGCATATAGTAAGAACATGCGGGATAAGACAGCCCTGCCTGATATCGGCAGGGCTGTTGTGCGGATCAGAGGAGAACCGTCTCTGCTGTTTATTTACCGGATTTGAGGCGGATTACATTCCAGGACAGCGGCGCGAGATCCGCGCAGAGCATACCGCCTTCCACGGCTGCTTTCCCGGCGTGGGGCTTCACGTTCTCCGGATTCTCCTCCGTGTTGGTAGCCTTGGGATCGGAGTGAGAAAGGACGATGCATTCGTCCGGAGCATATCTGCCTTCAAAGCCCCGTAGTTCGATCCGGAGCGGAAGGGTCTCCGTCAGGCTTCGGTTGACGGCAAAAACGGTGACTCCGCCGTCGTCGTTCAGGACGGGAACAGCATCCAGCCAGGGGACATCCGCATAGTCCCTGCTGTCGTACTTCGGCGAGTCGATCCGCGGAATCAGCACGGTTCCACGCCCGTACCGGGAGAAGTGCAGGAAGGCGTAATAGGGCGGCAGAACCCAGCAGCCTCCTCCGTTGCGCGTGCGGATATGGGAGATGCAGTTGCACAGCTCGGACAGGCAGGCGATTTTGACCAGATCGCAGTGGCAGAGAATGGTGATGAGCATGGAGCCCAGCGCGGCGGCATCCTCCATGGTATAAATATCCTCCAGCAGCGGCGGCGCGATCGTCCAGCGGGGCTTCTCCATGCGCTCGTTTCCGGATACGGTGTGCCAGGTGTTGTATTCGTCAAAGGAAATATACAGGTCGTGGTTCGAACGCTTCCGGGCTTTGACATAGGCAAACAGGCCGCCGAGCTGCCTGAAGAACAGATCGGTTGACAGGGCCTTTGCCAGGTAATTGGGCGTGTCTCCCTTCAGATTGCTGATGTAATGATGCACGGAAAGGTAATCCACCTGTTCCCAAGCCTCGTCCATCGCCGCGACGTCGAAATCCGGATAGGTGGGCATTTCCGGATTGGAGGAGCCTGCCAGCACTGTTTTGATGGTGGGATCGACGAGCTTCATGGCCTTGGAGGCTTCCCGCGCGAGATGGCCGTATGCCGCTCCGCTGTTCTGCCCCACCTGCCAGGGACCGTCGATCTCGTTGGACAGGCACCAGTATCGATACCCGTGCGGCGCGGGATATCCGTGGCTGCGCCGCAGGTCGGACCAGTACGTGCCGCCTTCCAGATTGCAGTATTCCACGCAGTCCATGGCCTCCAGCACACCCCGGGTAGCCAGGTTGACCGTCATCATGACATCGGAACCGTTCAGTCTGGACCAGTCGGCAAACTCGTTGATTCCGAACTCGTTGGTTTCAATGCACTGCCATGCCACCTCCGCGCGGCGGGGACGATTCTCTTTTGGCCCGACGGAATCCTCCCAGCGGAATGTGGAGGTATAATTTCCCCCGGGGAAGCGGTTCATGGTCAGATTCAGCGGTTTGATCAGGGAAAGGACGTCACGTCGGAATCCTTTTTCATCCGCGGAGGGATGCCCCGGTTCATAGAGGCCTCCGTAAATACATCTTCCCAGCGGCTCCACAAAGGAGCTGAACAGGGTCTCCTCCGTGCGGGCGAGCGTATAGTCGCGGTCAATGATCATGCGAGCGGTTTTCATGCGGTTTCCTCCCCTCAATTCTGTCTTGCGTCCTGACAGGTATAAATGTTTCTCCGGAAATTATAGCGAAAGCTTCCGGATCCTGTGTTCCGTTACTGACAGTTTACTCCCTGAAGTTCACTCTAATACAATACCTTTCCGGGAATGTTTTGCAGTAACTATAATCAAAAAGATGCTGCATTTTTTCAGCATCTTTTTTGCTACAGTAAGGATACCGGAAAGGGAAGGGATTATGCAACCACTCTTCCGTACCGATTGCAGACTGAGAAGGAGGAACGTCCGATGAAGCTCTATTTCACGATCGCGGGAACGAATCATTATTTCGGGCAGGATTTCATGGAGAAGGGCATGCCGGTTTGCCTGGAGAAGGAGCCTGACAACGTGCACGACCGGGAAGCCATCAAGGTAACGATGGAGGGCCTTGGCCTGGTGGGCTATGTGGCGAACAGCCCCTACACCGTCCTGGGGGAGAGCTGCAGCGCCGGCCGCCTGTATGACAGAATCGGCGATACGGCGGAGGGCGTCATCCTGTACGTGCTGGACAAGGGCGTTCTCTGCACCCTGAAGACGGAAAAAAAACCGGAGAACAGGGAACCGGAGACCAGGGAACCGGAGGAAAAACCGGAGACCGGTGAACCGCTGCCGTGGTGACGCTGCTGCAGGAAAGGGGCATGGATGCCAGCCCTGTGAAACACCGGGGCAGGTCATCCAACAAAGAGAACAAGCAGAAATGGAGGATTGCTTCATGGAACTGGATAAAATCGTCACGGAAATCGCCGGCGGACTGACCGGTAACGCCAAAACCGATCTTCCGTATCTGATGTCCCAGGTGGAAAAGTACCGGAACCATCAGCTGTCCGGAGAGATCCTGCGCGCCTGCGGGCGGCTGGTCTTCGGATGCATTCCGGAGAAGAAGCGGCCGGAGCTTTGCCGGATTGTAAGCGGACGGGGAAGACTGTGATCATTCGCAGAAAACGTTGGAAGTTCACTTTGCTGCAGCCAGCCGATAACAGGAACGGGCACTGACCGACGATATGGTTAGCGCCCGTTTTGCGGCGCAGGGGTCAGTACTTTTTGCCGATTTCCAGGGCGGGCTGCTGCTCGTAACCTTCCTGCAGCTTCCATTCCCGGCCTTCCCTGGCTGAGTCGTGAAAGGCGCACATAATGTCAAGCACATGGTATGTCTGGCCGGCGTTGGCGCGGGGCGTTCTTCCCTCTCTCAGGGCTTCGCACAGATCGGCCACGCCGATGCCCCGGCTGTTCTCCTGATATCCGTATACCACGGGGACTTCCTCATAGTGCTGTCCGCCTCCCCGCAGCAGTCTGACGGGCCCGCCGAATCCGTTGGGATCCGGTATAATGATGCTGCCCCGGGAGCCGAACACTTCCACGCATGCCTGGTGATCGTCGTATACGTCGAAAGTGGTCGTGAGCGTTCCGACGGCGCCGTTTCTGAATTTCATCAGCCCGGCGATGTGGGTCGGCACCTCCACGTCCACCAGCGTGCCCCGCAGCGGCTCGGATGTGATCAGCCGCTGCGGAAAGGTGATACGGGTATATGCCATGACGGCGTCCACCGCGCCGGCCAGATTCACCATGCAGGTGAGGTAATACGGTCCCATATCGAACATGGGTCCTCCGCCCGTCTGATAGTAAAAAGCGGGATTGGGATGCCAGGACTCGTGGCCGTGGCAGCGCATGGAAGCGTTTACCGCCACGACATCGCCGATCCAGCCATCGTCGATCAGTTTGCGGCAGGTCTGTATTCCGCCGCCCATAAAGGTGTCCGGAGCTCCTCCCAGCAGCAGGCCCTTTTCCGCGGCCAGCTTCACCTGCTTTTCGCCGTCCGCCCGGTTCGTCGCCAGCGGTTTCTCGCAATAGGCATGCTTGCCCGCCTGCAGGGCCATCATGTTGATCCGGCAGTGCTGCCCCGGATTGGTAAGATTGACGATCAGTTCGATTTCCGGATCTGCGATGATCTCCTCAAGGGTAAAGTATGCCTTGGGGATGCCGTACTTTTTCTGTGCTTCCTGAGCCTTTTCGGGAATCAGGTCGCATACCGCCGCGACGTTCACAACATTGGAGAACATACCCGTCAGATTGGTGAGGTAAATTGAGCTGATGTTGCCGCAGCCTATGACGCCCACATTGACTTTTTTCATCGGATGCTCCTCCTTCTGCTCCGCGTCAATACATTTTTGCTGTGCTTGTATATTGCTCGGGATCGGGACTCGTGTCGCGGAAAATCTGCTTGCCATCGGCAGCCCATAGCATACCGCGGCGCATCATTTCCTGTGCCTCGGGAATATCGAACACGTCGTCATGATGGCCCAGGGAATTGTAGTAGACCCGGCCGTGACCCCAGCGCTTGGTCCAGGCCACCGGCACGTCCACTTCGCCGTTGGCGGCGTGGTAGTAGTTGACTACCGGGTAACGGGTGGTGGCCAGTACCTCGTTGGCAGGATCCACATGCACATAGTACTGCTCGGAGCAAACGTCGAAATCCGGGATGCCCTCCACCAGCGGAGAGGAACCCCGGCGGATATTCACCCGGTAGTGCGTGCCGTCTCCGCCCGGATGGGAGACCCACTGGCCGCCGGTCATAAACTGCCACTCGGTATCCGTGCGGAAGGCGTCGCACATGCCGCCGTGGCATCCCGCCAGCCCCAGACCGTATTTGCCCACGGCCTCAGCCACCGCCACGCTCTGCCCGTGTTCGATCGTTCCCATGGTCCACACGGGAACCAGCAGGTCGATTTCGTTGAGCTCCTCCCGCCGTTTCTCCAGCACTGTCAGCGTATCGAACACTTCCACGTCAAAGCCTTCTCCGCGAAGAATCCCCGCAAACCGCCGTGATATCAGATCCGGTTCATGGCCGTCCCAGCCACCCTGCACAATCCATGCCTTTTTCATGTGGTTCCGCTTCCTCTCTTTTGTATATTTTGTCCGTTTTGCCTGACTTTTGCTTTGGCCTTGCATGCATTATATCACATTTTCATGACGGATTCCCTGCAGTCGGGAAACAAGATCCGAAAAAACCGAAAGGACAGAAAAAAGATGCTGCATTTTTCGCACATCGATTTTGCTACAGTAAGCATGCCGGGAAAGAACCGGCGAACAGGTCTGGGGTGTTTCTGCGCGGACTGTCGTCCCGGCCTTCAGGACTGCGGACTTTTTCCGAAGTCGCCCGGAAAGCGACCGGAAGAAATCCACAGGGATGTATCATGATTCCGGAAAGGGGGAGAAACGAAATGACCGAACTGGAGAAGAGATTTGCCCTGCTGGAAGAACTCCGGACGAACCCGGAGAAGTATCTTCCGCTCATGGACCATGCCTGGCAATACTTCCCGGACAGGGATGATGGAGAAAACGTATATGACGACCCGGAACACAACATCGGTTGGAACGTGGGCCTGCTGGAGGGAAACCGTCCCTGGTTCCTGGAATGCTGGGCGACATGCGGCATTACGATACTGACATACTTTATACCGACTGCCGGGATCGAAAACTACAGTAAAGATGATCTGATTGCCCTCCTGGAAGGGGCGAAGCTTTTCCGGATCCTGGATCCGCAGAACCCCAGGACGGAGGCACGGAAATGTGAGGACGGCCATGGGAATGAATTTTTCTCCGTCAACATCGTCGTTGGAGACGAGGAAGGCACCTACGTCGAGGGAGGGAAGATCTTTCCCTTCCCGGCGCTGAACGATTTCAACCGAGGAAACGGATGCAGAAACAAATGAATCATCGGGAAATCCGGATACAGACCCGAACAAGAGGAGGAAGATGATCATGGGAGACGGAACGACTTTCCGCTGCAGGCACTGCGGCTATGAATACACCGCCTATACAGGTATCGGGTTTTTATTTCCGGAGGTATACGAGGAAACGGTTCGGGAAATCCGGAAAGGAAACTTCGGCCTGCCCTGGAAGGAGCTCTTCGAGAACACGCCCGGGGCAGCGGTGAACGCCGGAATGGAACTGTACGTATGCACCGGCTGCGGACTCCTTTCAGCGGAACAGAACCTGTCTGTTTATGAGCCGAAAGACCCGAATCTTTCCAAGATCCATACAACCCGGTTCGCGGCTGCCTATCCGGCTGTCGGTGGGGAGTATGTGACGCCGCATGAACTGGAGCGGGATTACCTGCTGGTACAGGCTTTCCCGCACAAATGCTTGGAATGCGGTGAACGAATGCGCCGGTATACAGCAAACGAAATCCCGGAATGCCCGAAGTGCCGTCAGGAAAGAATGGAACCTTCCGGGGAAATCCTGTGGGACTGAATGGATAAACAGTAAGCCTGGCGAAGAGAAATCCGGTCTCTTTTCTGACAAATGGAATGTGACAACAGAACCACTACCTTGTCACACAGGGGGAAATAACCATCTGTATTTGTCGGATTCCGTCCTGTAATACCGGGCTTCCGGCGAGTATGATCATCATGGCGGATCGTACAGGAATTGTTGCTTGCAAAAGCATACCCGAAACATACTTCCCGGTTGCAAATGCATCGGCAGAACTGCCGGGATGCATCCGCTGCCCAAATGAGTCAGAAAGAACCGTCCCCGTTGTGACATAGAGGAGAATACACATGAAAGCATGTAAATTCTGCAGTACACAGGTGAACAATACCGATCGGCACTGCCCCTCCTGTGGTTCATCCGTTTTCCTGAATGTGTGCGAAAACTGCGGGACCCGGTTTGACAGCGGATTCTGCCCGAACTGCGGCGTGAAAGCCGGACAGGGAAAGAAAATCTGCCCGGACTGTAATACGGTTTATTTTTCCAATGCCTGCCCCAACTGCGGGTATACGCCGTCCAGAAAGCCGGCTGTGCAGGAGATCGTTCATAAGCATGTCTATGTGGAGCCGGAGCATAGGCCGCAGGCAGCACCTTCCCGGCCTGCTCGTGCGCGAAAAAAGAACAAAGGCTGTGGCTGTCTGACGTGGATCTTTCTCTTCATTGTGATTGTCGCGATCTTTGGCAACCGTACTTCCACAACCAGAAGTACGGTTGCCGCGCGTACATCCTCTGTGAAGACGACGTCGCGCACCACCAAAGATCCCAATGCCACGGCGGTTCCCACGGCGACGCCGGAGCCGGCCGTGGCGTCCGCGCAGGAGAAGGTGGATCAGTACTTTGCCACCGCGGATGAAAGCGAGATTGCCGGGGTGCAGACAGCGGATTCGTATTACTACCAGCGCCAGGCGAAAGAGGCAGGAAAGGTGCTGCTGGTCCGGCGCGGCTGGGGCGGGGATCGGGGAGAACAGAGCAGTTACAGCACCGAGCCGGATTATATCGGCGTCCTTGGATATGCCGTGGTATACAGCGGCGAGAAACTGGAAAAGAACGCAAACTTCAGAACGACGCCATGGAAAATCGCGGTTTACCGGAAAGACAGGCAGTTCTGGGAGAAAGACGGGGAGATTGATCATAAATCCGAAGTGGTTGTTATCGGCAGCGCTCTTGAAAAACCCTCAAGATATTCCTCAAGATATAAGGGTTATCTCCGGGTAATCCGGATGGATACCGGCACCGACTGCTGGATCGACGTTCAAAACTTCGTGACGGCACCTTATTGGATAAAGAGCCTGACAGACGCCCAGGCAGAGGGGTATTGCATCGCGGAATTCAGGCAGGTGAGCGATTATTATCCCGTAACCGGGGGAAACGAGAAGACGGTGCTGGAGGACGGTACGCTCGTACTGCTTCCTGTACGGTCGAAGGTCAGCACTTCCAGCCCGGATAAAACGAATAATTCCGTTCCTGCCATCGTCTTCAAAGAATGGAAATACGGCTTTGGCGGTGTGACGGTGTATTTCAACGAATCGGATTTAACACTGATCTACTGACCAGCAAAGCGAGCTACCGGGATAAATTCTCCGAGCTTCTTCACTTCTTTGAGATAGGGCCGATACTGAATTCGGCAAGGGCAGACAGAGCCACGCCAGGGCTGCGTACTGCTCCGGCTGCATGGGGCCTTCTATGTGCCCGCGACCCATATCGCTGCCCTGTAACCGGTGCTGTATTTGGCCCATGGCTGCGGCACAAAATGCGGGTAGTGATACACGGCAGCGGAAGAAGTCGAAAACGGTTTCCGGGAGCCTGATGAAGCGGAACGTTGCCTTTGCCTGCAACATGACGGAAGAGGACATCCGAAAGGCGGCTGAGTCCGGATTGGGATTATATCGCAGATGCGGCATGAGCGTGGTTGACTGTCTGCTGAGTCCGACAGTTCATGCCATCTGTCCTCCGGTGCGGTATACCACAGGAAACCGGATTTGACAATGATTCCGCTCCGTTGGCGGAAATCCAAAAAACAGAATACCCTGATATGGGGGAGCACATGAATTCACAATGCTTCGTTTTCTCATTACAGCAGATCGCAGCAGGTCAGACGCGCCGCGGATCGGATGCGCGCTTGATCGGAGGCTCCGGCGTGAATAGCCGCCCGGGCAGACGTCGGGGATAAACGCCATTACAGATCGTGAGACGGCCCTCATAGAATCAGGATGTCAGCAGGAACGCCGCCGAAACCCTTCGGAAACAGAAGAGGGGATAACGGACAGGCGGATCCCGAAAAAGAATCCTGAACGAGTAAAGAAGAGGAGGGTTTTACCATGAAGTCCACACGCAACATTTTCACCCGATTCACCGCGATGATCCTGGTGATCGTCAGCCTGCTGGGGCTGTTCACCTCCGCGCAGGCCGCGAGCGACAAGAGCTCCATGAGCATCACAGTCAAAGGACGAAGCATTACTGTCACCACATCCGACATTTCGCACAAGAGTACCGGAACCAAGACCTGCGGCGGCAATAAGCTGGCTGTCGGCGTCAAAGGACATACCTGCTGCTGGGAGTACGCGCGGCTGGAGTACAAGAAGATCTGGGGCACGAGCTTCAGCCGGAGCAACGGCATCAACCTGCTGCGGGACATTCCGGCCAAAGAGCGTAAAGTGACAGCGGCGAACCTGGATTACTTCTTCAGCAACGCGAAACCCGGCGCGATGCTGCGCGTCGATAAGGACTCCGTCGCCACCAACGGGGACAACAACGGACATTCCATGATCTTTCTGAAGAAGGAAGGTTCAGGCGGCTGGTTCTGGGAAGGGAACTATGACAACAAGGGACATGTCCGCATCCATTACTGGAGCTGGTCTTCCCTGGTCAGCCAGTACGGCGGCAAGTATCCCTATGTGAAATATATCATCTATCCCGGCGCGATTGCCATAAAGCCCACTCCGAAGCTCAGCATTTCAGGAGAGAAATATCCCTCCGGAACCCTGAGCAAGGGCAAAAGCTTCGGCCTTCGCGGAGAATACACCGGTCAGGGCGGTGTGACGATCAGCGAAGTGACAGCGGTGGTCATGAATTTCCTCTACATGCCGGTGAAAGGTTTCAGCTTCACCTGCAAGCTGAACGGTGCGACCTATTTCAACACCAACGGCACCAAGGGCAGCAACGGCAAGACGCTGAACAATACGTTCTGCTTCAACAAACTGCCGGCTGGCACCTACACCTTCCTGCTGACGATCAAAACCAACCAGAGCAAGATGGATCACACCGTGAAAAAGACCTTTACCATCAAATAAGCCCGATCAGCGGCTTATCCGTCTCCGCGGCACTGAGAAAAAGGGTCGCGGAGTTTGTGGTACCACATGAACCGGAGCGGGATTACCTGCTCCTTTCCGCACAAATGTCCATATGACTAAAAGTTCGATGAGGGCAGACGGATCCGGACCAGGGCGGCGCTGCGGGGCGGAAGCTCCAGACGGATGCCGCCTTTCTTCTGCGGATCGGGAAGCCCGTGCTCGCTGAAACGGGAACCGGGCAGCAGATCGTCCGCCTCCAGCAGCCGGGCTTCCAGCACGGTGCCCGGCGTATTCAGGAGGTATACGGCGGACAATTCGAATTCCGTGTTGAGGAGCGACACGGTCAGCACGCCATTCCGTGCGGTCGCCAGGACGTCGCAGTTCTCCGCTCCTTCCACCCTGTACAGATGTCCGCCCATGTGGGCCTTGAGCAGGGCGAAGGCCTGCC
This sequence comes from uncultured Clostridia bacterium, assembly GCA_946413245.1. Lineage (GTDB taxonomy): Bacteria > Bacillota > Clostridia > Christensenellales > Aristaeellaceae > Aristaeella. The sequence continues at coordinate 62,812 of CAMKJS010000009.1, forward strand.
CGGCGGCGCTGAGCTCCGCCCGGTCCCGGAACACGGCGACGGCTCCTTCGGAAACCGGCTGGAAGTAGCACAGGATGGGGGTACCCAGCAGGGGAGCGTTCGCCAGCATCACGTGCAGCATCCGGGCGGCGTACAGGCCCTCCACGGTGCAGGAGCGGCGGAACCACGCGGCCCACATGTTCCATTCGTCGTAGGCGATGCCAATCTCCGCAGGCGTGATTGCACGCAAGGCGCGCAGCTGCGCCAGGTTCTCCAGCGGCGCCCGCAGGGACTGCTCCCAGCTTTCCCGGAGCGCTTGTTCGGACGAGCAGTCGTAGGGGATATTGTTGTAGGTATGGAAGGATATGAGCGACGCCAGGGGCAGCAGGCGCCTCGCGGAGCCGGCGATCCATTCCGCCGCGGCCTTGCCGGGCGTGTAGGGGCCGGAGCTGCACAGCACCAGGTACGGCGACACCGCGCGCATTTTCTCCGCCGCCGCACGGGCCAGGGCTGCGTACTGCTCCGGTTGCATGGGGCCTTCCATATGCCCGTAGCCCATTTCGTTGCCCAGTGACCAGTACTTTACGCGGTAGGGTTCCGGATGACCCCGCTCCGCCCGCAGGCGGCCGTAGGGCGTATCCGGGCCGCCGTTGCAGTATTCCACCCAGGCGGCGCATTCCTCCGCGGAGTCCCAGGCCAGGTTCACGGTGATAAACGGCTCCGCGCCGATTTTGCGGCAGAGGGCTACGAAATCGTCCGTGTCGATTTCGTGCATGTCGTATCCGTGGGTATAGGGCTGGGTTTCATCCTCTGTGAACGCCTGCAGCGGTGCGCGCATATCCACGGGCAGGAACATGTCCTGCCAGCGGTATTCGCCGGAGAAATTGCCTCCGGGCCATCGCAGCATGCCCACGCCCAGCTCGGCGAGGCACGCCACGGTGTCGCCGCGCATGCCGCGGAACGTGTCGGGCGGTAGCAGCGAAACCGCCCCGAATACAACCTTCCCGCGGCTGCGGAAGGTGAGCCGGAGGCAGCCCTCTGCATCGGCTGCGGAGGGAATGAGTTCTGTTTCCGGGGTTTCCCAGTCTCCGCCGGCGCAATGCAGCACGGCGGAAGCGTACACGGTATCCCCGGAACGGTCTGTCAGCGCGGCGAGCACGTCCAGACCACCGGAGCATTTTACGGCTGCCCGGAAGCGGTAAGCGAGGCCCTCCCGCAGGTACAGGCCCTGCTGGCCGATGCCTGCCTCGGCCCCCTCGGCGGGATTGATTACCGTCTGGGCGTTGGTTTCGTTACGCCGCCACATCCCGTTGTCGCGGCGGTGGCGTACGTAGGGATCACGGTCGTTGCAGAAAAACGCCCGCGCCCCGATGCCGAACCATTCAGATGCCACGCCGGCGTGCTCTGGGACGCCGAACCCGGGGCGCCCCGCGAATTTCCGGTTCCGCAGCATCTGGGCGCTGAGCCCCGCAGCCACGCAGCTGCGTGTATGCTCCAGATTATGGCCGAACAGATACGGCGAGACAACGGCGCCGTCCGCGGAACCGATTTCCAGTACCCGGACGGTTTCCTTCGATTGATTTGCGTTTATCATCCTATCGCCCCTCTCAGATAGTTTATTGTCCGATATCCGTTTTGTGATTACATATCTAAATGATGTCAGGGTCATAAGACCCTTTCCGGTGCAAACCGATACTGGCGAACC
>CAMKJS010000010.1 GCA_946413245.1 uncultured Clostridia bacterium
AAAATGGTGATCCCGGCGGGATTCGAACCCACGGCCTGTCGCTTAGGAGGCGACCGCTCTATCCTGCTGAGCTACGGGACCATGTTCTCGAAAGTCCTTATTTTTCAAGGCTTTCGAGGAATCGATGATTGCTCACCGTGGAGCTTAGGGGTCGTTTTTGCTAATCAGGAAGGTCGATTTCTAATTAGCTTTTCTAACTTTGGCGGTAGGACATTTTCCCACCTGCTGATTCTAACCTCCGGATCAAGTGCTGCGGATTGATCGCTATTTCGGAGCAATTCCGCGGCTGGCCCGATTTCAGTTTCCAGAAAAAGCGGTAGTCGGCCTTTTTCTTAGGAGGCGGCCGCTCATCCCGTTCGCCCAATAGTCGCCTGAAGCTCTTGGGGCGAGCTTCATTCTCCTTTTCGCGCTAACAACCTCGAGCCGCTTCTGGCTGCGCCAGACTGCATACTGTGCAGACGCCGCTCTCGTCTGCCTACTGAGCTACGGGTGCAAAACCTTTAAAAGTATAAGCTTCCGGGCCGCTTTTGTCAAATAAAATCGTCGGAGCGGATATTTTACCATTGCCACCGGTGCTTTCGCATATCTACATAGCCGTTTTCCCGGAAGGTGATCCCTTCCGCAGCCAGCATTTCCCGCTGCCCGGGAAAGTGCGGCGCAAGCCTGCCGGCGGAATTGACGACCCGGTGACAGGGATAATTCCCGTAAAATTGCGCCATGCTCAGAACCTTGCCGACCAGCCGTGAATTCCGATCCCGTCCGATCAGCCTGGCAATCTGTCCGTAGGAGGCGACGCAGCCTTCCGGGATTTCCTCCACCACGGAAAGAATTTCATAAATCAGATTTTCGTCCATTCTCTGCTCCTGACGCCGGCCTGCTGTATTTGCCGGGCCTGCTGCGCATGTTCCTGCTGCCGGCCGGCTTCAGATCCTTCGGGAACGGCGGCGGTCCCCGCTGCACGCATCACGCAGTGCAAGGGTATCATAGCACGAATCCGATCCGGGAGGAAGCGCGATCCGGTTGCAAAAATCAGGGGGCTGCAATACAATAGGAAAGACATTCCCGCGGGCACGGAACCGGATCCGGACCGGCTCCGCAGAGTCCGCTGAAGGAGAATATGATGAAAAAAGCCGGGCAATTATGGAAAATCTTTTTTTCCACACTGTATCTGAGCGCTTTCACATTCGGCGGAGGATATGTGATCATTACCCTGCTCAAACAGAAGTTTGTGGACGATCTTCACTGGATCGACGAGGAGGAAATGCTGGATCTCGTGGCGATCGCGCAGTCCTCGCCTGGTCCCATCGCGGTCAACGGAGCCGTCGCTGTCGGATACAAGCTGGCCGGACTGCCGGGGATTCTGACCGCGGTGGCCGGAGCAATTCTGCCCCCCTTTGTGATCCTGACGCTGATATCCCTTTTTTACACCGCCTTCAGGGATAACTCCGTGATTCAGGCGCTGCTTCGGGGGATGAGAGCCGGCGTCTGCGCCGTGATTCTGTCCGTCGTCTGCGATATGACCTTCGGTATGATGAAAGCACGGGACTGGGTACTGATCCCGATGATGCTGACTGCTTTTGCCGCCAATTACTTTTTCCATGTCAGCGCGGTCTGGATTATCCTGACAGCCGCGCTGCTCGGGGTGCTGCGCACCGTTCTCCGGGCAAAGAGGGGAGGCGCTTCCGCTTGATTTACGGACAGCTTTTTATTGCCTTCCTGCAAATCGGCGCGCTCAGCTTCGGCGGCGGATACGCTGCCATGCCGCTGATCCGGGCGCAGACGGTGGAACGTTACGGCTGGCTGAGCCCGGAAGGCTTCACGGATCTGGTTACGATTGCGGAGATGACGCCGGGACCCATTGCGGTGAACGCGGCGACGTTCGTCGGCAACCAGTTGGCGGGAATCTCCGGAGCTGCTGTCGCGACGCTGGGCGTTATACTGGTGCCCTGCCTGTTCGCGACGGCGCTGGCCTGGCTTTACAGGCGTTACCGGAAGCTCAGCCTGATGCAGGGAGTTCTGCAGACCCTGCGTCCCGCTGTGGTGGCTCTGATCTTTGCAGCCGGGCTGAACATCCTGATTCCGACGCTGTTCCGCAGCGGGATCGTCAGCTTCGCGGCGGGCAATCCTGATATTCGCGCGGCAATCCTGTTTTCGGCGGCGTTCGTGCTGATGCGCACGAAGAAGCTCAGGCGCAAGCCGATTCTGATCATGGCCGGCTGCGGACTGGCGGAGCTGGCGGCGCAGCTGCTGCTGCAGTAAAAAAGGAAAAAACCGGCCCGCGGAAAGCTGTATCCGCGGGCCGGCTTATTCTCAGTGCATGTATCCGTGTGTGTTTTACTGCTTTCCGAGCCACTTCCAGCAAACGGCTGCCAGGGCGCCGCCGATCATCGGGCCCACGATAAAGACCCACACGTTGCTCAGCGCCTTGCCGCCGACGAACAGGGCCGGGCCGAAGGAACGGGCGGGATTCACGGAAGTCCCGGTGAAGTGGATACCCAGGATGTGAACCAGCACCAGGGTCAGACCGATGACCAGACCGGCCATGCGGCTGTATTCTTCCTTGGAGGTAACGGCCAGAATGACCAGCACGAACACGAAGGTCAGAATGATCTCGATGATCAGGGAAGCGCCGATATTGTCATTGAACAGGCCGTTGGTGCCCAGGCCGCTGTCGGCTCCGCCGAGCACGGCGCTCAGGCAGCCAGCGCCTGCGATGGCGCCCACGAACTGCGCGCAGACGTACGCGACGAATTCCTTGACATCCATGCCCCCGTTGAGCAGCACGCCCAGGGAAACGGCGGGGTTAATATGGCAGCCGGAGATCTGACCGATGGAATACGCCATGGCCACGATGACAAGACCGAAGGCCAACGCCGTCAGCGCATAGGCGGCATTGGGCTCAGCACCGTTGCACTGCAGCACGGCGGCGGTCCCGCAGGCGAAGAAAACCAGGACGAAAGTTCCGATAAATTCAGCAACCAGTTTTTTTGTGAGCTTCATCAAGCACCACTCCTTTCAGCCCTGTATTATACCGGTTCACAGCCGGAAAAGCAATGCGGGGGACGATCAAAAACTGTATTTGATTGTGAATCCGGGCAAATTATGCTATACTGGCAAAAAAACAGGCGGAAAGGGGATGCGTGAAATGCTGGGTCAGATTGAGGAGATCTTCCGGGTCGTGGTGGAATACTGTATCATACTGCTGGAAGGAATCGGCGCCGCGGTGATTATCACGGCGGCGTTCAGAGGAATTCCCTCGCTGTTCAGGGACAAGAGCCGCAGCCGGGCACTGCTGACGGAGGGAATTATGACGGGGCTAAGCTTCCTGCTGGCGAGCGAGGTGCTGAACACCCTGATCGCACCGGACTGGAAGGAGATCGGCATGACCTGCGCGATTCTGGTCATGCGGGCCGGCGTTCACTTCCTGGTGGCCTGGGAGAAAAAGTCGGAATAAACCGGACGGGCAGGAAACAGAGAAGACTGTGACGGAGAATGAACCGCTGGTGAGCGTCGCGATCCTGGCCTGGCGGTTTTCCCCCGCTGCATTTTCCTGCTGACCGGGGTGCTGACCCCGGTCAGCGGAATAGCGGGCGCAGCCTGAAGAGGATCATCAGAACAGTTTTCCGATCAGCATATCGAACACGCAGCGGGGGAGCACCAGCACCATATTCACCGCGTTGCGCACAATCAGAAGACCCATGCTGTGAATCAGCTCCAGCATATTGACGCTGTTCATTTCACCCACCTGGTGGGTGTTTTTCATGGACAGGGGCGTAAGCGGTTCGCCGGGGCCCTTATCCAGCCGGATGCTCATGACAGCCTTATCGAGGCCGGGAAGCGAGCAGTCCGTGATACTGGTATGGGTTCCGTCCGCGTTGTCCTCGTGGCGGATCGTGATATCCACGCCGGTCACCTTCGCGAAATCCGGATCCGTGGTGAGGCCTGAAATATCCGGGGTCTGCAGGTACAGGCGGATCATCCGGCCTTCGGCGTCCTCATAATGGTAAAGCACGGATTCGCCGTGCATGGAGGCAAAGAGCTGCCGGATATAGGTATCCGTGATGACCTGATTGCCGATCTGCAGGCTGCCGTCGGACAGGGCTTCGCTGATCACCGGCACGGCGCAGAATTTGCTGAGCACCATTTCTACCAGGGAGTTCAGGTCCGCTTCGCTCAGATGATAGATATACAGCTTCACCGCACCGGGGCAGGACGGATCGTTCTCGTCCGGCACCTTTTCCTCATAGACGGTGGCGGCTTCCTGCAGCCGGCGCAGGTAAGGGGTAAAGTCGATACCCGTTTCCGCCGGCTGGTTGGCGACGGAGGCCAGGTTTTTCAGCATGTTGCCGGCTTTCCGGGCCAGCTCGTTGACCCGCTCCAGACTTTCGCCCCGCAGGATTTTCAGATCCGCCAGCACCTGCACCAGCGTCAGCAGGAAAGAGGGAATCTGCTCCCGCCCGCAAAGGAGTACGTTGTCCCCGGTCAGGGAGCAGGCCAGGGCGAACACCTCGTCCGCGTCTTCCTGGGCTGTGAGGGACAGGGCCAGGTTGCCTTCGGACAGCACTTCCACAGAGAAGATCAGCTCCTCATCCTGCAGCTGACGGGTCATGCGGAGCTGCAGCGCGTCCAGCAGCTCATTCACCGCGGCGGTGCCTTCGCCCTCGAGGGCTTCCCGCGGAATAAAGGTATACAGCCAGCGTGTGGACTCCGTTTCCGCCCGGGCGCCGCTCCACAAGGCGGCGGGAAGCAGCAGGAGCGCCAGAGCCAGGGAAAGCAGCCTTCGTATAACCGTTTTGATTCGGGATTTCATTCGTTCTTCTCCTTCGAACATAACAGGGTCGGCTTTCCGGCAGGGTCGGAAACCGGGGCGTAAAAACGCGCCTCATGAGATTATACGCCGTTTTCGCAAATCTGTCATCATTTTCCCGTCCGGAAACCGCGGTGTTCCCGGCGGGTTGCTCTTGTATCCCCGGGGGCGGCATGGTATCATGGTATCAGCTTCAGAACAGAATGATCGGAACGATGGAGGGAAGACAGCATGTTCAACACAGATACGCTTTTTGAGGAGGGCCGGGTCCGGACGCTGATTGCCGCGCACCGGGGCGTCTCCTCAGCGGATATCCCCTGCAACACCCTGGCTGCTTACGGAATCGCCCTGCGGCAGAAGGCGGACATCGTGGAGATCGACGTGGCGCGCAGCCGGGACGGCCGCCTGTACGTGTTCCATCCCGGCATGGAGAGGCCGCATCTGCACAGCGCGAGAATGATCAGCGAAATGACCGCGGCGGAAGTGGAGGAGCTGCGCTTCGTGAACCAGGACGACTGCCCCACGCCGTTCCGCGTGAACACGCTGGACGAAGCGCTCCGCCTGATGAAGGACCGCTGCTATATCAACGTGGACAAATTCTGGGAGCACATGGAGGAGATCACCGACCGCATCCGTTTTCACGGGATGGAGAAGCAGGTTATCGTGAAAACGCCCTGCGGACCTGATTACTTCGACGCAGTGGAACGGATTGCCCCGGACTTCGCCTATATGCCCATGATTTGGAGAAAGGACGAGGTCAGCGACGAACTGCTGAAGCGCAGAATCCGGTACGCCGGGGCGGAGGCACTCTTCGACAGCGAGGACGATCCGGTGGCTTCGGCGGAATACATCCGCGAGATGCACGCGAAGGGGCTGCTGGTCTGGGCCAACGCCATCGTTTACGACTACAAAGCCGTCATTTCCGCCGGCCACACGGACGACGGGGCGCTGACGGGGAACCCGGACGAGCACTGGGGATGGCTGCTGGACCGCGGCTTCGACATTCTCCAGACCGACTGGTGCGCGATGCTGCAGGCGTATATCGCCGGCAGAAGCAGATAAAGGGAGCAGCATATCGGAGGAGAAAGAACGACCGGCGAAAATCAGGGAGGAAAAAAGATGGAACACCGTATCAAAACAGTCTATCTGGTGCATCATTCCCACACGGATATCGGATACACGGATCTGCAGGAGCGGGTTGTCGAAGCGCAGACGGATTATATCCGGACGGCGGTCTCCCTGCTGCAGGATCCCGCAAACCGGGATTTCCGCTGGAACTGCGAGACGCTGTTCTGTGTGGAGCAGTTCTTTAAGAACGCCGCGGAAGAAGAGAAAGCCGCCTTCCTGCGTCTGGCGGAGGAGGGAAGAATCGGCCTGTCCGCGAACTACCTGAATTTTACGGACCTGGCGGAGGCCGGAATCTGCAGGGAACGCCTGCACGAATGGCAGCAGATCCTGCATATGAAGACGGCCATGATGGCGGACATCAACGGGATCTCCATGGGCTACCGCGACGCCATGATCGACGAAGGGGTCGAATTCCTGTTCACCAATATCCACTGCCACCACGGAATGTATCCCCTGCGGAAGAACCAGACCGCCTATCGCTGGGAGAACGCCGAAGGCAAGTCCCTGCTGGTATGGAACGGAGAGCATTATATGCTCGCCAACTTCTGGGGCTTTCAGCCGAGCCGCTGGAACCGGGAGGCCTGTGAGGATCAGGTCGGCACGATTCATAAAAACCTGTCGGTATATCTGACGCAGTGCGCGGAGGAAGGCTATCCCTACGATTTCATCGTTTCGGGGATTTCCGGGGTATACAGCGACAACGCCCCGCCGGAGCCTGCCATTCTGCGCACGATCGAGGAGTACGAATCCCGCTACGGGGACGAAGGCGTCCGGTTCCGTGTGGTGTCGCTGCAGGAACTGTACGCCGCCATCGCGCCGAAGCTGCGGGACGCGCCGGTGCTGAAGGGGGATCTCAATGACTGGTGGGCCAACGGCATCGGGAGCACCCCCTACGCCGTGAAGCACTTCCTGGATGCCCGGCGGCGGTATCAGCTGTGCGAACGGCTGGATCCCGACATGCGCCTGCATGATCCGGAACTCGTCCGGACAGCGCAGGACAATCTGCTGCTGTACGCCGAGCATACCTGGGGGCATTCTTCCACCATTACCAATCCGTACGACACCATGGTGCTGAACCTGGATATGCGCAAGACCAGCTACGCCTCCAAGGCGCATGAGGCGGCCTCCCTGCTGCTGAGCCGGATCGCGCATTATAAAGGCGACGTGCTGCGGTACTATTCGACCTGCGGCGCCGTCCGCGTCTGCAATCCGGGGCGCGCGGGCGGCCTGCGGCCTGTTGATTTCTATGTCGAATCCCCGATCATGGACCGCGCGGAGATCCGTGATATCACGGGCCGCGTCATCCCCTGCCAGGTATCCCCTCATCCCCGGGGCCGGATGATCTCCTTTGTGGACGCCTTCGCGCCGGGAGAGGAGAAGACCTACGATTACCGCGAGCTGCCCGGCCGCGGGGAGACGGAAAACAGGCGGAAGTGCTATGTGGGCGCCGAAAGCGTCCGGGATATCGTCAGCGACTACGATCCCGTCACATATCTCCTGCCGACCCGGTTCGAAAACGACTTCTTCTGCCTGGAATACCGGATTCACGAGGGGATTGTTTCCTTCGTGGATAAGAAGGCCGGCGCGGAACTGCTGGGGGAGGGCGCCGCCCCGTTCTTCACGCCGCTGTATGAGGTGACGCCGGTTCACGCAGTTGGCGCCGCGTCCGCCCGTCCCGAAAATGAGCAGCGCCGGCGGATCGGCCGCAATATTCGCGGCGCTCATGCGCAGCTGCATACCGGACATCTGGAAAACGTCATCTGCGAGGAGCGGGGGCCGGTGTTCACCGTTCTCCGCCTGTGCTACAGCCTGCCCGGCACGGTCCGCGCCGACGTATATCTCAAGCTGTACGAGGCCATGCCGAGGATCGACTTCACCCTGAAGCTGGGCAAGACGATCTCGTCGGACATCGAAAGCGTTTTCCTGCCGCTGACGCTGAACTATCCCGACCGCCGGCTCATCGTGCGAAAGGGCGGCGCGGAAGCGTTCATGCCCGGCACGGAGCAGCTGCCCGGTACCTGCATCGAGTACTGGATGACAGACGACGGCGTCGCCTTCCTGCATGAAAACGGAGCCGCGCTGATTTCGACCTATGACGTGCCGCTGGTGTACATGGGAGAGATGCGCCATCATCCCATCCGCCTGTGCGAAAACAAACCGGAGGACAACAGGCGTCCGGTCTATTCATGGGTCATGAACAATACCTGGGAGACGAACTTTAAAATGGATCTGTCCGGATTCTGCGAGTTTCAGTACAGCCTGACGCTGACGGAGCCGAGGACTGCGGAGGAAGCCATGGACGAGCTGCATGAAACCTGCTGGAAGCCTTATGTGCTGATCACCCGGCAGGACTGAAACCGGCGCGGCGTCTGCTGAAAAGCCAAATGAAAAACAGGGTTGTCCCGTGAAGACGGAGACGACCCTGTTTTTTCGGTCATATGCTTTTGCAGGAAGGTCAGCCTGTTATTTGATGCAGTTCTCCAGATCATTCTGATACTGTTTGGCAAGGGCGCTGAGCTCGGAGGACGTGAGAGTTGCGGCGCCGTCGATAATCGTCCGGCCGAGGGTCGCGGCGATGTCCCAGTAGCCTCCGGGAATATAAGGCTGCGGAACACTGTAGTTCATCTGGCTGAGCAGCGCTTTTTCCGACAGGGATTTGCTGACCTTCTTCTGAGCGGATTTCCGGGCCGGCAGCGATCCTTCCTCGTCATGATACTGGACCTGAGCCTCCGTGGATGACAGGTATTCCGCCAGCTTCTTGCAGAAAGCCAGTCTGCCGCTGTCTTTCTGCGGATGAACGCCGAGGATTTTATGGCCGGAATAGCTGTACAGCTGCATTCCGTTGACGGTGGGAAGCCTGGCAGCGGCGTATCCGTCCCCCCAGAGCTGGCTCAGCGTATACGCGTCCCAGACGCCGCTGACGATGGCCGCCGTGTTTTCGTCTGCATTCGAGGCGGAGGAATTATTGACATAAGCGGGGGAGGAAGCGAGAAACGCCATAGCCTTCAGGGCTTTGACGCCCTTGGAGCCGCCTACGTCGGTGCTGACGCCGGTGAAATAGCCGTCCTTCCCGACGGCGAAGTCCATTTTGCAGCCGGCGCCGTAGAAGAAGGAGGCGTTGTACCAGCCGCTGGTGAGCTCCATATGGAATTGTTTTCCGGCGGATTCACACGCTTCCAGAATACTTTCCAGCGTGCCGGGATCGGAGATTACGTTTTTGTTATAGAACAGGAAGAAACCGTTATCCGCCGTCAGCGGGTACCCATAAGCCTTTCCGCCTGTCTTGACCGCGGCCAGCGTCCCCTTGGCGCAGTCGGAAGCAAAGCCGGAAGTGCTGACGGTGGCCAGCGCCTTCATGGATACGAGCATGGCCAGCTGATCCTGCGCGAAAATGAACAGATCAGGCTTGGCCGCCGCCTCCTGATAGTCTCCGATGATGTCAGATACGCTGTGGTTGCTCTCTGTCCTGATCTCCACATAGGCATATTCCGGATGCTCCTCCAGGAACCGGTCGGCCAGTTTGGAGAAGGTGCTGCCGCCGCTGCTCCAGAACACATAGGTTTCCTTCACGGTGACGGTGAAGGTCGCCTTCTTTTTGCTGCCGTCCGTGGCGGTGGCTGTGATCTTCGCGATGCCCGGCTTTACCGCGGTGACGATTCCCTTGCTGTTCACTTTGGCAATGTCCTTGTGATTGCTCTTCCAGGTGAAGCTTTGCGCCGCGGATGACGGGGAGGCCACTGCCTTCAGGGCGACGGTTTTCGTGCCGTCCAGGGACAGGACGGACGTTTTCCCCGTGATTTTGACGGAGGACACCGGCTTGGGAGTTACGGTCATCTTCCAGGTCTTTTTGATTTTCGTGTTTGCCTTGGATACGGCGGTGATCGTTACCTTGCCGGCTTTGACGCCCTTCACCACGCCGGCCGAAGTGACCGTGGCGATCTTTTTGTCGCTGGTTTTCCAGGTAACCGGCTGATTGGCTTCCAGGGTGACCTTTTTCCCTTTGGCTACATATTTTGAACCGGTGATTTTGAGTGCGGCGTTACTCTTCTCAGCGGCCGCGGACGCGCGGAAGACTTCTCCGACCGGCAGTGCGCCGAGAAGGATGGCCAGACACAGTACCAATGCGAAAACCTTTTTCATTTTCTGTTCCTCCTGCATGAACCGTCGTTTCTGAAACGGATTCTTTTGGCTATTATAGCAAATTCAGTCGCGGACAACAAGCGTGAACGCCGGGATAATCCTGATAACTTGACAAAAAGTGATCTTTGGTTATTCTATTACCCGGAGCTGCCCTCAGGCCCGTTACCCGCCTGATCCGTGCAGAAAGAGGAACAGAAACACAATCCTGTATACGCCGGCCACACGAAACGGAGCGACCCCGCAATCGGATCGCGAAGCTGGGAAGAAGGAGGAGCGGAATGAAACAACGGTTCTATATCGGCGCATACGCCGGAATCGGGGAACCCGGCATCACCTGTGTGCAGATGGATGACGACGGCACGCTTCGGCGGGCTGCCGATTATCGCGGGCTGGAAAATCCTTCCTGGCTCGCGGGGAATCCAAACGGGAAGTGCCTGTATGCCGTATCGGAACTGCCGGAAGGCGGTGAAATCAAGGCGCTGGGAATTCGTGATGACGGAACGCTGGTGGAGATGGGATCTCTGCCTGTGTCCGGCGGAGCGGCGTGCCATATCGGCGTCAGCAGGAAGGGGGATCTGCTGGCTGTGTCCAACTACATGAGCGGCGTCGTCGATCTGTACCGGGCGGACGCGGACGGAGCGCTCCGTGAAAGGCTTTCGTCCCTGGCACACGAAGGCAGCGGCCCCAACCGTGCACGCCAGGAAGGTCCGCACGCTCATTTTGCGATATTTCATCCGACCCTGGAAAACCGCATGCTCTGCGTGGACCTGGGCTCCGACAAAGTGCGGATATACGATATCGACGGGGAGACAGGCAAGGCTGCCGGGACAGGGGGAATCATTTTCCCGCCCGGAAGCGGTCCCCGGCATCTGGCGTTCCATCCGTACCGCCCGGAGCTGCTCTATGCCGTCTGTGAGCTGGGAATGTGCGTATACACTGTGCGCCTGTGTGGCACGGAGGGAACCATCCTGGATCAAAAGCCCTGCGCGCCGGAACACTTCCGGGGAGCCGGCGCGGCAGCCGCCGTCAAAACAGACGCCGAAGGGCGTTTCCTGTATACGAGCCTGCGCGCCTACAACGGACGGTCGGAGGAAGACTGTGTCGCCTGCTTCAGACTTGATCCGGCTACGGGAATTCCCGAAAACCCGTCGTTCTTCCGCGGGATTGCGCCGGAACCCCGGGATATCGCCCTGTCAGGCAGATATCTGCTGGCTGCCTGCCAGTCCGGCGGAAAGCTGCTCAGCTTTGAACTGGACGGGGAGAGCGGCCTGCCGATGCGCGCCGCCGATTCCCTCGATATCCCCGGCGCAAGCTGTATCTGTGCAATATGAGCTGAGCTTTACCGGTAACGAGAAAAAATAGAGTACGGAGGAAAACAAAATGATCATTCAGGATATAGAGTTTACGATGAAAGACGGGAGAAAGGCACTGATCCGCAGTCCGAAGGATGAGGATATTCAGGGAATTCTTGATTATCTGTATATCTCCGCCGGAGAAACGGAGTTTATTCTGCGGTACCCTGAAGAGTGCGGCAAGTATACGCATGAGGGAGAAAAAGCGCTTTTTGACCGGATCAACGCATCTGCCAACGAAGCCATGCTCGTGTGCCTGGTTGAAGGGAAGGTGGCCGGGAATTGTCAGATTGCGTGGAAAACCGGGATCAAAACCAGACATCGTGCCGCTGTGGCGATCGCGCTGCTGAAGGAATACTGGAATCAGGGTATCGGGACCAGGCTGTTTCAGGAACTGATCCGGATTGCGGAAGAAAATGAGAATATTCTGCAGATGGAACTGGAGTTTGTTGAAGGGAATACCCGCGCCAGAGCACTGTACGAGAAGATGGGTTTCCGGATTGTCGGCATAAAGCCGAACGCCATCCGCCTGAAGGATGGGACGCTGCTGAACGAGTATTATATGATCCGGGAGATCAGGAGAAACAGCATTTGATCGCTCCGGCTATGGACGGGTGTGCTTCATGGGTACATAGAGAATGGCAGGCTCCGGGTGATTTTGAAAGACGGCGTGAACTTGTTGATTCGCTTGCTTTCAGGCGAAAAATGCCCTGTTGACTTTCGGATGGATATGTGGTATAAATGACGTCGCTGGGTGCCCGTAGCTCAGTTGGATAGAGTGTCAGACTCCGACTCTGAAGGTCACAGGTTCGAATCCTGCCGGGCATACATCAGAACCCGCAGGCGTTGATCTATGCGACTGCGGGTTTTCCTTTTCTCGGGATGAAAAGCAGGAGGGAAAGAAAATGAGAAAATGGCGTGCGTTTGTGGCGGTGCTGCTGATTGCCGCGCTGGTTGCCGGCACGGCGCTGGCTGATCTGGAGATTCCGAAAGAGCTGACCGTGATCGCGGAAAGCACTTTCGAGAACGACGCGCAGCTTACCGGCGTATGGGTGGGGCAGGAAGGCCTGACGGAAATCGGGGCAAACGCGTTCAGCGGAACGAACCTGTTTGCCATGGATCTGCCGGAGTCCCTGACCAAGCTGGGGAAGCAGAAGCTGAAGAAGGCGGTTTATATCCGGATTCGCGGAAAGGAAACCAGCGTGGACAGCCTTTCCGGCGTCAAGTACGTGATCGCTCCGGCCGGCAGCAAAGCCGCTGAATGGGCGGAGAAAAAAGGCTTCCCGTATGTGGAAGAAGAGGGCATGGAAGAATACCAGGGATTCTTCTACCAGACGAACGAGGAAGGCTGGACGCTCCTGTCCGCGGTGGATCCCGCAAATCTTCTGGAATCCATTGAAATTCCGGCGTTCATCAAGCAGAAGCCCGTGAATCAGATTGAGTCATACGCGTTCATGGGATGTTCCTCGCTGAAAGAAATCAATCTGCCGGATACCCTGGAGGATAAGGTTCAGCCCGATATGTTTAAGGACTGCCCGAAAGCGAAGGTGGAATACTACCATCAGGACGCTCCTTATCCGGAACCCATTCCCGGGATCGACTTCGGCGGCGCGGAAGTGATGATTCTCGACTGGTGGAGCGGAGAAGGCTGGCTGGATCCTGAAGAAGATACGATGTGGGCCTATCGGGAATGGATCAACAGTACCTACAATGTGAATCTGAAAAGAGTATCGGAAGGCGACTGGGGAAGCGTCGACTGGGGAAGCATTGGGTCCGATATGGTGAATTTTGCGGCCAACCCGGACGGCAGCCTACGGATCTACATTATTCCAATGGATTTTGTGAGCAACATTATCAGGACGGATTCAGCCGCCCCGCTGAACGGTAAATACGTAAATCTGAACGCGAGCAAGTGGAATTCCGCCTATTCGGCTTTCACGACCATCGCCGGAAAACAGTACGCGGTCGTTCCTGGCAAATCCGATCCGCGGCAATGCGTATTCTTCAACAAACGGGTGCTGAGTGAAGCCGGAATCGACTGGAATACGCTGTATGACATGCAGGCGAACGGAACCTGGACCTGGTCGGCCTTTGAGAACATGCTGGAAACCGTGACAAGGGATACAGACGGCGATGGCGTCAACGATATCTGGGGCATCGTCGGGTCCTCGGACGATCTGTACCGTGTCGCGGTGTTCGCGAACGGCGGCGCTTTCTTCGACTTTGACGCAAGCGGAAAACTGGAGCCGGTGATCAACTCCGGCCGGGCGGTCAACGCGCTGAAGTGGGCACAGACAATCCGTTCGAAGTATTGGGCGGCGCAGCCGGAAGACACTAATTGGGACTGGTATAAGGACTTTTGGAAGCAAGGCACCACCGCTTTCTATATGGGTCAGGCCTGGCAGGGCTTCAATGCCGGTTCGGAAATGTCCGACATGGCAGATGAATGGGGATGCGTCGCTTTCCCGGTGAACAACGCGGGAGACACGTATGTCACGATTATCAGCGACAATCTGGCTATGATCCCGGCCTGTTACGACGAGGAAACCGTGGCAAAACTGCTTCTGCTGTATGATCTGTGGACCAACTCACAGAACGGGTACACGGACAGCTGGATCGGCGGAAAGCTGAACTATACGGATCGGCGGGCAGTTATGGAGACCTACGCGATGCTTCGCAAACCGGCCCACGGCCGCGTGGACAAGACAAACTATCTGGGCAGTATCAACGATGTACTGGGACCGAGCGTGCTGTGGCGGCTGGGCGGCGAGAATCCCGTGGCGATTATCGAGGACGCGCTGCCTGAGCTGCAGGCACTGTGCGATCAGTTCAATAATTGATAAGGACAACAGCTGACAGATTTATAGAACCAATGACAGAGCGGCGCCGGATCGGCGCCGCTCTGTCATTGGTTCTGTGTTGCTGGTATAGATTCTGAAGGTCGTGTCAGGTTTCCCGCTCTTTGGCCAGGAGCCAGGCCATGACGTGCACAGCCTGCTGGAAGCCGCCGGAGGAGACCATGGCTTCGATCTCGGCGGCGGTGTGTTTTTTAACCCGAAGGAGCTCCATCTCGTCCAGATGCTGGGGGGAGGTGAGGCGGCAGTTCCGGGCCCGGAAGACGTGGGCATAGTTATCTGAAATGGTGGCGTTAGCCGGGATGGAGATCAGGTGTTCCCATTCGTCGGATTCATAGCCGGTTTCTTCCCGGAGCTCGCGCCGGGCGGCGGACAGGGCTTCCTGCACGGCATCGGCTTCGCAGCCGCCGGAGCCTGTGGCGCTGTCCTTTTTCTCAATGCCGCCGGCTGGAAATTCCGTGGTGACCTGCCGGATCCCGTGGCGGAACTGGCGGACACAGATATAGTTTCCTTCCTCGTCCGTGGCCACGATGACCGCGTAATCCCTGCGGGTGAAGCTGTAATAGGGCTGGAATACGCGCCCGTCCGGAAAACGATAGGCGGAACGGCGGAAGTCAATCCATTCGTCCTGCACGAGGTGTTCCAGGCTGACTTCCTCCCAGGTCAGGGCCTGATCTTCAGGCTGTTGGTTTTTACTCATGTTTTTCTCCTGTGCGTTTTGGGGTTTTTGCTGCCGCCAGGCCCGAATTGTGGTAAAATAGCATATCACGCATTCGGGAATGAGGGATCGGAAATGGAACTGCGCGCCGCCGGGGAGCAGGATCTGGAAGGACTCCGGAAACTGCTGCTTCAGGTAAACCAGATTCACGCGGACGGGCGGCCGGACCTGTTTAAGGCCGGCGGAATCAAATATACGGACGACGAGCTGCGGGACATCCTGCGCAGCGACCGGTACGCGGTGCACGTGGCCGCGGAAGACGGCCGGGTGCTGGGATACGTGTTCTGCATCTTCGAGGAAACGAAGGAGACCACGTCCCTCCGGCCGGTGAAGACGCTGTACATCGACGATCTGTGCATCGACGAGGATGCCCGGGGGCAGGGGATCGGCCGGAAGCTGTATGACCGGGCGGTGGAAATCGCCCGGGAGCATGGGTGCGACCGGGTGACCCTGCACGCGTGGAACTTCAACAAAAGCGCCTACGGATTCTATGAAAAGCTGGGGATGACGCCGCTGGTGACCACCCTGGAGCAGCGGCTGACTCCATGATACCCGGTTTGAGGCTGAATGTCCAGTGTATTTTGGATACAGATTCAGACACCCTATCCCCCTGCCCATTCCCCTTATATGGGAAGGGGGATAAATAGAGGATTTATTGGGGATTCTCCCCAATAAATCCGGGGAAAAAACCGCGATTGATATCTGCGGATCAACAACGAAACTGAGACAGGAGCGAAGAACATGAGACTGACTGAACGGCTGAAGGAAGAAAAGCTGTCCGTATCCTTCGAGGTGTTTCCGCCGAAGACGGACACATCCTTCGAGAACGTGCTGGCGGCGACCGAGAAGATCGCGGAGCTGAAGCCGTCCTTCCTGAGCGTGACCTACGGTGCGGGCGGAAAGGGCAGCCGGTATACGCTGGAAATCGCCCGGAAGCTGCGGGAGAAGGCGGAGGTGCTGGCACACCTGACCTGCGTGGGCACGGACCGGGAAAGTCTGGCGCGGTATCTGCAGGATCTGCGGAAAAGCAGAATTGAGAACGTGATGGCCCTGCGGGGGGATCTGCCGGAAGAAGGCGGCACCCCGGAGGTCTTTCCCCACGCGGCGGACCTGATCCGGGAGATCCGGAAAGCCGGGGATTTCTGCATCGGGGCGGCCTGCTACCCGGAGGTGCATCCGGAAAGCCCGAGCCAGGCGGAGGACATCGCGCGGCTGCGGGAAAAGACAGAGGCCGGCGCGGAGTTCCTGACGACCCAGATGTTCTTCGACAATAATCTGCTGTACAACTTCCTGTACAAGCTGCGGGAAGCGGGTGTCACCGTGCCGGTGCTGCCCGGAGTGATGCCGATTACGGCGGCCAATCAGGTGGAACGGGCGGTGAAGCTGTCCGGCAGCTTTATGCCGCGGCGGTTCGTGAGCCTGGTGGACCGGTTCGGCGGCAGCCCGGAAGCCATGAAACGGGCCGGCATCATCTACGCCACGGACCAGATCGTGGATCTGTTCGCCAACGGCATCCGCCACGTGCACGTGTACACGATGAACAAGCCGGACGTGGCGGAGGCAATCCTGCGAAATCTGGAGCCCATGTTGGGGCAGCGCTTCTGACACGGCGCGGGGGAAAGGAGCCGGAAACATGACATTGCTGGAAAAGCTGCGGTCGGGGATGACCTTTCTGGACGGCGGTATGGGAACCCTGCTGCAGAGCCGGGGAATGAAGCCCGGAGAGCTGCCGGAGCGCTGGTGCGTGACGCATCCGGAGGAGGTCACCGCTATTCACCGGGCTTACTATGAGGCGGGCAGCCATCTGGTGAGCGCCAATACCTTCGGGGCTAACCGGTTCCACTACGGGCCGGAGGAGATGGAGCAGGTGATCCGCGCGGCGGTGGACTGCGTGCGGAAAGCCCGGGAGGAAGCCGCCGGCGGGCAGGCGGAGAAATATATCGCCCTGGACGTGGGTCCCACGGGAAAGCTGCTGGAGCCTTACGGGCTTCTGCCCTTTGAGGAGGCGGTGAGCGTTTTCGCGGAGATGATCCGCATCGGCGCGGCCTGCGGCGTGGACTGCGTGTTCATCGAAACCATGAACGACAGCTACGAGACGAAGGCGGCGGTGCTGGCGGCGAAGGAGAACTGCGACCTGCCGGTGCTGGTATCCAACGCCTACGGGGCGGACGGGAAGCTGATGACCGGCGCGGAGCCGGAGGCTATGGCAGCTATGCTGGAAGGCCTCGGCGCGGACGCGGTGGGCGTCAACTGTTCCCTGGGGCCGGCGGCGCTGCGGGGCGTGGTGGAACGCTATCTGGCGGTGTGTTCCGTTCCCGTGCTGATGAAGCCCAACGCGGGGCTGCCCCGGGCGGAAAACGGCCGGACTGTGTACGACGTGGACGCGGAGACCTTCGCCCGGGAAGTGGCAGACCTGATCCCGAAGGGCCTGCGGGTCGCCGGGGGCTGCTGCGGCACGACCCCGGAGTACATCCGGGCCCTGACGGCGGCCGCGGAGGGACTGACTCCTCCGGCCCTGGAGGCGAAGCGCCTGACCACGGTATCCTCCTATACCCACGCGGTGAACCTGGGCGGGAAGCCGGTACTTATCGGGGAGCGGATTAATCCCACGGGAAAGAAACGGCTGCGGCAGGCGCTGCAGGACGGGGATATGGGGACCGTGCTCTCCGAGGGCCTGGCGCAGCAGGAAAGCGGCGCGGACATCCTGGACGTGAACGCCGGAGCGCCGGGCATCGACGAGGCGGCTACGCTGGCGCGGATGATCCGGGAGCTGCAGGCGGTGACCGATCTGCCGCTGCAGGTGGACACCGCGGATCCGAAGGCCATGGAAGCGGCCTTGCGCCTGTACAACGGAAAAGCGCTGATCAACTCTGTGAACGCCCGGCAGGACGTGATGGACGCGGTATTCCCGCTGATGAAGAAATACGGCGGGGTGGCGGTGGCGCTGACCCTGGACGAGAACGGAATCCCGGAAACGGCGGAAGGCCGGGCGGATCTGGCGGACCGCATCCTGGCGGAGGCGGAGAAACGTGGGATCGACCGGAAGAATCTGATCTTCGACCCGCTGACCATGACGGTGAGCGCGGATCCGAAGGCGGCGTCCGTCACCCTGGAAGCGATGCGGGAGATTCGCCGGAGAACCGGGTGCGGAACGGTGCTGGGCGTCAGCAACGTTTCCTTCGGCCTGCCGGACCGGACGCGGATCGGCAGCGCCTTCTTCACCATGGCGCTGCAGGCGGGGCTTTCCGCGGCGATCATGAACCCGCTTTCCGCGGAGATGATGGGCGCCTACCGGAGCTATCTGGCCCTGTCCGGGCAGGATCCGCTGTGCGAGGAATATATCGCCTTTACACAGAAGCATCCGCTGCAGAACGGCGGGACTGCGGCCGGCGTGCCGGCCGCGGGCGGCGTGGAAGCGAAGGATACGGGAAAGAGCTTGCGCAGGGCTGTGCTGAAGGGCCTGCGGGAGGAAGCTGCCCGTTTGTCCGGGGAGGCGCTGGCCGCGGGCCGGAACCCCATGGACGTGGTGAAGGAAGAGATCATTCCCGCCCTGGACGACGTGGGAACCGGCTTCGAGCAGAAAAAGCTGTTCCTGCCCCAGCTGATGATGAGCGCGGAAGCGGCGGAGGCGGCGTTCGCGCAGATCAAAGCAGCGGCGAAGAGCGGGGAGAACGCGGCGGTTCACTGCCGGCTGGTGCTGGCCACCGTGAAGGGAGACGTGCACGACATCGGCAAGAACATCGTGCGCCTGCTGCTGGAGAACTACGGCTTCCAGGTGACGGACCTGGGGAGGGATGTGCCCGCTGAAACCATCGTGGAAACGGTGAAGCGGCTGCACGCCCCGGTTTGCGGGCTCAGCGCCCTGATGACCACCACGGTGCCGGCCATGGAGGAAACCATCCGGCTGCTGCGCCGGGAAGCGCCCTGGTGCAGGGTCATGGTGGGCGGCGCGGTGCTGACGGAGGAGTACGCGAAGCGCATCGGGGCGGACGCCTACGGAAAGGACGCCATGGCCGCGGTGCGGCGCGCGGAGGAACTGGAGAAGCTGGGAGAGGCGCATGCATAATCCGGAGGTAAGCTATCTGGCGGGGCCGGAGGACGAGGGCCGCCGTCTGCGGCAGATTCTGCGGGGACCCATGTCCGTGAGCTATTCTGCCATGAAGGCGGCCAAGTGGGCAGGACGCATCCGGGTGAACGGGGAACCGGCGCACACGGATACGGTTCTGCACGCCGGGGACAGGATAACCCTGGAGCAGGGAGAGGGGCAGCCTGTGTACCGCCTGGAGCCCTATCCGCTGCCCCTGGAGATCCCGTACCGGGACGAGCATCTGATGATTATCGATAAACCGGCTGGGCTGGCTTGCCAGTCCAGCCGGAACCATCCGGACGATTCCCTGGAGAACGCGGTGTTCGCGTGGCTCGGCTGTCCGGAGAATTTTATCTACCGGCCGGTGAACCGGCTGGACAAGGGGACCGGCGGGCTGATGGCGGCGGCGCTGTCGCCCCACAGCCAGCACCTGCTGCAGAAGGCGCTGCATACACCCGATTTCCGGCGGCGGTATCTGGCGCTGACGGACGGCGTGCCGCCGGAAGAGGCGGGCGTGCTGGACTTTCCCATCGGGAAGGCGCCGGGGGCGACGGTGCGCCGGGAAGTGACGCCGGAGGGAAAGCCCTCCCGCACATACTACCGGGTGCTGGAAGTCCGGGACGGCAGAAGCCTGGTGGAGCTGGAACTGGAAACCGGGCGCACCCACCAGATCCGGGTGCATCTGAGCCATATCGGCTGCCCGGTGGCGGGGGATTTTCTCTACGGCCGGGAGGACCCGGAGCGCTTTCCGGGCTGCTTTGCGCTGCACAGCGCCGCGCTGGAGCTGACGCACCCGATCACAGGGGAAAGAATGCGGTGGACCAGTCTGCCGGAATGGGCGGCGAAGCTTGACCCCGCTGTTCTTTCTGTGGACTTCCATTGACTTTCCCGGGAAGAGTAAGTATCATTAATGGAAAACATCCGGAAAGGAACGTGCAAGGAAGATGACCATCGTAGAACTGCTGGAGCGGAATGCCCGGGAATGGCCGGAGGATTCCGCTCTGATCGAAATCAACCCGGATCAGCCGGAGACCAGGCGGGTCACCTGGCATGACTTTGAACTGGTGGAGCCCGCGCAGAAAAAGAAGCATTACCGCCGGGAGATTACCTGGGCGGTTTTCAATGAAAAGGCCAACCGGATCGCCAATATGCTCCGGAGCTACAATATCGGCAAGGGAAACAAGGTTGCCATCCTGCTGATGAACTGCATCGACTGGCTGCCGATTTATTTCGGCATTCTGAAGACCGGCGCCCTGGCGGTGCCGATGAACTTCCGCTACGCCGCGAACGAGATCGAATACTGCCTGAACCTTTCCGAGAGCGATATGCTGATTTTCGGGCCGGAATTCATCGGCCGCGTGGAAGAGATCGCGGACCGGATTCCGAACGTATCCCTGGTGTTCGAGGGCCCCGGCTGCCCGGGCTTCGCGGACGATTTGACGGAGCTGATCAACGAATGCAGCTCCCTGTTCCCGCCCTGTGAGCTGAGTGAGGACGACGACGCGGCCATCTATTTCTCCTCCGGCACCACGGGCTTCCCGAAGGCTATTCTGCACAAGCACCGCAGCCTGATCCACTCCGCGCGGGTGGAGCAGGCGCATCACGGCCAGACGAAGGACGACTGCTTCCTGTGCATACCGCCGCTGTATCACACCGGCGCGAAGATGCACTGGTTCGGTTCCCTGATCAGCGGCAGCAAAGCCGTGATCCTGAAGGGTACCCGGCCGGAAACCATTCTGCAGGCGGTGAGCCGGGAACACTGCACCATCGTGTGGCTGCTGGTGCCCTGGGCGCAGGATATCCTGACCGCGCTGGACAGCGGAGAGCTGAAGCTGGAGGACTATGAGCTGAGCCAGTGGCGGCTGATGCATATCGGCGCGCAGCCGGTGCCCCAGAGCCTGATCCGGCGCTGGCTGAAGTACTTCCCGAACCATGCGTACGACACCAACTACGGCCTGAGCGAATCCATCGGCCCCGGCGCCGTGCACCTGGGCATCGAGAACGTGCGGAAGGTCGGCGCCATCGGCGTGCCCGGCTACGGCTGGAAGGTCAAGATCGTGAATCCTGACGGCAGCGAAGTGAAGCAGGGCGAAGTGGGCGAGCTGTGCCTGCAGGGCCCCGGCGTCATGGTCTGCTACTACAACAACCCGCAGGCGACCGCCGAAACCCTGAAGGACGGGTGGCTGCTGACCGGGGACATGGCCAAGCAGGACGAGGAAGGCTTCATCTATCTGGTGGACCGGAAGAAGGACGTGATCATCACCGGCGGAGAGAATCTGTATCCGGTGGAGATCGAGAACTTCATGGCGGCCTATCCGCCCATCAAGGACGTGGCGGTGATCGGCCTGCCGGATCCGCGGCTGGGCGAGATCGCGGCGGCCATCGTGGAGCTGGTGCCCGGCGCGGAGTGTACCGAGGAAGATATTCAGGAGTTCTGCATGGGGATGCCGCGGTATAAGCGGCCGCGGAAGATCATCCTGGCGAAGGTGCCGCGGAACGCGACAGGGAAGATTGAGAAGCCGAAGCTGAGGAAGATGTATGGGGCGGAGGGCCTTGTAGATTCTCAGAACAAGAGCTGATTATAAATAAACCGGAAAGAAGAAACGTTTATGAAGAAATTACTGATCGGCAATGAAGCGGTGGCGTGGGGCCTGTACAACGGCGGGCTGGGCCTGGTGTCCAGCTATCCGGGAACTCCGTCCACGGAGATCACCGAGTTTCTGGCTACCCACGACGACATTCACGCGGAATGGGCGCCGAACGAGAAGGTGGCCATGGAAGCGGCTTTTGGCGCGAGCCTGGCCGGCATGCGCAGCGCCTGCGCCATGAAACACGTGGGCCTCAACGTGGCGGCGGACCCGCTGTTCACCCTGAGCTACACAGGCGTCACAGGCGGTTTGGTGGTTTGCGTGGCGGACGATCCGGCCATGCATTCCTCCCAGAACGAGCAGGATTCCCGGCACTATGCCGTCGCGGCGAAGGTGCCGATGCTGGAGCCCGCGGATTCCGCGGAAGCGTACGCGTTCGCGAAATCCGCCTTTGCCCTGAGCGAGGAATACGATACGCCGGTGCTGCTGCGGATGTGCACCCGGATCGCTCACAGCCAGTGCGTGGTGGACATCGGGGAGCGGGAAGCCGTCCCGATGAAGGACTACGTGAAGCAGCCTGAAAAGTACATCATGATGCCCGGCTACGCCAAGAAGCGCCATCCCCTGGTGGAGGAGCGGACGGAAAAGCTGCGGGCTGTGGCGGAAAACGGCCCATACAACCGGGTTGAAATGACGGATAACCGGGAGTTCGGCATCATCACCTCCGGGTGCAGCTACCTGTACGTGAAGGAAGTCTTCGGGGACCGGGTGCCTGTGCTGAAGATCGGCATGCCTAACCCGCTGCCGGAGAAGCTGATCCGGGATTTCGCCGCCTCCGTGAAGAAGCTGTACGTGATCGAAGAGCTGGATCCGATCCTGGAGAACCACGTGAAGTCCCTCGGGCTGGAAGTGACCGGGAAGAAGCTGTTCTCCGCCATCGGGGAATTCAGCCAGAAAACCATCCGGGACGCGTTCCTGGCGGAGGGGATCGACGCGGGCCCGGTGCCGGAAACCTGCGGAGCGGTTCCCGCGGTGCCCGGACGGCCGCCCATGATGTGCGCGGGCTGCCCGCACCGGGGCATGTATTATACGCTGGTGAAGAATAAGATCACCGTGCTGGGGGATATCGGCTGCTATACGCTGGGCGCGGTGCCCCCGCTGAACGCGCTGGATTCCACCCTGTGTATGGGCGCCAGCATCTCCGGCATCCACGGCTTCAACGCCGCCCGGGGAAAAGAGACGGAAGGGAAGACCGTGGCGGTCATCGGCGACTCCACCTTCATGCACAGCGGCATGACCGGGCTGGTCAACGTCGCCTACAACGCCACCAATTCCACGGTGATTATTCTGGACAACTCCATCACCGGCATGACGGGGCACCAGCAGAATCCCACCACCGGATACAACATCAAGGGTGATCCAGCCTCCAAGGTGGATCTGGAAGCCCTGTGCAAGGCGCTGGGTATCCGCCGGGTACGGGTGGTGGATCCCTATGATCTGAAGGCCTGCGAGGAAGCGGTGCTGGAGGAGCTGGCGGCGGAGGAACCCTCCGTGATCATTTCCCGCCGGCCCTGCGTACTGCTGAAATACGTGAAGGCGAAGGCGCCCCTGAAGGTGGATCCGGCGAAATGCCGCGGCTGCCGCAAGTGCATGAAGCTGGGCTGTCCGGCGGTCAGCTTCCGGGAGGGAAAAGCCCGGATCGACGCGACGCTCTGCGTCGGATGCGGCGTATGTGAACAGCTCTGCGCCTTCAGCGCGATCGGAGGGGAAGAAGCATGAAAACGACAAGCGTGATGATCGTCGGCGTCGGCGGGCAGGGGAGCCTGCTGGCTTCCAGGCTGCTGGGAACGCTTCTGACGGACGAGGGATACGACGTCAAGGTGAGCGAAGTGCACGGCATGAGCCAGCGGGGCGGCAGCGTGGTGACCTATGTGCGCTACGGCGAGAAGGTGTATTCTCCCATCGTGACGGAAGGCGAATGCGATTACATCATCAGCTTTGAAAAGCTGGAAGCCGCCCGGTATGCTTCCTGCCTGCGGAAGGGCGGCAAGATCATCGTGAATACCCAGGAGATCGATCCGATGCCCGTGATCATAGGCGCCGCGGCGTATCCGGAAGGCATTCTGGAGGAGCTGAAGGCGGCGGGATACGACGTGGCGGACTTCGACGCCCTGACGCCCGCGGTGGAAGCCGGCAGCGCCAAGGCGGTCAACATCGTACTGATGGGCTACTTCGCCGGCTGCCTGGGCCTGCCCCGGGAGAAATGGGAAAAGGCCCTGGAAAAGGTGATCAAGCCGAAATTCCTGGAAATGAACCGGAAGGCTTTCGCACTGGGCTGGGAGGCCGTATAAAGGCTGCGTATATGAAAAAACTTTTGTTTCTGATGAATCCCAACGCCGGCATGCGCGTCCAGAAGCGCCTGCTGACGGATATGCTGTCCCGCCTGAACCGGGCGGGATATTTGTGCGCTGTGTATGTGACGGAAAAGCGGGGCGACGCGACGGAGCTGGCCCGGGCTGAGGGCGGTAACGCCGACCTGGTGGTGGCCTGCGGCGGAGACGGCACCCTGAATGAGGTCATCACGGGCATCCTGAACGGGGGACACAGAACACCCGTCGGATATCTGCCCTGCGGCAGTACCAACGATTTCGCGGCCGGGATCGGGATTCCGAACGACCTGCCGAGGGCCTGCGAGCAGCTGGCGACGGGATCGCCGCGGCGCCTGGACGTGGGCCGTTTCTGCGGTAACCGGTACTTTTCCTACACCGCGTCCTTCGGGGCTTTTACCTCTGTCAGCTATTCCACCCCGCAGAACGTGAAAAACATTCTGGGCCACACGGCCTACATCCTCAGCGGTATCCGCTCCCTGGGCGAGATCCGGCCGATTCATATGAAGGTCACGGCCAACGGGGACGTATACGAGGGGGATTATATCTTCGGAGGGATCTGTAATTCCACCTCCCTGGGCGGCCTGCTGAAGCTGGACGACAGCGCGGTGGACATGAACGACGGCCTCTTCGAGGCCATTCTGATTTCCTTCCCACCGGATCTGCTGGCGGCGAACCGGATTCTGAACGCGCTGCGCGTATATGATTACTCCGACCCGGCCCTGACCTTTATCCGGGCTTCGTCCTTTACCTGTGAGAACGACCCGGATCTGAAATGGACCCTGGACGGGGAAGAGGCGGAATGCAGTCCGGTCGTGACGGTGGAAAACGTGCACGACGCGATTACCATGATTACCTGAGCGGAAGGTGAACGGTATGCCCTGGATCTGGATTCTGGTGATCCTTTCCGCGATCGTCGGTCCCTTTGAAGCCATGCACGCGATGAACAAAGCCCGGCAGAACCGGGAAGAGCGGCAACGGCGGGAAACACAGAAAACAGAACAGAACCCCGAAGAAGGGGATCAAAGAAAGGGGAGCAGACCATGCTGATCGTTACCACAGAATATATATCCGGAAAAGAAACGGAGATGCTGGGCCTGGTCAAGGGAAGCACAATCCAGTCGGTGAACGCGTTCCGGGATATCGGAGCTGGGCTGAAAACCCTGGTGGGCGGAGAACTGAAGAAATACAACGAGATGATGGACAAAGCCCGTGCCCTGGCCACGGAGCGAATGGTCGAGGAAGCGAGCCGGCTGGGCGCGGACGCGATCGTCTGCGTGCGCTATTCGTCTTCCTCCATCATGCAGGGCGCGGCTGAAATTATGGCCTATGGCACGGCTGTCCGGTTCAAATAAGACCGACGGAGCCGGCCGGGCAGCGGAGACAGGATATGCAGGATACAGGAAGAAACGAACGAATTGCCCGCTATGAGGACATGGCGGACAGGGCGGAGCGCGCCGCGGACAGACTGGAACAGGCGCTGGCGGAATACGAAGAGGCCCTTCCGCTGATGTCGGAGCTGGACGCCTATTATTCCGGGCCGGAATGGCGGACGGATTACGAGGCGGACGAGGCAGGGCTGCTGCCCGAGAACCTGAAGCGCGGAGTACTCTCCGAAGACGGACTGTATGATCTGCTGGACCGGTACAGGGAGCTGAAAGAGCGGCTGAAGCATACCGCGGAGAAATAAGGAATACGCAAAAAGTTAATACTTTTGAAAAACTTCCACCTTGAAATGTTCGGGAATTTGGCATATAATACCCGTGTTTCCGGGTGGAATGTTCGTGTTTTGGAGGAAGTGCCGGGTGGAAGCGCTGATTCGGGCAATTCGGGAGCAGGGAGAAGGCATCGGGAACGACATCGTGAAGGTGGATATGTTTCTGAACCATCGGATCGATACCGGTCTGCTGTTCCGGATGGGCGAAGCCTGGGCAGAGGAGTTCCGGGCGGAGAAACCGGATCTGGTGCTGACGGTGGAAGCCAGCGGGATCGCCATGGCGGTGGCCGCGGCCCATGCCCTGGGAGATCTGCCGGTGGTGTTCGCGAAGAAAAGCGCCACGGTGGTGCAGAATGAAGCCATGGTGCAGGCGCCGGTGTACTCCTTCACGCACAAGACACAGAACATGATCCGGATCGACCGGCGGTATCTGCCGGAGGGCAGCCGGGTGCTGATCATCGACGATTTCCTTGCGGACGGGGAGGCCGTGCGCGGCATGATGTCCCTGTGCGAACAGCGGAAGGCAACGGTGGTCGGGGTCGGGATCGCCGTGGAAAAGGGCTTTCAGCCGGGCGGAAAGAAGCTTCGGGAAGCCGGCGTTCATCTTAAGTCGTTGGCAGTCGTGGAAGGCATTCAGGACGGAAAAATCCTGCTGAAGCCGGACGCGGACTGATCCAATAGATACCTTATTCCCCATGGACAAAAAACGAGGAGGACTATCCCACATGAAGAAGTTTGTTGCTCTGGTTCTGGCTCTGTGCCTGTGCCTGACTGCCGCCATGGCGCTGGCTGACGGCATCGCGAAGGAAGACATCAAGTTCGGCGTGATCACCCTGCATGACGAGCTGTCCACCTACGACAAGAACTTTATCGACGCTGTGAAGCAGGCTGCCGAAAACCTGGGGCTGTCTGAAGATCAGGTCAAAATCATCTCCGGCATTCCGGAATCCGACGCCTGCCGCGACGAGGCGATGAACCTGGCGGACGAAGGCTACAACATCGTGTTCGCCGACAGCTTCGGCCATGAAGACTATATGATCGAAGCCGCCAAGGAATTCCCGAACGTCGAGTTCTGCCATGCCACCGGCACCAAGGCCCACACCGAAGGCCTGGCCAACTTCCACAACGCGTTTGCCGCGATCTACGAAGGCCGCTATCTGGCGGGCATCGCCGCCGGCATGAAGCTGAACGAGATCAAGGAAGCCGGAAAGCTGAAGGGCGAAACTCCCCTGATCGGCTACGTCGGCGCGTTCACCTACGCGGAAGTGATCTCCGGCTACACCAGCTTCTATCTGGGCGCCAAGAGCGTTTGCCCCGACGTGACCATGAAGGTGCAGTTCACCGGTTCCTGGTATGACGAGATGGGTGAAAAGGCTGCCGCCGAAGCCCTGATCGCCGCCGGCTGCGACCTGATCAGCCAGCATGCCGACTCCATGGGCGCGCCCCGTGCCTGTGAAGACGCCGGCATCCCGAACATCTCCTACAACGGCTCCACCGTGGATGCCTGCCCGAACACCTTCATCGTGGCCAGCCGCATCAACTGGGTGCCCTACTTCGAGTACATCATCAACCAGGTGATCGCCGGTGAACCCATCGCCACCGACTGGACCGGCACCATCGCCACCGAATCCGTGCTGCTGACCGAGGTCAACGAGCAGGCTGCCGCCGCCGGCACCGTGGAAGCCATCGAAGCCGCGAAGGCCGAGTTCATCGCGGGCACCCTGAAGGTGTTCGACACCGCCCGGGAAGGCTTCATCACCGTGGACAACGGCAATCCGCTGACCAGCTATCTGGCGGACGTGAACACCGATCCGGCGTTCGAGAAGGACACCGAGGTTGTTTCCGACGGATATTTCCATGAGTCCGAATACCGCAGCGCTCCCTACTTCGACGTGAACATCGACGGCATCGAGCTGCTGAACAGCGCGTTCTGATCTGTGTGAAAATGGATTAAATTGGCCGGACTGCTGCTCTTTCAGGGTAGCAGTCCGGTCCGTTTTATGGTAAGATGAGACGGTAATAACCTTTGACGGAGGATAACGTGGAAAAGCAGCTTGCGCTGGAAATGCGGGGTATCACCAAGCGATTCGGGAACGTGGTAGCCAACCGCAATGTGGATCTGGATCTGTACCGCGGGGAAATTCTGGCCGTCCTGGGCGAGAACGGATGCGGAAAAACGACCCTGATGAACATGCTGGCCGGCATTTACTTCCCGGATGAAGGTACGATCCGGATCAACGGGAAGGAAGTCGTGATCCAGTCTCCGAAGGACGCCTTTGCCCACGGAATCGGTATGATTCATCAGCATTTCAAGCTGGTGGATCTGTTCACCGCGGCTGAAAACATCGTGCTGGGCGTTCACCAGGAGGGAAGATACAACATCCGGGAGATCAACGCCGAGGTGGCGAAGATCGCGGACCGGTACGGCTTCCATCTGGACCCCGCCAAGAAGGTCTACAATATGTCTGTATCCGAGAAGCAGACAGTGGAGATCATCAAGGTGCTGTACCGCGGGGCGGATATCCTGATTCTGGACGAGCCCACCGCCGTGCTGACGCCCCAGGAGATCACGCGGCTGTTCAGCGTGCTGCGGCGCATGAAAGAGGACGGGAAGAGCATCATCATCATTACCCATAAGCTGAACGAGGTGATGGAGGTCTCCGACCGGGTGGCGATCCTGCGCAGGGGAGAACACATTGCCACGGTGAACACGAAGGAGACCGACGAGGCCCGGCTGACGGAAATGATGGTGGGCAAGAAGGTCCTGCTGAACATCGAACGGCTGAACCCGGTGAACCCCGTGCCCCGGCTGGAGGTGAAAGGGCTGAACCTGTACAGCAGCGAAGGCGTTCACGTGCTGAAGGACATTACCTTCTCCGCCAACGGCGGGGAAATTCTGGGTATCGCCGGCATCGCCGGCAGCGGCCAGCGGGAGCTGCTGGAAGCCATTTCCGGTCTGCAACCCCTGGAGAGCGGTTCCATCATCTTCAACAATCCGAAGAAGGATCAGCCGGTGACCTTTTATCACAAGAGCCTGAAGCGGGTGAAGGAGCTGGGCGCCCAGGACGCTTTCCATGACCGGAACATGAACCCGGTTTCCTTCGCGGGGATGAACAACAAGGCCATCCGCAAATGGGTGGACAGCGGCGGAGTGCTTTTCCGGGAAGACGAAGTGATGAATCTGCGGGACAAGACACCCCTGGAGATCCGGCAGCTGGGCGTGCATCTCAGTTTCGTGCCGGAGGACCGGCTGGGCATGGGCCTTGTGGGGAGCATGGGCATCACGGACAATATGATGCTGCGGAGCTACCGGAAAGGGCCTGCGGGCTTCCTGGACCGGAAAAAGCCCAAGGCCCTGGCGGAGGAAATTATCGGGGACCTGGAAGTGGTGACTCCCGGGGTGAACACCCCGGTGCGGCGGCTGTCCGGCGGAAACGTGCAGAAGGTGCTGGTAGGCCGCGAAATCGCCTATACCCCGAAGGTGCTGATGGCGGCTTATCCCGTACGCGGGCTGGACATCAACAGCAGCTACACGATCTACAATCTGCTGAACAAGCAGAAGGCGCGGGGCGTGGCCGTGATCTTCGTCGGTGAGGATCTGGACGTGCTGCTGGAGCTCTGCGACCGGATTCTGGTGATGAATAACGGCGCGGTGTCGGGCATCGTGGACGCCCGGACCGCGACGAAGGAAGAAATCGGTCTGCTGATGACCGGGACGGAGCGGAAGGAGGAAGACCATGAGCAAGCGTGACAGCGAAGCCCGGGTACCTCTGTTCCACCTGAGCAAGCGGGCCTCGATCGAGCCGTGGAAGGCCTGGCTCATCCGGGTTGCCGCGGTGGCCCTGGGCCTGATCGTGTGCGGGCTGGTGGCGTTTCTGCTGATCGAGAAGCTGCAGCAGAAGCCGGAGAAGATCGGGGAATTCTATTACACGTTTATCAAGGGTGCCTTCGGGACCACCCGGAAATTCTGGCGCTTCCTCAAGAACCTGGCGGTGCTGCTGTGCATCTCCCTGGCGCTGACCCCGGCCTTCCGAATGCGGTTCTGGAACATCGGCGGGGAAGGGCAGACCCTGATCGGCGTGCTGAGCGCCATCGCGGTGGACTTCTACCTGGGCGGAAAAATCCCGGAGTGGATTCTGCTGATCCTGATGCTGATCGCCGCGCTGGCCGCGGGAGCGGCGTGGGGCGTGATCCCGGCGCTGTTCCGGGCGAAATGGGGCACCAACGAAACCCTGTTCACCCTGATGATGAACTATGTGGCGACCTACCTGGTGGCATACTTCCTGGTGATCTGGGTGCCCAGCGGCTCCTCCTCCCTGGGAAAGCTGAAGAACGGCAAGCTGCCGGTGATCGGCAACGAAAACGTGCTGATCATCATCGTCGTGCTGCTGGTGACGGCGGCCCTGTATATCTATCTGTCCTATACCAAGCATGGGTATGAGATCAACGTGGTAGGCGAGAGCGTGCGGACGGCCCGATATGTGGGTATCAAGGTGAACCGGGTGATTATCCGGACCATGATTCTCAGCGGCGCCCTCTGCGGCCTGGCCGGATACCTGATCGCCGCCGGGTCGGACCAGACGGTGACCACGACCTCCGCGGGCGGCCAGGGCTTTACCGGCATCCTGGTGGCCTGGCTGGGGAAATTCAATCCCCTCTTTATGATCCTGACGGCGGCGCTGATTCAGCTGCTGAACCAGGGCGCCAACCAGATCAGCCAGGATTTCGGCGTGAACAACGCGCTGCCCAACGTGATCGTGGGCATCATCCTGTTCTTCGTCATCGGCTGTGAATTCTTCATCAACTATGAGGTGCATTTCCGCGGACATCACCCGGAGAAGGGGGCGGTCAAATGAACATCTGGCTGAATTTCCTGATTGACTCGCTGGCCTTCGGCGCCACCTTTATCTACGGCTCCACCGGGGAAATCCTGACGGAGAAGGCGGGCCACCTGAACCTGGGCATCCCGGGCATCATGTGCATGGGCGGCGCGGGAGGCTGCCTGATTCTGAACCTGGTCGGCAAGAGCGGGCTGCCGCCCTTCCTGATCGTGATTCTGGGCATCCTTGGGGCGCTGGTGTTCAGCCTGCTGTGCGGGATGATCTATTCCTTCCTGACCGTATCCCTGCGGGCCAACCAGAACGTGACCGGCCTGACGCTGACCACCTTCGGCGTGGGCCTTTCCAAGGTCATCGTCAGCAAGCTGGATCCCACGATTTATCTGGTGGGCCCCCGGAAGATGTACCGCTGGCCCTTTGCGGCGCGGCAGGACAGCCTGCAGCTGCTGGGTGTGCTGTTCTTCGCGGCGGTGATCATCGCACTGGCGTCCAGCTGGATTCTGTTCCACACCAAGGTGGGTCTCCATCTGCGGGCGGTAGGCGAGAACCCCGGCACGGCGGACGCGGTGGGTATCAACGTGACCCGGTACAAATACGTCGCCACCTGCGTGGGCAGCAGTATCGCGGGGCTGGGCGGCTTCTACTACATTATCGACTACATGGCTTCCCAGGAGGCGTACCTGAGCGTGGAGGCCCTGGGATGGCTGAGTATCGCCCTGGTGATTTTCGCCCTGTGGCGGCCGCATATGACCATCATCGGCTCCACGGTGTTCGGCATTCTGTTCTCCCTCGGCAGCTACATCACCAACGTAAGCTGGATCAAGGTGACCATGGCCACGACCCCCCTGCTGAAGATGCTGCCCTATGTGGTCACGATCCTGGTGCTGATCGTCTCCAGCATCCGGAACAAGCGGGAAAACCAGCCGCCGGCTTCTCTGGGCCTGAGCTATTTCCGGGAGGAACGGTGAGCGGATGAAGAACCCGAAGACCACGGCGGGACTGGCGGTTCTGGCGGTGCTGCTGATTCTGGCCGGTGTGCTGGCGAGCCGGATGATTCCCACCATTCAGGAAACAAGGCGGGAGATGAGCTGGACACCCAGCCCGATCCCGCCCATGCCAGCGAACGTGATGCAGGTGACCCCGGATCCGGCGGCGCCGACCCAGGAGCCCGCGCTGCGCACAGGATCCCAGGGGCAGGCTGTGAAGGATCTGCAGAGCAGGCTGTACACCCTCGGATACTATGAAGGGGAGATCGACGGGCAGTACGGGCCGGGAACCCGGGACGCGGTGTACGCTTTCCAGAAGGCGAACGATCTCCTGGCGGACGGCATCGCCGGGCAGGAGACCAGGGAGCTGCTGTTTTCGCCGTACGCCAAACCGAAGACATAAAGCGCATGACGAGCTGAAAACCATTTGTCGTAAAGGAGTCCTGAACCATGGCATCACCTGTTGCTGAAACCACCGTAAACGAAAAAGAGACAACCGCTTCAAAGCCTGCGGAGAATCCTCCGCGGGATTATTCGGACCTCCTCGCCGGCGAGTTCAAAATCCGCCCGCAGCAGGTCCGCGCCGCTGTGGAACTGCTGGACGCGGGGAACACCATCCCCTTCATCGCCCGGTACCGGAAGGAAGCCACCGGCTCCCTGGACGACCAGGTGCTCCGGGAAATGTCTGAGCGGCTGGAATATCTGCGCAACCTGGATAAACGCCGCCAGGAAATCGAAAAAAGCCTCACGGATCTGGGCGTATGGACCGAGGAGCTGCAGGCGCAGCTGACCGCCGCGAAGACGCTGAGCGAGCTGGAGGACCTGTACCGGCCGTACCGGCCGAAGCGCCGCACCCGGGCCACCATCGCGAAGGAGCGGGGCCTGGAACCGCTGGCCATGTGGCTCATGCTGCAGCCGCTGAAGGGAATCCCGGAGGAGGAAGCCAGGAAGTACGTCGATCCGGAGAAGGACGTGCCGGACGCCGAAGCCGCGCTGGCCGGCGCCAGGGATATCCTGGCGGAAACCGCCAGCGACCACGCGGGCCTGCGCAAGGAGCTGCGGGAGCTGCTGCTGCGGGAAGGCGTTATCCGCACCGAGGCCGCGAAGGACGAGGACAGCGTTTACAGCATGTACTACGATTACCGGGAGCCGGTGCGCGCCATGGCGCCTCACCGGATTCTGGCGGTGAACCGGGGCGAACGGGAGGAATTCCTGAAGGTGACCCTGGAGGCTCCGGAGGAAAAGGCTGTTGCCGCCGTCCGCCGCGCTTTCGTACGGGGGACGTCCCCCGCTTCCGCCCAGGTGGCGGAGGCCTGCGATGACGCCTGGAGCCGGCTCATCTTCCCCTCCCTGGAGCGGGAAATCCGCAACGAGCTTACGGACCGGGCGAACGTCTCCGCGATCCGGGTCTTCTCCCAGAATCTGCATCAGCTGCTGATGCAGCCGCCCATCAAGGGCAAGGTCACCCTGGGGGTGGACCCCGGCTTCCGCACCGGATGCAAGCTGGCGGTCATTGACGAAAACGGCAAGGTGCTGGATACCGGCGTCGGATACTTCACCCTGCCCGGCAACGAGAACGGCAAGGCCGCGGCTGCCCGGCTCATCCGTAGCTTTGTGCAGAAGTACGGCGTCACGGCCATCGCCATCGGCAACGGAACCGCCAGCCGGGAAAGCGAGCAGTTCATCGCCGGCCTGCTGCCCTCCATGCCGGGGGTCGCCTATATGATCGTCAGTGAAGCCGGCGCTTCCGTCTACTCCGCCAGCAAGCTGGCTGCCGCGGAATTCCCGGATTTCGACGTTACCCAGCGGAGCGCGGTTTCCATCGCCCGCCGCATGCAGGATCCCCTGGCGGAGCTGGTCAAGATCGATCCGAAGGCCATCGGTGTCGGACAGTATCAGCACGACCTGAAGCAGAACGAGCTCACCGAAGCCCTGGACGGCGTGGTGGAACAGTGCGTGAACCAGGTGGGCGTGGAGGTTTCCACCGCCTCCGCGGAGCTCCTGAGCCACGTGGCCGGCATCGGGCCGGCGCTGGCGAAAAATATTGTGGCTTACCGGGAAGAAAACGGCATTCCGTCCCGTCAGGCCCTGAAAAAGGTTCCGAAGCTGGGGCCCCGGGCCTTTGAGCAGTGCGCCGGCTTCCTGCGGGTGGCGGACAGCAAAAACCCGCTGGACGCCACCGCCGTGCACCCGGAGAGCTACGACGCGGCCAAAGCCCTGCTGGAGAAGCTGGGGTACGACCTGAAAACCGTGAAGAACGGCGGCATTCCAGGCATCGGCGAACGGGCCAAAGCCTACGGGGAAGAGAAGCTGGCCGCGGAAATCGGCGTCGGTCTCCCGACCCTGAAGGATATGCTCTCTGAACTGCAGAAGCCCGGCCGGGATCCCCGCGAGGAGCTTCCGCAGCCGGTGCTCCGGACCGACGTGCTGGATATCAAGGATCTGACCCCGGGCATGGAGCTCACCGGCACCGTCCGGAACGTGATCGATTTCGGCGCTTTTGTGGATATCGGCGTTCACCAGGACGGGCTGGTGCACATTTCCCGGATGGCGCAGAAGTTTATCCGGCACCCCTCAGAAATCGTCAAGGTCGGCGACGTGGTCAGGGTCTGGGTCGTCAGCGTGGACGAGAAGAAAAAGCGGATCGCTTTGACCATGGTCAAGGACCGCCTGAATACATAAAAGTTTTATCCCCTCCGGCCCTGAAGGGCCACCTCCCCGCAACCTCAATCGTCGCTGAGCTCCCTTGGGCCGGTCGCTCTGCTCGTTTCGGTTGACTCGTTCGGGTCGCTTCCGGCTTATGCCGGACAACACACTGTGTTGACGCTTCCCTCACTCCCCTTGCAACAAGGGGAGGCTTTTTAATACAAAAAAACGGCGGACGACCGGGGTCGTCCGCCGGGGAAGATCCGGGAATCAGGCTTCGAGGAGATGCGCGCATTCGCTCCGGAAGGAGATATACGCGTCATCGCCGACCTGGAAGGTTTTCCGGCCGATGGGGCAGTTGTCCGCGATCTTGACCAGCGTATCGCCGACGCGGACGTGATAGTTCTGATAGCTGCCCATGAAACAGCTGAGCTCCACCTTGCAGGGCAGGGCACCCTGGTCCGCGATTTCGATCGCTTCGGGGCGAAGTACGATCTTGGCCTTCGTGCCGGGGGCAGGCTTATGATCGGACCGGACCCGCACCGTACGGCCGTCCACCTCCGCGACGATATCGCTGCCTTCGGTGCCGCGCACCGTGCAGCCGAGGAAATTACACTCGCCGATGAAGTCCGCCACGAACTCGCTGTTCGGATGATAGTAAATCTCCGTCGGCGAGCCCATCTGGGCGATGACGCCGCCCTTCATCAGGATGATGTTGTCCGAAATCGCCATGGCTTCGGACTGGTCGTGGGTCACGTAAATGGCGGTGATCCCCAGGGCCTGCTGGATGCGGCGGATTTCCGTGCGCATCTGCACGCGCAGCTTCGCGTCCAGGTTGGACAGGGGTTCGTCGAACAGCAGCACGCCGGGCTCCACCACCAGGGCGCGGGCCAGGGCCACACGCTGCTGCTGGCCGCCGGAGAGCTGGTTGGTCATCCGCTGCTCCATATCGCTGAGCTCGACCAGCTTCAGGATCCGGGTGACGCGGTCCTTGATTTCATCCTTCGGCACCTTCCGGAGCTTCAGGCCGTAAGCCACGTTGTCAAAAACGTTGTAATGGGGGAACAGGGCGTAGCTCTGGAAAACCATGGCCGTGTCGCGCTTGTTGGGCGTCAGCTCGTTGATCGGCTGGCCGCCCAGGTAGATTTCTCCCTCGTCCGGGCTTTCGAAGCCGGCGATCATGCGCAGGGTCGTGGTTTTGCCGCAGCCGCTGGGCCCCAGCAGGGTTACGAAGCTGCCGGGCTCGATATCCAGCTCCACGTCGTGAACGGCATAGAAATCCTTGCCGGTTTTCGGGTTCTGATAGATCTTGCTGATATGGTCCAGGCGGACGCCCTTGGGCTCTTTCACGCGTCTTTCACTCATTGTCACTCAACCTCCTTGACTTTGCGGCTGGTACCGAAATGTTTGATGATAAAGTTCATCAGGAGCACCGATCCGTAGGTGATGATGATCAGGATCGTGGCGAAGGCGCAGGCGATGCTGAAAGCGCCCTTCTCCGCGAACTCGTTGATCTGCACGGTAATCAGCAGGTAACTCGGCGTGACCAGCAGGATGATGGCGGAAATGGCCGTGATGGAACGCACGAACGCCGTTACCAGACCGGAGAGGAAGGAATCCTTGATCAGCGGCAGCGTCACTGTGGTGAACACTTTCAGACTGTTGGCGCCCATGTCGTAGGCGCTTTCCTCAATCGATTTGTCAATCTGCCGCAGCGCTGAAATACCGGAACGCGTACCCGTCGGCAGCGAGCGGACGATGAACACGATGACCAGAATCGCCCCGGTGCCGTAGAGGCCCTGCAGGAAGCCGGTGTGGAAGACGCCGCCGGAGAAGCCACGGATATATCCGACGCCCAGCACGGTGCCGGGAACCGCCATCGCCAGCATCGAGACCGCTTCAATGAAGCCCTTGGCCTTGAATTTCCGCTTGACCACCAGATACGAGATGATCATGGACAGGAGGGCGGTGATCGGCGCGGCGATCAGCGAGAGCACGAAGGAATCCCGGAAGGCCTGCAGACCGCGGTAGCGGGTGAAGACCTGCTCGAACCATTTGAAGGTCAGAGGCGTGAACTTATAGCCCCAGGTGGGGAACAGGGCGCCGATCGGCACGCAGATATACATCATGACGACGAAGGCCGCGCCGAGGCCGCAGAAGATCGACAGAGGGATCTTCACGCTCTTGTCCTCGATCATCATTCTGGCCCGGCTGGCTTTGCCAGTCAGCGTGGCCGCGGTCTTCTTCTCCAGATAATACTTCTGCACGGCGAACATCGCCAGGGTGATCATCAGCAGGACGACAGCCATGGCGGCGGCGCCGGCCTTGTCGTAGGCGCCGGTGATCTGCAGATAGATCGTTGTGGCCAGCGTGTCGTAGCTGCCGCCGATGAGCATCGGGTTGGCAAAGTCGGCGATGGACTCGATGAAAGTGACCAGAAAAGCGTTGCCGAGGCCGGGAAGCAGCAGCGGCAGCGTCACGTCGGCAAACACTCTCCAGCGGCTGCCGCCCATATCCCGGGACGCTTCCTCCAGAGAGGGGTCGATGTTTTTCAGCAGGCCCTTCATCATCATATAGCAGACGGGGAAGAAGGTCAGCGTCTGCACGATGACGATGCCCCAGTAGCCGTATACGTTGTTGTCATAAATCCCCAGCAGGAACCGGGTAATCAGGCCGGATTTGCCGAAGAGCATGATCATCGACAGGGACAGCACGAAGGGCGGCGAAACCACAGGCAGCATGGAAACCAGCTTGAACAGGCCGCCGACCGCCTTGTTCATCTTCACATACACTTCCACATAGGCGAACAGAAGACCGATCGCCGTGGAGAGAATACCGACCACAAAGCCGACCTTCAGGGTGTTGGTGATCGCCCGGGTAAAGTCGGGCATCTGGAAAATCCGCTGGAAAACGCTGAGGCCGAAGCTGCCGTCTCCCACAAAGCTGTCCACCAGCAGAATCGCCAGCGGATACAGGATAAACAGTGTCAGGAACGTGATCAGCAGCACGATGGTCGTGACCATGATGGGATCGCCCAGCAGTTTTTTCCGGTCCAGCGCGGCGCCTTGATCCCTTGCCATGAGGCATCCTCCTTTTCCTCAAAAATGCGAGGATGGCGGAGTGTGCCATCCTCGCGGGTTGGTATGACTGAATTACTCGGTCTTGAAGCGTTCCGCACCGGTGTCGGCGCCGGCAGCGGCGATCGCGGCCATGACGTCGTTCACGTTCTGCTCGGTCTCCGCCGCGGCAAGGGCGAAATCATAGCCGTCCCACACGAGGCTGGGATCCAGGCCGGCGTCGATAGCCGCCTGCGGCTGGGTCGCGTTGTCCAGCACCAGGAACTGATAGGAGCCGAAGTTGGCGGCCTGATTCACGCACTCGGGGCTCAGGGCGTATTCCATGAACAGCTTCGCGGCGTTGGGATGCTTCGCTCCCTTGAAGATGGCCACCGGGCCGACTTCGCAGGCAGTCCCGTCGGACGGGACGACCAGCTGCACGTTTTCGTAGCCGTTGTCGACGATCTGGGTGATGCCGTCATGCAGGAAGCCGATGCCGATGACGCATTCGCCGGTGCCCACGTTCTTGGAGGGGCCGGAACCGGACTTGGTGTACACCTGAACGTTCTTGTCCAGATCCACCAGGTACTGCACGCCGGCGTCGTGGCCCTTCAGCTGGATCATCAGGTTGGCGACCAGCTTGGGGGTGCCGGCGGTCTTGTAGTTGGACAGCCAGATCAGGCCCTTGTATTCAGGCTTGAGCAGATCGTCCCAGCTCTGGGGGATTTCCAGATTCATACGGGCCATTTCATCCTTGTTGACCATGAAGCCCAGCAGACCGGTGTAGATGCCGTACCAGTAGCCGTTCGGATCCTTGTAAATATCCTTGGTCAGGTGAGCGGCGTTGACGGGGATATAGCTGTTGTCCAGGAAGCCCTTGGCAGCCAGCCCGTCGTAGGGGTTGTTGGTGCCGCCGAACCAGACGTCCGCGGAAGGATTGCCGTTTTCTTCCTCGATCTTGGTGGGCACTTCGCCGGTGGACAGGCGCTGATACTGGGTCTTGATCCCGTACAGCTCCTGGAAATGATTGGCGGCCGCGGCAAGATAATCTTCCTCGCAGGAGCCGTAAATCACCAGCTCGCCTTCAGCCTTGGCGGCTTCGACCAGCGTGGGATCCGCGCCGACAACATCTTCGGCGAGAGCGGTGCAGCTCAGCAGCATCGCGAGCGCCATCAGGACAGCAAACAGTTTTTTCATGACTTGGAACCTCCTTCAAATTTATTTCCTCCGCGAAATCCGCGGGGCAAATACCATAAGAAACGGCCGCGGCGGGCCGGGATCATTCTCTTCATTTCAACCGCAATAAGGATAGCACCCTCCCGGCTTTCTGTCAAGAAAAACCCTTGCAAAAAAGCGGGATTTTCTGTTGCCGAACGGCGGGGAATATGGTATGGTGGGAAGGAAAGGAATCCCTTCGGAACAGGCAAAAAGATACGGACAATTCCCCACGGACAGGACAGGAGGACAGGAAGCATGAGAACCTATCCGGGACAGAAGACGCTGGAGGTTACCCCGCGGGAAGAACGCATCCGCGGCCTTGCGCGCAGGGCGGCGGCGGAAGGCATGGTGCTGCTGGAGAACAACGGCGTTCTCCCGCTGGCGGCAGGCACGAAGCTGGCGCTGTTCGGCCGGGGCGCCCGGTATACCATCAAGGGAGGCACCGGCAGCGGCGACGTGAATTCCCGCAATACGGTGACAGTGGAGGAAGGCCTGCGGAACGCGGGATTCCCGATCGTCAACCGGGATTATCTGGACCGGTATGACGCGGAATACCGGAAGAGCCTGCAGGAATGGGAGGAAACCCTGTACAGGGAGGCGGGCCCGGAGCGGGACACGCGGAAGCTGTATCACGCCCACGCCTCCATCACCCCGAAGAGTCCGGAACTGCCGATCCGGGCGGAGGACACCGCGGAAGCGGATGCCGTGATCTATGTGGTATCCCGGATTTCGGGAGAGTTCGCGGACCGGCACGCGGAAAAAGGGGATTATTATCTGAGCGGCCGGGAAGAAGCGGAGCTGAAGCTGCTGGCCAGTCTGGGAAAGCCGGTGATCGTGCTGCTGAACGTGGGCGGCGTGATGGACCTGTCCTTCCTGGAGACGGAACGGGTGGACGCGCTGCTGCTGATGTCCCAGCCGGGCAGCGAGGGCGGCAACGCCGCCGCGGACATCCTGAGCGGCCGGGTGAATCCTTCCGGAAGGCTGACGGACACCTATGCCTTCCGGTATGAAGACTATCCCAGCAGCGAAACCTTCTCGCACCGGAACGGCAACCTGACGGAAGAATACTATACGGAAGGCATCTATGTGGGCTACCGCTATTTCGACAGCTTCGACGTGCCGGTGCGGTATCCCTTCGGCTACGGCCTGAGCTATACCGCTTTCGGCTGGGAAGTGACCGGCGCGGAGCTGCGCGGCACGGAGGTATGCGTAAGCGTGGCGGTGCGGAATACCGGAAAGACAGCCGGGAAGCAGGTGATTCAGCTGTACGCGGCCTGCCCCTCCGGGGAGCTGACCACGGAGCGGAAACGGCTGACGGCCTTCGGGAAGACCGGGCTGCTGCAGCCGGGAGAGGCGGAAACCCTGCTGCTTCGCTTCCGGCTGAAGCAGCTGGCCTCCTACCACGAGGGCCGGGAGGCGTACCTGCTGCAGGCCAGCGAATACGGCGTGTTCGCGGGAGAAAGCGCGGCCTGCCTGAAGCCCGCGGTGAAGCTGCGGCTGGACAGGAACGTGACGACCGAACGCGTGACGACGATCTGTGAGCTGAAGGAAGCCCTGAAGGAGATTCAGCCGGAGAAGCCGGATATGAACCTGAGCGGAACCGCGTTCCCCTTCCCGGAGATCGATATCACCCGGGCGGCGGAGGATGCGGCGGCGGAAACGGAACCGCGCGCCGAAACCTTTCCCTGGAGCGCGGAGGCCGCGGAAAAGGCCGCGAAAATCGCGGCGGGAATGTCCCTTCGGGACAAGGCATGCCTGACGGTAGGCGCCCGGAGCGCCATGGCCGGGGAGATCGTGGGCGTGCAGGCGAAATCCGTGCCCGGAGCCGCCGGAGAAACGGTTTCCTTCGCGGAGTACGGGATTCCGTCCATGGTGCTGGCGGACGGCCCGGCGGGGGTCAGAATCAACCCCGAATATGAAATTGATCCGGAGACGGGGAACATCATTCAGCCGAAGGACTGGTTCGAGATGCTGGAGATCCGCTTCTTCGGCAAGAAGTTCCGGCACGAAGGCGCCGAGCTCCGGTACCAGATCGCGACGGCGATTCCCATCGGAACCCTGCTGGCCCAGAGCTTTGACACGGCGCTGCTGGAAGAAACGGGCGAGGCGATCGCCGCGGAGCTGAAGGCCTTCGGGATCGCCGTGTGGCTGGCGCCGGGCATGAACATCCACCGGAACCCGCTGTGCGGCAGAAACTTCGAATACTACTCCGAGGATCCCTACGTCAGCGGCGTCATGGCCGCGGCCATTACCCGGGGCGTGCAGAAAACGCCCGGCATCGGCGTATCCATCAAGCACTTCGCCGCCAACAACCAGGAAGACAACCGGATGCACGTGAACGAGATGATCTCGGAGCGCGCGCTGCGGGAAATCTATCTGAAAGGATTTGAGATCGCGGTGAAAACCGGGGATCCGATGACCATCATGACCTCCTACAACCGGATCAACGGCGTGCATTCCGCGAACAATTACGACCTGTGCACCGTGGCGGCCCGGGAGGAGTGGGGTTTCCGGGGCTTTATTATGACGGACTGGGCCACCACCAACGGCGGCGGCTCCCACGCGGCCAAGTGCATCCTGGCGGGGAACGACCTGATTATGCCCGGCAAGGATACGGATATACAGGAAATCATCGATGCGGCGGAGGGCAGGAGAGGCCCGTGGCTGCCGGAGGAGAAGCTGGACGAAAGCGTGATCCGGCTGATCAGCGCGGCGCTGATCTGCGACGAGTATATGAAAATTTAGTCCAAATCTACGTATTCTTCGATATCCTGGGGCGGCGGGGTGATCTCGCCGCTCTCAATTTTATCAAGGTATTCCTCCAGCGTCAGCTCCTGCTCGAAGATGATCTGCGCGTGGGCCTCGCCCACGTAGCGGAAATGCCAGGCTTCCGCCTGGTAACCGGTGACCTTTTCCTTGCCTTTGGGATAGCGCTGGATAAAGCCGTAGCGCCAGGCGTTTTTGCGCAGCCAGGTATACTGGCGGGTGGAGGAAAAGCTGGAAGCGCCGCGCACGTTAATGTCGAAAGCCAGCCCCAGATGGTGCTCGCTCTGGCCGGGTACGGCCACGGTATGCAGGGCGGCGGACCGGGCCTTCGAACGGGACCAGCCGGAATGCTTGTTCAGATAGCTGTTGATTTTCGCGTTCAGCACCCGCTCCTGATCCGCGTAACTGCGGTATGCGGCGCTGATCTGCCATTTGCGCAGGCCTTCCTCCGCGGCGTCTCCCAACATCCGCACCAGAGCTTCGGCAGCCGCCCGGACAGCCAGGGTGTTTTTGTACTTGATCCGGATCAGCGCTGAATCCGTCATCTCATTCAGGGAAACCAGATCCGCCGGAACGAAGTCTTCTGTTACGGGGTTTTCCTTGTTCACGAGCATCGGCAGGGATCCGGAGAGCACGTCCATTTCCTCCGCGGCCGCGCAGGCTGCCGCGTGCAGAAGAAGAAAAAACAGGAAAAACACGGCGGAAAGCCGCCGGAACCGGTTCATGCGCGATCCCTCCGTTCATACGGCCCGCGGCGAATCAGTCAGGCAGCGGGCTATCTTTCCGGGGATATTATATGCGATTTGCTTTTTTTGCACAATCGTGGGATAATAGGCACATCATTTGCGACGGAGAGGAGGAAGCGCCTTGCTGCGGATCGGTCAGTTCACGGATACATTCCTTCCGATTATGGACGGTGTGGGCCGCGTAGTGCTGGCCTATTCGGAGAACCTGTGCAAAATGGGGCACCAGGTGACAGTGGTCGCCCCGATGTACGACACGGGCTTCCAGGGCGGCTATCCTTTCCAGCTGCTGGAGTTCATGGGGAGACAGGTGCCCGGCCTGAGACAATATAAGATCGGCGAGGCGGTATGGGATTCCCACTACCGCCAGAAAATTCGTATGACCACGCTGGATCTGATCCACGTGCACAGTCCCTTCGCGGCGGGGTCCGAGGCGCTTCGCCTGGCCAGCCTGCGGGATCTGCCCCTGGTGGCGTCCTTCCACTCCAAATACTACGACGATTTCCTGAAGGCGACGAAATCCGAATCCATCGCCCGGGCCGGCGTCAAGATGGTGGTCAACTTCTACAACCGCTGCGACGAGGTATGGGCCGTGG
Organism: uncultured Clostridia bacterium; assembly: GCA_946413245.1. Classification (GTDB taxonomy): domain Bacteria; phylum Bacillota; class Clostridia; order Christensenellales; family Aristaeellaceae; genus Aristaeella. The sequence goes on from CAMKJS010000010.1 coordinate 42,629, forward strand.
GGCAGAACCCGGCAAAGGTGCTGCAGGAATACGGATACGAGGGCGAGGTGCAGGTGGTGCCCAACGGAGCCACGATGCGGGAGGTGCATCCTTCCGACGTGGCGGAGGTAACCCGGCGCTGGAACCTGGGAGAGGATCCGGTGATCCTGTTTGTGGGCCAGATGGACTGGAAAAAGAATATTCTCACGGTGCTGGAAGCCTGCGCCCGCATGCGGGCCGACGGGGTTCAGTTCAGGCTGATTCTGGCCGGCCAGGGGATCGATATGATCAATATCGAAAACAAAATCCGGGAGCTGGGCCTGCAGTACACGGCGCAGATGGTGGGCCACATCACGGATCCCTCCCTGCTGGACGGGCTGTACGCCCGGGCGTCGGTGCTCGCTTTCCCGTCCCTGTACGATTCCGCACCGATGGTGGTGCGGGAAGCCGCGGTGATGGGAACCCCCGCGGTGATGGTACGGGGCAGTACAGCCGCGGAAAACATCCGGGACGGAGAGAACGGGCTGCTGTGTGATAATACGCCGGAAGACCTGGCGCGGGTGCTGACGGAAGGCATCGGAGATCCGGAAAAACTGCGCCGGCTGGGGCAGCAGGCCCGGGATACGATCCCGGTGCCCTGGTCAGTCGTGATGGAAACCGTTTCGGCCCGCTATACCCGGCTGGTCGAGATGGGCAAAGCGGGGAAGCTGAAGAAAAAGCGTATCCGGCTTGTCTGATTCCGAATACGCTGAAATGACCAGTAATTAGCGTTCAACGAAGAATTATTCCGGCAGTTCCGCATCCAGCCAGGCGGTCTGGCCGCCGAGCCGGAGGGAAAACGCCTGATAAAAAATCTGATACAGCAGACGCCGGCGGTCTTCCGGCAGCTGCCCGTCCGCCTGTATGTTCCGGAGCACCCCCGCGGCTGCCCGGGACAGTGTTTTTTCCGGGTTCCGGTCCAGCCGGAAGCCCAGGAAGGTTTTGTTGATCCGGCTGTCCCCCTCGAGGAAAAGATCAATAAACTCCCGGGACAGGCGAAGCAGGTATTCCTGCATGGTACGGTCCGGGTCGCCGCTCATGCGGAGGCAGCGGATCAGCTGCGGATCCTCAAAGAGCTCCAGCCGGTCCGCCTGTTTCCGTTCCTCGCTGAATTCCTCCGGGGTCAGGTACATTTCCAGCAGGTAGCTCTTGATAATGGAAAAGTCGATCTGATTCCGGGGATGGGGTTTGTCGCCGTGGCCCACGAAAAGCAGCTCCCATTCGATGGGGAAGCAGTCCGGGCAGACGGCCCGCGCCTCCAGGAGGATCTTTTTGCGGGCGGGCACGCTGGGAGCCTTTTCCGCCTGGCGGAGCCATTTTTCCGCTTCGGGGCTTATACTTCGGGATACAGGCTCCGCCGCCAGCGCGGCCGCCCGCTGATCCGCCCCGCAGAAGGGACAGAAAACGGCGTCCGCCACGGTCAGGGGTTTTCCGCATTTGATACATGAAACCGGCATACTTTATTCCTCCATATTCGGTTTGACACCGGAAGGCGGAACCATGGAGGGAACGCTCCAGTTCCGCGGGTCCGGCGCGGGGAGACCGCTGTAATAGGAAGTATTCCCCAGCGCGGCCGTGAGTTCCTCTTCGCTGAGGTCTCCGGAAAAAATAAAGCGGTAACAGGCCCGGATCATGACGCGGGCGCGATCCCGGGCGGCGGCGCGCATGTCCGCCAGGCTGTCCCTGGAAACCAGGGTTTCGTCATGGGAATGGGGCCATGGGGCGTTCGCCTCGTTCTCCACGTCCCGGCCGGCGTACCAGGATTCGGAGTAGGCAAGGGAGCGGAGCTGCGGTTTCCCGGTGAGCCGGGCCAGCCGGGCCGCGATGCCTTTCGGGTTTTCCATCAGCCGGTACACCCAGCGGAAAAAGGGATACAGCCGATTCATGGCGCGGAAGCTGTTTTCCCAGCCGTAAACTTCCCGGTAGGCGGCGCTCAGATCCTCCTGCATTTCCCGGGGCAGGCGTAGCGGGGGCATCACGAAGGAGGAGGTCAGCGGATGGCGGCCCTGCCAGAGACCCAGGCGCCGCATCTCCAGAATGTCCATGGTATGTTCGAAGGCCCGGTGCGCTCCCGGCAGCGCGTCGGGGCCGATGGTACTGCGCACGATATAGGGGTGAGCCGCGCAGTCCAGCGCATAATGGCAGAGAAAGCCGGCCAGATAGGAGAACATCGCTTCCCGGCTGTGCCCGTCCCGGGCATGGCGGGCGAGGGCGCGGAGGAAGGCGCCGGGCCGGTCCGTGTGCATCCGGCCGCCGCGGCTTGTGTCCGGAAGCCAGACGAACCAGGGATCCGGGCCGAAGAGAGCCATCTGATACGGCGCCGCCCGGATGACGGAGCGGACTGGCTCCTCCAGGAATTCCAGGACTTCCTTCCCAAAGCTTGCGTGTACGGCGGCATCAGGCATCGTTATAGCTCCTCCTTTTCGCCGCATTATATCATAATGCGGCGAAAACATCAAAAAGACCGTACAAAAGTGCAGAAATGAGCAGTGGGCAGAAAGCCAAAAAGACCGTACAGAAATGCGAAAATGAGTATTATCGGGCCATATCGGGGCTTATATCATATGGATTGAACAGAAAAATGATTCTGATCGCATTATTTGCACATCACAATAGCAAATATTGATGGAAATTTACCAGAATTTCCATTGAGAGATACGTACAACTTGATCAATAATGTAGTCAGAGAGCATGAGATGCTCAAATATATCATTTAAGGAGGCCACCCCATGAAGAAGCTGCTTTCTGTTCTGCTTGTTCTGGCCATGCTGCTGGCGCTTATGCCTGCTGCAATGGCAGAAGGCGCCCAGGATCCGATCACTGTAACCGTGTTTATCGGTGCCGCTGGCGATCAGCCTACGGAAGATAACAAGATTTATAAGAAGATCGAGGACGAACTGGGAATCAAGTTCGAGTTTGAGTTCCTGGCTGGCGATTTGGATGAGACGCTGGGAATCAAGAACTCCGACGAAGAAACACTGCCCGATCTGTACGATGGCAGCAATAGTGCGGAGACTCTGGAAGTCGCTGGCGTGCTGATTGACCTCATGCCCTACATTTCCGAAGAGGGAACTCCGAACATCTGGAAGCATCTGCATGGCACTAACGCCAAGCTGGATCAGCTGCTGGATGAGGAAGGTCGCCTGTTCATTATCCCGAACTACGGTATCTATTACAACCGTGAAGTAAAGCGCCATAATGGTCCCGCTTTCTTCATTCAGAAGAAAGTCATCGCCTGGAACAACTATCAGGTTCCGAAGACGTTGAATGAATACTTCGATCTGATTGAGCGATATGTCACTGCGAATCCGAAGAACGAAGATGGTCTTGATAACATTGGATTCCATATCCTATCCAAAACTTGGCATCGGTTCTGCCTGATCAATCCCGTGCAGCACCTGATGGGCCGTCCTAATGATGGGGAAGTTATTGTTGATATCAATGATCCTGGCTACCATACCGAAACATTCATCAACCAGCCCTATGCTAAGCCGTATTATAAGAAGCTGAATGAAGCTTTCCTGAAAGGCTTGATCATTCCGGACTCCTTCACCATGGATGAAGATACTTATATGGCTGACTTGTCCAAGGGCACTGTGATTGGTATGTTTGACCAGACTTGGGCATTTGGTACCGCTACTCAGGCTCTGCTGACCGATAAGAAATATGAAGACACATATCTTGCATTGCCGCTGGTTTATGACCCGGAATATGTAGATGGTAAAGTAATTGAAGAGCATTATATTAACGGTACCGTTATGAACAAAGACCGCGGTTTCGGTATCTCTATTAACTGTAAGTATCCGGAACGTATGGTTCAGATGTTTGAAACGTTCCTGTCTGATGAATGGCAGATCACCTTCCAGTGGGGTATCGAAGGTGAAGACTGGTACATTGATGAAAATGGCCGGATGAACATGACTACCGAGCAGGTCGAACATCTGAATGATGCTCAGTGGAAGCGCGCAAATAAAGCGGAAGCTATTTGGGCATCCAGTCCGAAGAAGCAGGGCGTCATGGACAATGGCAACACTTGGGCTCCCACTGATCAGGATGAAATCTACAATGTGAGTGTTCTGACTGATTATGACAAGGAATTCCAGAAGAATGCTGGCATCAATGCATGGGAAGACTATTTCAACCCGCCGATCGATCTGGCTCCTTATGGAGAAGCCTGGCAGATTGATAAGTCCCCGATTGATGAGGATTACAATACTTGGTTAATGCTGCAGGAAGAGTGGCTGCCCAAGGTTATCATGGCAAAGGAAGGCGAATTTGACACGCTTTGGGATCAGTTCATTGAAGCGATTAATCCCACTTCGAAAATTTACTCTGATTTTATGCAGGAAGAAGTTCTGAAGCTTGTGAAGCAGGCCCTGGGAGAATAATGACTGATTTTTGATCCGGGGGGGGAGGGACTCGTCTCTCCCCCTTTCATATTCAGGAGGATGCATAGTCATGACCACGAAAACCGCTCAAGCCGGAATCGAGATTCCAAAAAAGAAAAAGCACTTCTTTCAGATGCTGGGAAAACAGTGGCAGTTGGTCATTATGTCCGTTCCTATGCTCTTCTATGTGCTGCTGTTTAATTATGTTCCTATCTGGGGCTGGGTAACGGCTTTCCAGGATTATCAGCCCAGAGAAGGCCTTTTCGGGAGTAAATGGGTCGGGCTGGGGAACTTTAAGTTCTTATTTGGAAACGAGAACTTTCTCCTAGCGATCCGGAACACGCTGGCCATGAGCCTGATTAATCTTGTCTTTGGAACTGTATCGGCAATTTTGTTGGCCGTTCTTCTGAATGAAGTTAGAAATAAAACCTTCAAACGTACTGTGCAGACAGTGACCTATCTGCCGCATTTCCTTTCAATGGTTATTGTGGTTGGCATGGCGACGAATATATTTGCAGGCAGGGGGCCACTCAATGAAATGCTGCTAGGACTTGGATTGGTAAAGGAGCCAGTGCTTTTCCTCGGAGAAGGGAAGTATTTCTGGTGGATGGTTGGCATCATTAACGTCTGGAAAGAAGTCGGATGGGGCACGATCATCTACATCGCGGCCATGACCTCCATTGACCCGAGCCTTTACGAGGCGGCGGCCATTGACGGCGCGGGACGCTTCCAGCGGATTCTGCACGTGACGCTGCCCGGCATCAAATCCACCTTTATGGTGCTGCTGATCATGAACATCGGTCACCTGATGGAAGCTGGGTTCGAAATCCAATACTTGATGCGCAATGGCTTGGTGATGAAGTATTCAGATACGATTGATGTTTTTGCACTGACTTATAGCTTTGGCACTAAGGTTCCGCATTATTCCTATGGTACCGCAGCTGGTATGTTCAAGAGTGTCGTAGGGATTATCCTGCTGTTTGGGGCGAATGGTATTGCTAAGTTACTTGATGAAGATACACTAATGTGAGGGGAGGGATATTCTGTGACAGCTATGACGGTAAAGAAAAAAGCAAAAAGACGGGATATCGCTTTTCCGATTGTGAATACTATCATTCTTATTCTGCTGATGGTCATCACGTTGTATCCTGTTCTGAACACGGTGGCGGTTTCTTTTAATGATAGTATGGATGCGCTTAAAGGCGGCATTGGAATTTGGCCCCGGCAGTTCAGCACGGATTCCTATGCCGAATTACTGGAAGATCCGGCAGTGTATAAGGCTTTCTGGATTTCGCTTTCCAAGACTGTTTTGATTACTTTGCTGAACCTTTTCCTGACTTCCATGCTCTCTTATGCATTAAGCCGAAAGGAATATGTGCTACGCAGTTTCATTACAATGGTGTTGGTTCTGACCATGTATGTGAACGCAGGGCTTATTCCAAACTATCTTCTGATAGCAAGACTACTGAAACTTCGCAATACCTACTGGGTTTATATTATTCCTTGTATGTTCTCATGCTTTAACATGATTGTCATTCGAACCTATATTCTAGGCCTTCCTGAAGCGTTGGTGGAATCCGCAAGAATTGACGGTGCTGGCGATCTTCGTACTTTTTTCCAGATTATACTGCCTCTGTGCCTCCCGGTTATGGCGACGGTGGCCCTATTTGTTGCAGTAGGAAGCTGGAATAGTTGGTTCGACACCTATCTTTATAACGGGAATAAGAAAGACTTATACACATTACAGTATCTGCTGAAGATGAAGCTGGCGACAACGCAAACCAGTTCAAACGCAGCCAACTCCACTGCAGATGCACTTGCAACCACTCGGAAAACAGCGCCGATCACGATTCGTGCTGCTATCTCCGTGGTTGCCGCTGTACCGATCCTGGTGGTCTATCCCTTCCTGCAGAAGTATTTTGTGACCGGTATGGCGCTGGGCAGCGTGAAAGGCTGAATCAGACTCTGGCCCTGAGCACAGGAGGAATTCTCGATGGATATGCGGCAGCCCCTGGATGAAAACGAAAAAAAGCGCTTTCCGGATGGCTTCCGGATCCTGCAGGGAAAGCAGGAGTATGTGACCTACGCGGAGCATTCCTCCATACGGATCTGGCCGTCGGACACGGCTTCCCATTACGACTATCACCAGCATTCGGCGGTAGAGATCATTCTGCCGCACCGGGGCATCTCGGTGTACCGGTTGCCGGAGCGGGTGTACTGCGTGGAGCCCGGCCAGGTGCTGATCGTTCCCTCGGACATGCCGCACGAGCTGACGGAGTCCAAGGAAACGCTCCGGTATCTGATTCTCTTTGAGCCCAGTCCCCTGATGAGTCTTCGGGATCAGCCCAGCATCCAGCAGGTGCTGCAGGATCCGATCTATCTGGACGACGGTTCCGAACTGCAGAGTCGGATATCCGGGCTGCTGAACCAGACGGTGTCCGCCTACTTTGCCAAGGAGCCCATGTGGAACGCCCGGTGCTATTCCTATCTGCTGCAGGTTTACGCGGAGCTGGGGCGCAGCATGCGGGAATCCCTTCCCGACGGGGAGGAGGAATATGCCTCCCACATCGACTCCGAAATCATGAACGGGGCGCTGACGTACATCAATCAGCACTATATGGAGGAAATCTCCCTGGAGGACGTGTCCTCCTTCGCGGGCTTCTCCAAGTTCTACTTCTCCCGGGTATTCAAGCAGTTTTCCGGCTCGTCCTTCACGGAGTATCTGACGCGGAAGCGGATGAACGTGTCCACGGATCTGCTGGTGCGGACCAATCTGCCGATCCGGGAGATCGCGGAGCGGTCCGGCTTCGGAAGCCTGGCAACCTTCAACCGGGTGTTCCGGAAGCAGAACCAGTGCACGCCCTCCCAGTATCGGGCGATCTACGGCAGAAGCATGTACGCCGGGGGAGACCGGTGGATGGTGCCGGAGGAAGCCGAAGAATAAAGCGAACAACCGGTCATATACAGAAAAACGCAATCGAATCCGCCTCGGCGGATTCTTTTTCTGTGCAAAGAATAATGACACGCAGAATAAAATATGATATATTTGGCTATAGGAGTTTTCGCCGGGAAGGCTGAAACGAGACAGAAAACGGAGGAGGAAGATTCATGAAGAAATCGTTGACTATCGTGCTGGCGCTCGTCGCCTGTGTCGCCATCATCGTAAGCTGCGTGTTCGGCGTGCAGAACGGCAGCATCCGGAAGGACGCGGATGCCGTCAAGGCCGAGCTGCAGAAGAAGATCGAGGATCTGGAAGCCGGCGCTGCCGACGCGGCCGCCGCGGCGCAGGATACGCTGGAAAGCACCAAAGCGGAACTGCAGGGGCAGCTGGATCAGCTGACGGAGGCGAAGGCCGGACTGGAAAAACAGCTGACCGACCAGGCAGAGACCGCGAAGGCGGAACTGGAGACCAAACTGGCGGAAGCTGCCGCCGAGGCGAAAGCGCAGCTGGAGGCGAAGGAAGCGGAACTGCAGGCCGAGATCGACGCGCTGACTGCCGCGAAAGCGGAGCTGGAAAAGCAGCTGACGGAGCAGGCGGAAGCCTCGAACGCCGAGCTGGAAGCGGTCCGGACGGAGCTGCAGAAGCAGATCGCCGACCGGGAGGAAAGCGCGAAGGCGGAGCTGGAAACCACGAAAGCGGAGCTGGAAGCGAAGCTGAAGAAGACGGAGCGGGCCCTGACCGCGGCCAAGAGCAACGCGTATATCATGTATGCCAACAGCGACTGGAGTGTGCAGAACTGGGGAACCGCGGACAGTGAGGACGGCAGCGTCATCGTGACGCCCGCCGCCGTGACGGGTGAAGGGGAATACACCATCGGTCTCGAATTCCCGAACGGGTCCGACGGGCTGGCCTTTACTGCCATCGGCATCAACAACGGTGAAATCGACTTTCCCGGATATTATATCCGGATCAACGCGATCCGCGTGAACGGCGAAGCCATCGAAGTGAAACCCGGATACACCTCCTCTGACGACGGGAAGGTAACCCGGATGAACATCCTGAACGAGTGGGTCACCGAGCTGCCCGCGGACGCCCGCGCCTGGGACGGCAACATCGCGGAGGCCTCTCCCGTGATCGTGGACAAGGCGGCATTTGCCTCCGTGAAGACGGTGGATATCGACTTCAGCGTGCTGGCGACGCCGGCGGACCACGCTTACATCATGTATGCCGACGGGGACTGGAACATGCAGAACTGGGAAATCACCGACAGCGAGGACGGAAACGTGAAAGTGACGGCGGCGGAAATCCGCGGCACCGGCACCTACACGGTGGGCCTGGAATTCGCGGAGCCGGCAAAGGGCCTGGCTTTCTCGGCCATCGGAATCCAGCACGGCGAGATCACGTATCCCGGCTACTACATCAGTCTGCACAGCATCCGGGTGAACGGCGAGGAGATCATCTGCCTGGAGGGCAAGCAGGGCTATACCAGCTCCGACAACGGGATCGAGACCCGGATGAACATCCTGAACGCCTGGGTGGCTGAGCTGCCGGAGGACGCCCGCGTGCTGAACGGCGATCTCTCCACCGCCGCTCCCGTAATTGTGGACGCCGCGGACTTCGAATCCGTGAAAACGCTCGAAATCGAATTCAGCTTCAGCCCGATCTCCGCTTACCTGATGTTCGCGAACGGCGACTGGAGCGTGCAGAACTGGGGCTATACGTCCACCGACGCCGTGAAGGTGACCGCCGCGCCGATCACCGGCGAGGGCACCTACACGGTGGGCCTGGAATTCGCGGAGCCCTCCGAGGGCCTGGCCTTCACCGCCGTGGGCTTGAAGAACGGCGAAGCCGTGATGCCCGGAACCATTCTGCAGGTGACGGAAGTCAAACTGAATGACGGGGACAATATTCTGAATGGCATCACCTACACCAGCTCCGACGACGGCCAGGAAACCCGGGCAAACATCTACAATACCTGGGTGACCGATATGCCGGAGGACGCGCGCACCGAAAGCGGCGATCTGGCCAACGTGAAATCCGTGGTGGTGGATCCGGAGCTCTTCACGGGCGTGACGAAGATCGAGGCAACTTTCCGGGTGATCAGGGGGAAGGAACCCGTGAAGGAAGCCGCTGTGGAAGCGGGCATGAGCCAGGAAGAGGCGGACGCCCTGAAGGCGGCCGGATTCCATGCCTACATCGGCGTGCAGGGCAAGGACACCTACATCTTCCGGAACGCCTGGTACGACAATTACGGCCGGGACGACGCCGAGCATCCCTGGTTCTACCGGCTCACAGGCTGGGACGACGAAACCAACGAGGACAAGAACGCCGATTACGGCGGAACGTTCTACGACAGCGACGTCAACGGGGACGGTGAATACGCGGTGTCCCTGGTGACCGGTGAGAAGGGCTTCGGGACGACGGCCGCTTTCAACCTGCTGTTCGTTTCCACGGATATTCCGAGCAAGCTGATCGAGTCCGGATATCTGACCATCAGCAATGTGAAAACCAAGGTCGGCGGCGCTGCTACCCAGGATTACACGGAAGTGGATCTGAGCGGCGAGTACGCCCTGATCCGGGTGATCGACACCTATAACCAGCCGGCAGATCCCTTCGGATACACCGTGCCCGGCGCAGACGAGACCATCACCATCTCCTTCACCGTGAGCGGATGGTAATCCGCGGTACGGAACCGGAAAGAACCAGGCCGGAAATAAAGGAGGCGCTCCCCGCGTGGGAGCGCCTCCGGTTTTTACCGGGAAAGATGATTCGAAAGATTATTCGCCGACGGAAACGATGCGGCCCTGGCCGTAGGGATTCTCATATCCCTCGCTGACGACGCCGCCCAGGGTTTCCATGATATAGTCGATCAGCACCTGGTTGTCCAGCTTCACGGATTCCTGCAGCACCTTGCAGCCGTCGAACATGGTGTATCCGTCGCCGTTGTTCAGCAGCTGGTAGTCATGAGACGCCAGGGTGTAGATCTCGGTGGTCGCCGTATCATCACAAACTACCAGCACATTGCGGACGCGGCGGGTCATGCTCTCGTCCACATGGTCGAACATCTTGCTTTCGCTCTCCACGCAGGGGGTGGGAATCGTGGCGTCCACCTCGAAGGTGAGGCCGGAGACCTGGTCAAAGCCGCCGAATTCGCCCGGCAGGGAGTGCACGGACCACTCCAGCGCGTCCAGCACCTGCTGGCCGGTGACTTCGATCACGGTGAGGGCGTTGCCGAAGGGATGCACGCTGAGGATGTTGTTCAGGGTCAGATCGCCGGCCTTCAGCTGCACGCGGATGCCGCCGCCGTTGACGAAGGCGATGTCCGTTCCGCCGCCCTGATCGCGGTACGCGTCCGCGCAGAGGTCGCCCAGGTTGGTTTCAGCCCGGCGGATGATGCGGATGGGTTTGCCTTCCTCAGTCTTTTCAACCGGATCGTTGATATAGAGCTCTACGGCAGTCTTCGCGACGACTTCCTGCAGTTTCGCGTCCAGCTCGGCTTTCGCGGCCGCGACGGCGTCACTGCCGGGATTGACCAGACCCATCAGGTCGGCGGCGGAAATGATGGAGCTGCCCCAGCTCAGCAGGCCGCCGTCGATGGAACCGTCGGTCAGGATGGTTACGGCGCCGACGCCGCCCAGCTTGGTGCCGCAGCCCAGGCGCAGCACTTCTGCGCCGTTCTTGTCTTTCATGACCACCTTATCGGTATCGTGGCTGTGCCCGTCCAGCACAGCGGTAATGCCGGAGGTGTGAGAGATTACGTCGGAATACATCCAGGGGGCGCACTCGGCTTCGTTCCCCAGGTGCGCCATCAGGAAGACGTAGCTGGCGCCTTCCGCCCGCGCGTCGTCCACGGCCTTCTGGATGGCGGCGTACAGGGATTCGCCGGTCTCGTCCTGCAGGAAGCCGTAGATGAAGTTGCCGTTCTCGTCCATGAAGTACTTCGGCGTGGAGGAGCGCAGGGTCATGGGCGTGGTGGCGCCGACGAAGGCGATCTTCACGCCGTCAAATTCCTTGATGATATAGGGATCGAACACCAGCTCGCCTTCCTTGTTGAAGTTGCAGCTGATGTACGGGAAGTTCGCCTTTTCCGCCAGCGCGAGGAAACGGTCCATGCCGTAGTCGAACTCGTGATTGCCGGGGATGGCGATGTCGTACCCGACTGTGTTCATGATGTCGATCACCGCTTCGCCCTTGGTCATGGTACCGACCGGCTCGCCCTGAATGGCGTCCCCGTTGTCCACCAGCAGCACATGGTTCCATTGTGAAAGGCCTTCCTTGATGGCGTAAACGCCGGCGTAGCCCCATCCCTGATCGATTCCGCAGTGCGCGTCGCTGGTGAAGAGAATCACCAGGTTCTTCTGCAGCGCGGGTGCTGCGGCTTCCTCCGCGCAGGCGCAGCCGAGCAGCAGGCAGACGGCCAGCAACAGTCCCAGAATTTTTTTCATGATGTGTTCCTCCTTTGATATTCATCAACGCCGCGGAGGCGCTTTTTCTGCAATAATTATAGCTGACTCCAAGGTAAAATTCAACCGTTTTCTCCGGCCGTTTTTCACCCGTGGAGGGTGAAAAACCATTGATTTTCAAGGCGGAAAGGTATATGATAAAAAACGGCGCGGGGAAGTCCGCGCCTGAATACAGAGGGGAGGAATTCTTTCTATGGAAATTGTTCAGCGTTTCCTGCGGAACAAGGTGATCGCCGCTGTCCTGAGCATCGCGTTCGGGATTTATCTGGTGATCGTGCGGAGAAACGTGGTGGACGGGGTGATCCGGGTTGCCGGGTACGCGTCCCTGGTGGCGGGTGTGGCATATCTGCTGTATTATCTCTTCGGGCCCGCGAAGGATCAGGTTCAGCTGGGTTACGCGGCTGTACTGGGCATCAGCGGCCTTCTGCTGATCTGGATGGCGCCGGCTATCCGCGACATTTTCCCGATTCTGGCCGGCGTTCTGCTGATTCTGGCCGGCGTGAGCAACCTGACGGGCGCGAAGAATGCGCTGCTGCCCTGGTATGTCAGGCTGTTTCCGATCCTGATTATCGTCCTGGGAGCATGGGTCCTGTTCAACCCCGGCAGCACGGTGGACATCGTGGTGCTGCTGATCGGCATCGGCCTGATCCTGAACGGGGTGAACGAGCTGGATCTGGTGCACAGGATCCGGAATCTGTGAGCAAAACCCGTGAAAAAAACCGGGACGGACAGTTGTTTCCAAACCCCCGGTTATGATATACTGAAGTGGTTTCCGAACTATAATTCTGAACAGGAGGAACAGAGGCACATGCAATACACCAAAGAAGTCGAAGAAATGGTTTGTGTCGCGAAGGGCCCGAACCACGGTCCGGCGCCTATTCCGGAAGAGGGCAAGTGGATTCAGGCCAAGGAAATCAAGGACATTTCCGGCTATACCCACGGCATTGGCTGGTGCGCTCCGCAGCAGGGCACCTGCAAGCTGAGCCTGAATGTCAAGAACGGCGTCATCGAGGAAGCCCTGGTGGAGACCATCGGCTGCTCCGGTATGACCCATTCCGCCGCCATGGCCAGTG
>CAMKJS010000011.1 GCA_946413245.1 uncultured Clostridia bacterium
ATTTTGGTTACCATTCTTTACATTTTGGAACCTATTTCAAATGAGACTGCCCTGAAGGAAGGGCTTTTGCGCGATCCCTGTCCCGGCGGTCTCAGATGGCCTCTGTCGGTCTCCCGACAGGATTCAGGGGGAACCGGAACCCCGGTCGCGCATTCGTTGCAATGTTTTTGAAAATTTTCTGCGCCTTATGCCGCAAGGGTTTGAACCCGTTTTGGAAAAAGGAACCCCTCGGAAATTTCCGAGGGGTTCCCCCGTTTTGTGCGGTTTCCCGGATTTCGGGCTTTATAATGGAGATGAGATGAGAATGATTTGCCCTTCGGGGCAGAGAGGTGACAATATGGCGTATTTGAAAAAAACCGGCACGGACCTGATCGGGTTCGAAGAAGACGGGGAAGAGGAAGCGTGGCGGGACGAGGAGGACTGGGGGCCCATCGGCGGACCCCGCGGGCTGTATTACCCGAGGGCCTGGGAGCACCTGGCTGTTGCCGTCGCCGCACAGGCAGCGGAGGATTACCGCTGGGCCAGGAAACTGCTGCGGCGGAATCCCCGCAGCCGCCGGGGAAAGCGGATGGCGGAGCAGGTGGAGGAGTTCTTCCGGTCCCCCTGGTTCCGGCATCTGTACGGAGGAGCCGGCGAGGAAATCCTGCGCAGGCTGCGGAAGGGGGAATAAGGCATGGAAAACCGCGGAGAAGCGCTCCGGGGACTGCGGCGGGAACTGACCCGGGAGATGTTTGAGGAGCTGTGCGCTCTGCAGTGCCGGCCGGAGGAAATCCTGGGCTATGTGGGTACGGAACGGCCCAAGCTGGAGCGCTGGTGCCGGAAGGTATACGGGAAAAAGTACGGGCTGGACAGGATCATGCGCATGCTGCGGCAGGACGGACTCATCGCCATCCGCCGGGCCAGCTTCGACCAGTTGAAAAAGAGCGCCCCCCTGGTCGCCCAGCAGTACAGCCGCTTCCTGCCCGGCGCCGGGCAGGAGGAGGAAGAGGATAACGCGGCGGTGCGGGCCTTTACCGCCATGCTGGACGGCGCGGACAAAGAAAAGATGGAGGAGCTGTTCGGATGAGCACGGCACCGTTTCAGCTGAAACCCTTTTCCCGCCGCCAGCAGCAGTGCCTGCTCTGGTGGCGGGAAGGCTCGGGCCACGAGCATTGCCGGATCATGCTGGCGGACGGGGCGATCCGCTCCGGAAAAACCGTCGCCATGATCTTTTCCTTCCTGGAATGGAGCCTGACCCGGTTCTCCCATCAGGATTTCATCGTGGCAGGCGTAACCGCGGGGGCCCTGAAACGCAACGTGCTGGAGCCCATGTTCCGGATTCTGGACACGTTCCGCGTGCCCTGGACCCTGAAGCGGACCGAGGGAAAGATCCTTATCGGAAGCAACGCCTACCACATCTTCGGCGCGGACAAGGACAACGCCCAGGACAAGCTGCAGGGCATGACCGCCGCCGGAGCCTACGCGGACGAGGCGGCCCTGTTTCCCCGATCCTTTGTGGATCAGATGATCGGGCGGTGCTCCGTGGCGGGAAGCCGGATCTTTATGAACTGCAATCCCGCCGGGGCGTATCACTACCTGAAGACGGACTTCATCGACCGGGCGGACGAGATCGGCATGTACCGGCTGCACTTTACGATGGACGACAACCTGACGCTGTCGCCGGAAATCCGGGAAAGCTACGCCCGCTCCTTCTCCGGCGTGTTTTACCGGCAGTATATCCTCGGGGAGTGGGTCAGCGCCGAAGGGGCGGTCTATCCCATGTGGGACGACACAGAAAACACCTTCTTGCTGGGAGAGGACCTGCCGGCCGCCCCGGCGGAACGGGGCGCCGGAAAGCGTTTCGCGGCCGTCGACTACGGCACCGCCAATCCCTGCGTGTTTCTGGACGTATGGGACGACGGAAAGGTGTTCTGGATTCTGAATGAGTATTACTGGGATTCCGCCGCCCGGCGGCGGCAGAAGACCGACGCGGAATACGCGGAGGATCTGGGAGCCTTCCTGGAAGGGGACCCGGACGTCCAGATCATTCTGGATCCCAGCGCGGCCTCTTTCCGGACGGAGCTGCGGAACAGGGGCTTCCGGGTGCTGAACGCGCGGAACGAAGTGCGGGAGGGCATCTCCACCACGGCGGTGCTCATCGGAAACCGGCAAGTGCGCGCGGAGCGGAGCCGGACGCCCTGCCTGCAGCGGGAAATGCACGGGTATCTCTGGGACCCGAAGGCGAAGCTGCGCGGGGAGGAGAAACCCCTGAAGGAGCGGGATCACGCGATGGACGCGCTGCGGTATCTGTGCCACACGAAGACGGATCGGTGGCGGAGATGTCCATCGCTGCAAACGTAGGTGCAGCAGGGATGGGTAACATCTCTCCTGTTACAGCCGTCCATTGTTGCGAGCGGCAGTGAAGCAAGAATGGCTAACGGCGATCACAGGCGGCGATGTCCATCGCTGCAAACGTAAGTGCGGCAGGGAAAGGAGCGGAATATGAACGAGGAAATCCGCAGGGCGCTGGACGGATACGCGAACGCCGCGGCGTTCCTGGGGGAAGCCTCCCCCCTGTTCGCGGCGGGAACCTTCGTGCGAAACGGGCTGACCGCGGATCCGGAGCTGCTGACCGCGGCCTACCGGGAATCCTGGCTGGCCAAGCGCATCATCGACATGCCGGCGGAAGACATGACCCGAGCCTGGTATACCCCGGCCTGCGCGATGCCGGAGGCTGCCCTGCGGCAGCTGAAGCAGCTGGAGGCCCGGCACGCGGTGAAGCAGGAAATCACCAACGCCATCCGGTGGGCCCGGCTCTACGGAGGCTCCCTGGCCCTGATGGTACTGCGGGGAGAGGAGGAGGTGCTGGACCGGCCGCTGGATCCGGATCTCCTGCTGCCGGACTGCTTTCAGGGGCTGCTGGTGCTGGACCGGGCCCAGGGGATCCTTCCCTCTCCGGAGCTGGTGAGCGATCTGGACGATCCGGACTTCGGCCTGCCGGTCTGGTATGAAGTCAGCCTGGACCTGGAATCTCCCCGAACGGTGCGCCTCCACCATTCCCGGGTGCTGCGCTTCGCGGGGCGGGAACTGCCGGCGCTGGAAACGGTCCGGGAGAGCTCCTGGGGCGCCTCGGAGCTGGAGCACATCTGGGATGAGCTGCAGAAGCGCTCCGCCATTTCGGCGAATATCGCCCAGCTGGTGTTCCAGGCCAACCTGACCACCCTGAAGATGAGCGATTTCGGCGAGATGCTGGCCCTGGGCACCGACAGCCAGAAGCGGCAGGTGCTGGAGGCTCTGCAGGAGGAAAACCGCCTGCGTACTTCCTTCGGGCTGCAGCTGCTGAGCGCCGGTGACGCGCTGGAAACGCATCCCTATTCCTTCGCCGGGCTCTCGGAAATCTATGAATCCTTCATGCTGGACATGGCTGGAGCGGCGGAAATTCCGGCCACACGGCTCTTCGGCCGTTCTCCCCAGGGGATGAACGCCACCGGGGAGAGCGATCTGAGGAACTACTACGAAATGATCGCCCAGCTGCAGGAGCGGATGCTTCGGCCGGCCCTGGACCGGCTGCTGCCGGTGATGGCCCTTTCCTGCTGGGGAGAGGTGCCGGAGGATCTGGAAATCGTGTTCCGGCCGGCGATGACCGCTTCGGCAGCGGAACGGGCTGAGCTGGAGGAAAAGCTGTCCGGGCCGGTGCTGCAGGCGTTTTCCATGGGGCTGCTGGGCATGGACGAAGCGAAGGCGGAGCTGAAGGCCAGAGGTGAGGATCTGGGGTTCTGGACAAAAATATAGAGGAGGGAGTTCGCTTGGTCTATTACGGGACGAGGCTGTCGGAAAACATCTCCCGGCGGGAGCCGGAGGGATATCTGCTGTGCCTGAACGTGCCGGTGGCGCGAAGCGGAACGCAGCAGTATCTGGCGGAAGAGCTGGGCCTGCCGGGCAGCGGAGGGTGGATCCCGGTGTTCCGGCCGGAGGAGGAGGTATTCTCCCGGGAATGCATCGCTTCCTTCGAGGGAATGCCGGTCACCAACGACCACCCGCCGGAGGGCGTGACGCTGGAAAACATCCGGCGGCTGCAGAAGGGGCACGCCCACAACGTGCGGCGCGGCAGCGGAGACGAAAAGGACCTGCTGCTGGCGGACCTGATGATCACCGACCGGGAGCTGATCGACGCCATCCTGGGCGGCAAGCGGGAAATATCCTGCGGCTATACCTATGAGCTGTCCGAAGAAGACGGACGCTTTGTGCAGCGAAAGATTCGCGGCAACCACGTGGCGGTAGTCGACGCCGGCCGCGCGGGGCACCGCGTTTCCATCCGGGACACCCGGCCGGAGGCCGGCCCGGAATCCCCTGTTTCCCAACCGACAGAAAGGAGTACACCGATGAAGAAAAAGTCCATTGCCCACGTGCTGGCCCGGATGGCCAGGGACGGCGACACCGAAAGCGTCGCGGAAATTCTGGAGGAAATGCTCGCTCCGGAGGAAGAAAAGGCGGAAGCCGCCGGCCCGGACCCGGAGGAAGCAACCGAGAAAACAAAGGAAGAAGAGGCGATCGCGGAGATCACGGTGCCGGAGGCGGCGCAGATTACGATCGGCAGTGACGCCGCGGCGGCGATTCTCGAACGTCTGGACCGCCTGATCGCGCTGCTCGGCGCGGCGACGGAAGCCCTGCCGGAGCCGCCCGCGGAGCCCGCCGGGGACGAAGATCCCCTGATCGAGGAGATGACCGAAGCGGTGGAGGAAGCCATGGAGGCCATGGCCGCCGCCGGGGAGGCCGGCGCGGAACCCGCTGACGTGCAGGAACTGCTGGAAGAGCTGGAGGAGCCGGTTTCCTCGGTGCTGGAGCCGGAAGAAGACGCGGAGGAGGATCCGGTCTGCACGGCGGACGCCCTGCGGGCAGCGCTGCGCGCGGTGCGTCCCGCCCTGGCCCGGATGCCGAAGAAGCAGCGGACGAAGGTCTGCGCGGAGATCGCCGGACGCGTACGGAACGGCGCCGCCATGGACAGCCGGGGCGACGGAAGCGTGTACGCGGCCCTGGCCCGGAAGGGAAAGGCCCGGGAGACCGCGGATCCCGCCGAGCTGGGCCGCCGCATCATGGCCGCCCGCAACGTCAACCAGAGAAAGTATGCTCCATAACGAATCCGGTTTCCGGATTCGTTCATCATCGGTATGAAAGGGAACATATTGATTTGCCTGCGGCAAATCAATGTGAAAATACGTATAAGGAGGCAAAGAGATGGGACAGGTAATATCTGCTTTTACCCCGGGATGGCCGGGGAGTATTTCCAGGTCCGCTGACGATATCGTGGTAGCGATGCCCAACCGGGAAAGCGAGAACGACATCGCCTTCGGCGCGCCGGTATGGCTGTCCTCGGACCGCAAAGGCGTGCGGAACTGGGTCAGCGGAGACACCATGGACGGGTTCGTGGGCTTCGCGGTGCGGGTGCCGAGCAAAACCCCCGACGCGTACCCCGGAGGCAGCATGCCGGATGCCGGCAGCCGCGGCAGCTGGAAGCCGGGAGAGCCGGTGGACGTGCTGGTGCGGGGCTGCATCGTGGTGCAGGCCGCCGGAGCGCCGCAGCAGGGCGGACAAGCCTACCTGAACGCTGCCACCGGCATGGTGACGGCGTCCGCGGGGACCAACCCGGCGAACCTGGCACTGACAGGCTGCCGCTTCCGGAAGGAAACCGTGGCCGGCAGCACCGCCGAGCTTGTGCTGACCACCCGCACCACCGTGTAAAGGAGACAGGGGACGGTTCTCTGTCTCCGCCCCGACGACGAGAAACAGGAGGGATTTCTGAGATGATCCGTTCGCCCCGCATGCCTTCCCGACTGAAGGCGAATGACTCCTACCTCTTCCTGATGAAGGAACTGGAAAAGGTGGACGACAAAATCCTGGAGCCCCTGGCCGGAACTGACTGGCCCAGGGATATGCCGGTGATCACCGGCGGCGGGCTCATGGAAAACATCGCGTCCATCGACGTGACCTATGCCTCCACCGGAGGCGACGAGGACGGCCTCTTCTACGAGGCGGCCAACGATATCCCCGTCATTCAGGCGGACCTGTCCAAGCAGGTAGCCCGGACCTTCAACTTCGCGGAGTATATGTCCTTCTCCACCATGGAGATGGAGAAAATGCGCCAGGTGGGCCGGGATCCGGAAACATTCCTGAACAAGGGCATCCGGCTGCACTGCGACAAGGTGATCGACCGGAGCGTGTACCGGGGTTTTTCGAAGCTGAACTCCACGGGACTCATCAACAACCCGCTGGTCACCCGGGCCTCCGCGGCCGTCGGCGCGGCCGGCGCCACCCAGTGGGACCGGAAAACCGCCGACGAGATCCTGGCGGATATCAACGCGGCGATCTCCGCCGTATGGAGCGTGAACGACTGCTCCTCGGACGCCCTGCCGAACCATATCCTGGTGCCGGTGGCCCAGTTCGGCGCCCTGGTAACCCGGAAGGTGTCCGACGATTCCGAGCGCTCCATTCTCACCTATGTGCTGGAAAACAACCTGAGCGCGCAGCAGGGCGGGGATATGGTGATTTCTCCCTGCAAGTGGTGCCGCGAAGCGGGCGCCGGTTCCGCGGACCGGATGGTGGTCTACACCAACCGGGCGGACCGGATCTGCTTCAACCTGACCCAGCCCCTGCGGAGAATGGACACGGAATACGCCGGCATGCAGGTGAAGATTCCCTATATCGCCCAGTTCTCCGAGGTACGGTTCCTGTATCCGACGACGGTACGGTATCTAGACGGGATTTGATCTGATAACTGTCTGTGACAGGAATCTTATCAGATCAAATCTCAACCGAAGCGAGCGAGCTCCGCGGTGCGGAGTCGCGACGACTGAGGTTGCGGATGAAGCTGCGAATATCAACAAGGAGGTGCTTTGATGCTGATTCTTTCCCGCGTATGCGCGGAATTCCACGACGACCGGGGGCGGACAGTGTTCGCCGTGACTCCCGCCACCCGGAACACCTTTCAGGAGGCCCCGGACTCCATCCGGGCGGATCCCCTGTTTCAGCTGCTGCTGGACGAAGGATCCCTGGAGGCGAACCTGACGCCGGCTGCCCGGAAGGCGCTGGAGAACGACCCGGCCCAGGGAGCAGACGCCGCGGGCCGGAAGGCGAAACCGGCCGAAAAACCGGCTGACAAGCCGGCGGAAAAAGCCACGGAGAAAACCCGCTGATGCTCACGCCGGAGGAGCTGGCCGCCTGGTATCCCCAGTTCGCGGCATTCCTGCCCGCGGCCGTGCTCACCGGAGTCCTTGAGCAGGCAAACGCCCGCTTCGGGGACTTCGGCGCCGACACGGGCGAAGCCCGCCGGCTTTACGCGGCCCATAAACTGACCTTATACAGCCGGGCTGCCGGCAGCGGCGGGGAAACCGGCGCACGGATCACCGGGAAAAAGGTGGGCGAAGTACAGATCACCTACGCCTCCCCGGTTTCCGCGCAGACCGCCTTCGCGGATCTGACGGAAACCGCCTACGGGCTGGAGCTGCTCTCCCTGCTGCGCCTGCACGGCCGGACAAAATACGTGCCGTAAGGCGCAGGAGTGTGAACGGAACCCATGTTTACCCTGAAGGAAGACGCGAAACGGCAGGCAACGCGGGAAGCATGCCTTCGCCAGCTGCGGGAATACCGGGTCGGGATCGTACTGAGCGCCTCCGGACAGAAAAAAAGGATCTTCGCAATACTGGAACACGGAGCGCCGGGGCGGAATATTCCGCCCCGGCCGGTCATCCGGCCGGCCCTGACCCGGGAGAGCGCGCGGGAAGGGATCACCGCCGGGCTTCGGCAGGCGGCGGAAGCGACACGGGATGGAAGGCCGGAAGGGGTGGAAAGCGGGCTGGAGGCAGCCGGAGCTGCCGCCGTGGAAGCGATCCGCGCGTACATCGACGCAGGGGTTCCTCCGCCCAACGCGCCCGCCACCGCCGCGCGGAAGGGCTTCAACAAGCCGTTGGTGGATACCGGAGAACTGTATAACGCGTTCACATACACCATAGAGAGGAAATCATGATCGACGTTGCTGCCATATTGAGGGATACCGAGCTGGGCGGAACCGCGTTTACAGTGGTGCGGCGGATCTGGCGGCAAAAGGAAGGGGAGTCGGTTCCGCTGAGCACGGCGCGTTCCGCGGCAGCCGGATGCGTGCATCCGGGAACGCCGGAAACGCTGGAGCTGCTGCCGGAAGAGGACCGGAGGGAAACGCATATCGTCGTCTATACCTCCTATCCGCTGAGCACGGGCGTGAACGACGGAATCACCTGGCAGGCAGCGGACGAAATCCTGTATGACGATTCCTGCTGGCGGGTCGTGCAGGTAAAGGACTGGCGCGCCCAGGGCTTCGTGAAGGCCCTGGCGGTACAGGTTCGCGGAGGTGATTCCGGGTGATCGCGGCTTCTGACGCCATGCGGAAGACAATCTATGAAGCGCTGTGCGCCTGCCTGGGACTGGGGCCGGGAACCGCGGCCGCAAGCGCGCTGGTCTGTCCGGCCTGCGCCGAGCCGGGCCCGGCGCCGCAGGCGCCACGGAACCGGAACGTCATTTACTATTCCCTGCTGCGGGACGACCGGGGCGAAGAAAGGCCCCAGACAATCGTTTACAAAGGGCGGGACGGCACGGAGAAACCTGCGGAAATCCGCTCCTTTCTGGCATACCGGCTGCTGGTGGTCTGCTACGGACCGGACGCGGAGAAGCACGCGCACCGGATCCGGGCCACGCTGTATGCGGACGGGGCCGGAGAGCCGCGGTCCATCCTGCGGAAAGCCGGAATCTATCCGGTGCCCCGGCCGGAGCAGCCCCTGCTGCTGACGGAAACGGAAGACTCCCGGCTCCGCCCCCGGGCGGACCTGGAGATCTCCCTGCGGGTGGCGGACGTGCTGGAAACCCGGGTGCCGGGAATCGTTTCGGTACCGAAAATATACTGTAATAACGAATTTGGTTTCCAAATTCGTTGATCATCCAAACGGTATAAAAGGAATTACATTGATTTGCCTACGGCAAATCAATGTAATAATGAGTATGACAGTGCACGGATGACCGGTCGGAGGGGATCCCTCCGGGAAAGGAAGAAACATGCTGTCCATTGATCCCATTGCCCGGGTGACGCTGAACCTGAACCAGGCCTCGGCGTCTCCGGCGTCTTTTGATACCGGGCTGATTCTGGCTCCGTCCTCCGGCAGCGTGACGGACGAGATGCGCCTGCGGATCTATTCCGGCGCGGCACAGGCTGTGGAGGGCATTCTGGCTGACGGATATCAGGCCTCCGACCTTGCCTGCCGGGCCGCGGTGAAGTATTTCGCAGCGCAGCCTGCTCCGGCGCGGCTGCTGTTCAGCAGCTATCCCGCCTCCGAAACCGCCGCCCAGGGGCTGGACGCGGTGCTGGAGCGAACCGCCTCCTTCTACGGCGTCTTCTGGGCGGGCAGCGGAACCGAGAATCTGCTGGCCCTGGAAGAGCACATCCGGGGGCAGGAAAAGCCCATGGTCCTCTTCGTGCCGGTGACCGGCTCCGCCTCCGAGGTCACCTCGGACGGGAGTCTCCTGTCGGTTCTGAAGGGGCGGAATACCCGGCGGGCGCTGCCAGTCTGGGTCTCGGCGCCCCAGGACGCCGCAGCGGTTCTGGGCACGGCTATGGGACTGCAGCTGAATCACGGCGCCTCCGCCTTTTCCCTGTGCTACAAAACCATCGCCGGGATCGAGCCCCTGTCCCCGCGGGAAGCCCAGGCGAACGCGGTGAAGGCACTTAACGGAAACGTCTATCTGACCCGGGGATATTCCCACGATCTGCTGGAGCCCGGCTCCGTATCCTCCGGAATGCGGTATCACGAGGTACTGTATCTGGACATGATGGGGGACGAGCTGCAGCAGGCGGCCCTGAACCTGCTGGCCGGGCACGCGGATCTGCTGCCCCAGACGGACGAAACCACTGCCCTGTTCCTGAACGAGTTTTCCGGCATTCTGATCCGGTATACGGACCGGAAGATTCTGGCCACCGGCCGGTGGCGGGGCGGGAATGTCGGTCCGCTGGCCAACGGTGATATTGTGGAGGACGGGTTTACGGTGTGGGCGGATTCGTACGACAGTCAGAGCGAGGCGGACAGGGCCGCGCATAAGGCGGTGCCCATGCAGGCGGCGCTGGTGCTGTCAGGGTCCGTCGAGTCGGCGGTGCTGACGTTGAATGTAACATTGTAAAACACTGTTTCATTCACAACAAAAAAAGTTTCGCGTCTGCGGACGCGACCAGGGCTTTCCGAGTGCCCGGGGCTGCCGCCCGTTCCTCGCTGAAGAAGAGCCACTGGCTCTTCTTCCAGGCGCTCCGAACCCCTGGACCTTCGGTCTGAATATAAATATATAGGGGGCTGTATGTATGAGCTTTGCGGTATATTCCCTGGCGGATACGCATACGGTGCTGTCGCATCCGCAGGTGGGGAAGGGGAACCTGCACCGGGACGGGGTCGGGAAAATCGTGATTTCCCGGTCCGGGGACCTGTCGTCCCATACAGCGACGGCGGATGGATACGTGGTGGTGAACCGCCTGAAGAGCGAGAACGGCAGTATTACCCTGGAGGTGCCGCAGAACTCGGCGGCGGACGAGTTCCTGCGGCGGTGGGCCAGGTATCTGCAGAGCGTGCAGGCTACGGAGGAGTTTGCCGCCTCCACCCTGACCATCCGGGACACGGCGGGCGGGCTGACCATCACCGCCACCGGGGTCACGCCGCAGAAAATTCCGGACCGGACCTGGGACCGGACCGCCACAAACCTGACCTATACCCTGCTGGCCGCGTCCATCCGGGAAAAGGAGGTGGGCTTCACCACTGTCGCCACCACCATGAGCGGACAGGCGGTATAAAGGAGGGCACGAATGAGAACGATCGTAAAGAACCTGACGCTGACGGTGGACGGGGTCAGCCGGGAGTTCCGGCTGACCAAGTTCGACGCATTTTCCGGGGTGGAGCTGCTGCGGCTGGCCCTGAAGCACCGGTCCGGCGAAGGCGGCCGCGATCTGGTCAGCCTCCTGACGGATCTGACGGAGGAAGAACTGCGCCGGGTCATGACCGCCGCCATGAACCATACCGAAGTGCTGCTGCCCGCGGGCTACCAGCGGGTGATGACCGGGGCGGACTGGGGCTGGGAGGATCTGGAGCACGACGCTCCGGCCTGCCTGACGCTGACCCTGGAAAACGTGCTCTGGAGCCTGCAGGGTTTTTTCGCCGGCGCCGTCCCGACATCCCGGAGCGGGCCGCCGGCTGCCTGACCGTCCGGGCGCCGAACCTGGACGAATTTCTGTACTGGCCCGTAGCCCTGGGATACTGGAAACAGCGCGAGCTGTGGGACGGAACCTATACCCTGGACGATCTGCTGGACATCGTGGAAATGATCCGGGTGAAGCAGGAGAACGAAATACGGGCGGCGGAAGCGGCCCGGGAAAGGAGCCGTCTTGGCTGAGCAGGATTTTCTGGCCTCTTACGGGGTACAGATCGACGAAGAGGGCGTGCACCGGCTGCACAGCATTCTGGAGGAGAACCGGCAGAAAGCCGCTGAGGTTTCCGGCGCTTTTACCGGCGCGGAAACCGCCCTGCGGGGATGGCTGGGAGCTCTCTCCGGGGACCTGCCGGAGGATCTTACCGTTCCGGTGTTCTCTCCGGAGCTGGATCTGACCCGGGCCGCGGCGGCCCTGGCCGCCTTCATGTCCTCCGCCTCCTCCCGGTTCCGCCTTTCTGCGGATCCCTCCGGGCTGCTGAGCACCGCCTCCGCCGCCCTGGAGGAAATCCGGACCCTGTTCGCGGGCGCCCGGCTCTCGCTGAAGGTCCGGGTGGAAACGGAGGATCCGGCGGACGGAGAAGAAGGGGAATCCGGCGCACCGAAACCTCCGGGCGGGGGGACACCGCTTCCGAAGGGGCTCGGAATGCCAGACGGGCCCGAACAGCCGAACAGCCCGGAGCTGCCGGACCGGCCGGAAATACCGGTTCCGACGAAAGCCTCCGACGAAATCAGGCTGCCGGAGATCCCGGAATGGCCGGATCCGCCGGCGCCGCCCGCATGGCCCGATTGGCCGGAAACCCCTGAATGGCCGGATCTCCCGGAAGCCCCGGAAATCCCGGATTTGACTGATTTACCGAATTTGCCCGAACCACCGGAGATCCCGGATGCGCCGGAATGGCCGGAATACCCGGAATTCCCGGAGCCCTCTGAACCGCCGGCGTGGCCGGAGATGCCCGAAGCGCCGGAATGGCCCGGAATCCCGGAACCGCCGGAATGGCCGGATCTGCCCGAACAGCCCGGAATTCCTGAACCGAATGACGTACCGGCGGCGCCGAACCAGCCGGGAGACACGGATACGCCAATTGTTTCGGTACCGAATATTGTTTTGCCGGAGATTACTGTTCCGGAGATCCCGATGCCTGCTATTCCGGAAATTCCGGAAACAAACCTGCAGGAAGGGCCTCTGCCGGACCTGTCCCTGCCGGAGATCCGGTGGCCGGAGCTGTCCGGGAATCAGGCGCTGGCGCCTTCCCCGGCGCCGGCGGAGCCGCCCCGCTCCGGAGAAACCCGGATTGAAGCCCCGGTAACCATTCAGGTCACCGCCGCGGGCACGGATCCGGAAGCCCTGGGTGAATCCATATACCGGATCGCGCAGCGGTATCAGCTGCGCACCCTGCAGCCCGTATACACCTGATAACAGACACGAATTCAATCCGTAAAGGAGGGAAAACAGATGGCGTCCTCCGTCTCGGTCACAGTGAAGGACTCCGGTGCCGTACTACGCTTTTCCGGCGTCACGGCCGTCCGGATTTCCCAGAGTCTGCGCGTCGCCTCCGGCAGCGAAGGGGAGGACGCGGCGGACCTGGTGAACGGCGCCCGGAACCAGCCGACAAAAGTTACGCTTTCCGTCGTCGAAACGGATACAGCGGGGAATCACCGCTGCCGGAACATGCTGGCCGCCCTGACCGCTCTGCAGGCCGGACGGAAGCTGTGCCGGGTGCGCACGGCCATCATGGATTTTGACAGCCTGCTGCTGACGGATTTCACCGCCGTCCGCGACGAAGCCGGGCCCGAAAGCTGGACCGGCACCCTGACCTTCACGGAAGTCCTGCCGGAAAGCGGGAGCGGCGCCTCCGGCCCGGAAGGGAATACCGGGATTCGCGCAGGGGGCGCCCGGGTCAGCGGGGAAGAAGCGGAAACAATCTTTGCGCAGGCAGGAATTATCCTGCGGGAGGAGGAGCGGAGATGACATACACCGTTCTGCCGGTGACGGATGCGCGCCGCCAGGCCTTTTCCCTGGAGGTTTCGCCGGACGGAATCCCCCTGCAGGCCTGGGTGGAGATCGTCTGGCTGCGGGGCATCGGCCGCTGGGTGCTGTCTCTCCGGGACCTTGGCAGCGGAGAGTTACTGGTGAACCGGATTCCGCTGCTCGGCACTGAAAAAGCCTCGGACGATCTGCTGTACCCCTTCCGCCATCTTCGGCAGGGCCGCGGGCTGGGATCCCTGTTCTGCCTGAAACGCGTTCCCGATCCCGGCAGCAGGGATCCCTCCGCGGATACGCTGACCGGATTTCAGATTCTCTGGGGGGATACGATCCATGGATGAGATAACGCGAAGCCTGACCCTGTGGTCCGACGGAGAGGAGATCGGCCGCAACTGCAGGGTACGCCTGCGGGCCCGGGCAGCCCTGACGCTGGCGCCGCTGCCCTGCCTGCTGGAAATCCGGAATCTTCCCGAAACAGAAGCGGCCCGTCTGCGCCGGGCAAAAAATATTGCCGCGGCGGCGGAGAACACCGTACTGGCCGCCGGGCGGATTGCGGAAGTATACCGGGCGCCCCGGACGTCTGGAAAGCGGGGAACGCCGTCGCTGACGTCGGTTCTCTTCTCCCCGGGACTGCCCCTGTGGGAAGCGGGCGTCTCCCTGTCCCTGCCCGGCGGAATCCGGGCTTCGGACACGCTGCGTGCGGTTCTGGCAGCTTCCGGAACCGGTATTCCGCTGCTGAACTGGGCAGGGCCGGATCCGGTGTTTGCCCGGGGGCAGGCGTTTTTCGGCCGGGCAGCGGAAGCCGCGGCCTCGGTGCTGGCCGCCTGCGGCGCGGAAGGCGTCCTGCTGCCGGCGGGGCTGGCAGTGCGGAAGGGCGGCGCGGAGGAAGGCGCTGCCGCAAGCCTGGACGCCGGGGATCTGCGGGAGGCGCCGGGATGGGCCGGCCGGGACCGGGTGCTGCAGGTGAAGCTTTGCGGCCTTCGGCCCGGGCAGCGCGTGCGATGGGTTTTCGCGGGAGAGGAAGGCTGCGGCGTCATTCGGGAATGCCTGACGGACGCCGATACCGAAGCGGGTCCGTGGGGGATGGAAGTATTGGTCAGAGCGGAGAGTTGAGAGCAGAGAGTGGAGAGTGGAGAGTGGAGAGTGAAGAGCGACTTGAGCTCGTTAGCGCGAAACGAGTACAGACGACGCTCCAAATCGGCTGTACGACGATTGAGCGAACGTGAAGAGATAAAGCAAGGAGGATAGGGATGGAAGCGGAGTTCAGGATCCTCGGGCAGGAGGAGAAGGAAGCCCTGAAGCGGGAGATCGCCGCGATGATTCACGTGGCGACGCCCGGAACGGTGGAACACTGGGATCCGGAGACACGGACGGCCTCAGTCCGGCCGGCGGCTGCCGGAAAGTTCGGCGGAAAGCGGGCCGGAATGCCGCTGCTGCGGGACGTGCCGGTGTTCTCCCCGGCCGGGGCGGCATGGGGAATTCAGCCGGGAGACGAATGCCTGGTGGTGTTCGCCGACGGATGTATCGACGGGTGGTTTGAGACCGGTTCCGACGCGCTGCCGCCGTCGGACCGCATGCACGATCTGTCCGACGGCTTCGCCTTCGTCGGATTTCATTCGAAAAGAGGTGCCTTATGAAAATACGGCCGACAGACGCGAACGGGGATATACTGCCGGTGCGCACGCAGGGGGAAATGGCGGAAGGCGGCGAAGCGGCGGGGCTCCTGGCCGCGGCAAGGCTTCGGCTGATGAAGGGAGACTGGGCGGAAGAGGAGGGAGCGGGGTCGCCGGTGCTGGAGATCCTGCGGGGGGACAGCTTCGGGGAGGACAAGCTCCGGGAACTGGAGGCCTGCGTCACCGATGTTCTGCGGAAAACGCCGGGCGTTGCCGGGGTGGAGGACGTCCGCGTGCGGCAGGAGGACCGGAGATACGTATACTCCTGCCTGCTGCTGACGGAAGACGGAACAGTCCCGCTGGAACAGGACATGGAAGGAGGTTGAGGAAGCATGGCGTATTTCGCGCCGTATATCGACGCGGCCGGGCTGCACATGCCGGATTACGAAGACCGGCTGGAAGAGCTGACGGCCGCGTACCGGCGGATCTTCGGGGCGGACACGGTCCTGGATCCCGCGGTGCCGGACGCCCAGCTCCTGTCGGTCTTCGCCCGGGCGCTGGACGACGTTTCCGCTCTGTTGCTGCAGGTTTATTCCTCCCGTTCTCCGCTGTATGCCCAGGGCGCGAGCCTGGATCTGCTGGGTCCGCTGTACGGGCTGACCCGCCGGGGCATGACCCGCTCCTCGGCGGAGCTGGTGTTCACCGGCGCCGCCGGCACCGTGATTCCCGCGAGCTCCGTGGCTGCCGACGGAAACGGCCTTCTGTGGAAAACCCGCAGCAGCGTTACGCTGGACAGCAGCGGCAGCGGCCGGGGCACGGCGGACTGCGAAACCCCGGGACCGGTCACCGCCCCCGCGGGCAGCATCCGGAACATCGTCACAGCCGCAGCGGGCTGGACCGGCGTCACGAACCCCGCCCCCGGCGGGGGCGGACTGGCGGAGGAAACGGATTCGGAGCTGCGGCAGCGGATGATGGGCGCCTTCGATACAGGCGCCGGTACGGCGGAAGCCCTGCGGGCGAGCATCCTTTCCCTGCCCGGCGTCTCGGACTGCTCCGTCTGGGTCAACGACACCGGGGAAGCCGCGGACGGTCTTCCGGCCCACAGCGTCTCAGTCGTGGCAGAAGGCGGCACGGACGCCGACATCGCCCGGATGATCCTCGCGAAAAAGGCTCCCGGCGTCGCCACCGGCGGGGAGGTCTCCGTTCCCGTCGCGGACGCCTGGAGCATTGCCCGGGAGATCCGTTTTTCCCGACCGGCAGCCGTGCCCGTATCCCTGGCGGTGGTCCTCAGCGGTGCGCCGGCCGCCGGAACCGCAGCCACCCTGAAAGCCGCCCTGGTTCAGCGGGTCTCCGCCATGCGGATCGGGGAAACCCTGTACCTGAGCCGGCTGATTTCCCTGTGCGCGGAAATCCTCGCGGCGGAATCGCCAAATCTGTATGTGCGCGGAATGCAGGCCGCCGTGGGGCAGAGCCTCAGCAGCGAAGCGATCGTGCTGCCCCGGAACGGAAAGGCGGCCATCGGAACGGGAGGGATCGCGATTGGCGTATGAGGGCATGACGGTCAGCGGATGGAAACGCCTGTTTTCCCCGGGCTGCGCGGCGCTGCCGCGGTTGTCGGCCCTGGCGGACGCGGTGCTGCGGCAGGCGGAGGATCTGGCGGCCGCCGCGGCCGCGATCGGGGCCTGTTTTGGCCTTGAGACAGCAAAAGGCGCCCAGCTGGACTTGCTGGGCGCCTCTCTCAATCTGTACCGGGCGGAAACCGCCCCCGGCGCGGCCGACGCCGCGTTCCGGGAAGCGATCCGCTCCCGGCTGGCGCTGCGGCGGTGGGACGGAACCTGCGGATCCCTCCGGCCCCTTCTGGAAGCCGCCGGGATGCAGGGTCCTTATGAAGATCACATGGATATGACGGTATCGGCGCCTGCGGGGGCGCCGGTGCCGGCGGGAATTCAGTTGGTTCCGAACAGCTCCAGATAGCTGTGCTTGTTCTCGATGACCCCATAAGCTTCGGCCCGGGCCACCAGGCGCTCCGCCCAGAGGTGGTGCGGGCCGATCTCGTTCATCTTGTTGGCGTTGCCGCTCTTGACGACGCCGCCGGAAGCGCCCAGCACCTGCAGGGCGTCCTCGTACTCCTCCCGGGTCACCGCCAGAATCCCGTTCACATAGTTGATATGGCTCGGATGGATGATCGTTTTGCCGATGAAGCCGTTGGCCTTGTCCAGGATCAGTTCCCGCATGAGGCCGTCCACCTCGGCGCTGACCAGCGGCTCCCGG
The DNA here is from genome assembly GCA_946413245.1 of uncultured Clostridia bacterium. Classification (GTDB taxonomy): domain Bacteria; phylum Bacillota; class Clostridia; order Christensenellales; family Aristaeellaceae; genus Aristaeella. The sequence continues at coordinate 17,113 of CAMKJS010000011.1, forward strand.
CGCATCAGAGATTCCTGGATATTGACCTTGGGCAGCTCCTGGAAGCGCATGCTCTTTTTCGCCTTGAAATACTCCCACACCGGACCGGAGATCACGTAATCCCCGTCCCGGGAAAAGACGTTCAGGATATCCATAAGAATATCCCGGACGGTCATGATGTCGTAAATCGTGTACTCCACGTCCCGGCGGGCGCCGAAGCAGGCGGAGAAGTCCGTCGCGCCGACCCGGACGTTCAGCACCAGATCCCGGTATCGGTCCAGGATCGCCTTGATGCCCAGCAGCTCGGTCATGCGGGTTTCCTTCATGGCCACCGTCCGGTCCTCGATGATGGGCATGCCGTACAGAATTTCGCCGAACCGGTCGTTCAGCTCCCGCAGGAAGGCGTAATAGGCCTCGCCGTTCTCCGCGTTGAACTTCGGAAAATTGAAACCTGCGAGCACCTTCATGTGCTCCGGCTTCAGCATGGAAGCAAAGTGCCGGAACTGTTCCATGTTCCGGACCCGGAAGATCAGCAGCGGCAGATCCGCGTAGGTGATCTCCCCTTTTTCCAGCTTTTCCGCCAGGACGTCCAGCATATGCACGCTGTTTTCCTCCGCCCGGGGCACGTCCTCCAGCCGGCAGGCATCCTCGAAGCACATGACCATGGCCGTGAGCCCGGGATACTTGCGGGTGAGAATCGCTTCCGTGAAATCCCGGTGGCCGGGCATGTACATGGTCGCGCCCAGGCAGTACTGCAGCACGTTCCTGTCGGTATATTTGTTAAACTCCACCGGATCCTTCACAAAATGAAAATCCGGGTTGTACAGATGATGCCTCATCGGCGCCGCCTCCGCTTCCGTTACATCAGATCCATGCGCACAAGATTGTTCCCGTCCCTGTCCAGCACCTTCAGGTTCGCCAGCGCGGTATCGTATTTCTTCAGGAGCTTTTCGTAATCGTCGTCCTGCACGAAGAAGCCCGCGGCCCGGTCCCCGTTGCTGTTGATTCCCTTAAACTGATGTCCTTTCTCCCGGACCAGGTAATACCGGGAGATGACGCCCTGCGCCTTCATTTCCTCAAAGCCCTCGTACCGGTCCATCACGCCCTGGCTGCAGTAGAGATAGCAGGTCATCAGATACCGGTTTTCCGGCTTCACCTCTCCGACCTCGGGCACGATCCCCTCGTGCAGATCCACGATCGCCCTGATGGGATCGAAGCCGGACATGATTTTCGTGATCTCGTATTTGACGAATCCGCCGCTCCGGGCGCAGAATTCCAGGGCGTAGGCGTGCTCCCCGTCCGAGATCATCTGCATGTTGATCGGCGTGTTCTCCAGATGGAAGGCGTCCGCGATCTTCTGGGTCGTCTCGCTGATCTCCCGCTCCAGCTCCGGGGAGATATCCGCCGGATAAAGGCTTCCGTAGGCCACGAAGCGGCCGTTCTTCAGCTTGTGCTTGCTGCCGATGCAGAGCACGACGGCCTTTCCGCGGCTGACGAAGGCTTCCACGGTCAGCTCCTCGCCCTCCACGAATTCCTCCACCACCGCGGTTTTCGACCGGCTGATCTGAATGGCTTCCTCCAGATAGGCCCGCACCTCCTCCGGATTCGCGCACTTGCGCACGCCGCGGGAGCTGTATGCGTCCACCGGCTTGACCACCAGCGGATACCGCAGGCCTTCCAGCTTCTCCGGCTCATAGCGGTCCAGCACCGTATAATGAGAGGTGGGAATCCCGCTGCGCATGAAGACGTCCTTCATATAGTGCTTGTCCGACACCAGCCGCGCGGTCTCCAGATCCAGATAGGTGGGCAGGCCCAGCGCTTCGCAGACCTCCACCTCCGCCAGAATGATCTGATCCGCGCAGGCAGTGAGCACCAGGTCGATCTTCTGCTCCTTCACCAGCGCCTTGATTCCCTCCACGTCCATGGCGGATACCAGATGGAATTCGTCGCAGGCTTTCGCGGCCACGCAGGCGGGGTTCATGTCCGCCAGCAGCGTCCGGTATCCCCTGCGCTTCAGTTCCTCAATCAGGGCTACCTGGGCGATGCCGCCCGCCAGTACCAGGGCTTTTTTCATGTGCTGCCTCCTGATTCGTGCTGTTTCGCGTATTCAAGGAGCATCCGGTTTTTCTCCGCCAGTTCCTCCGGGGTCATGGGATTTTCCGGCTCCCCTTTGGCATAGTCCACGCGGCGTTCGCGTACGGAGCCGTCCTTCAGGAACACCCGTACCGACGCAACCCGTTTCTGCGGGCTCTCCGCCGTCAGAGCCGGATCCTCCGTAACCCGGACCCGTTTCGCCAGCTCCGCGGTTTCCCCGTCCAGCGGCTCGAAGGCCGCCAGGTCCGCCCGGCCCCGGAGCAGGCCCGCTGCCACCGCGTAGGGCGTGCTCAGCTTCGCCGAGGCGACGCCCCGGATCTCCGTATGATCGTGCCCCCGGACCCCGAGCCGGTAAGTACGCACCTCCACGCGGTCGATCTCCGCCGGGTCGATTTCCCCATGCAGCCGGATGGCCGCCTCCACCGCGGAGTGGCTGTGACGGCAGGATGCGTAGGGTTTCACATAGATCCGCTCTATTTCCCAGGGGCCGTTCTGGTTCAGCAGCTTCTCCGGGTCGAAAGCGTCCGCGAAGGTCCGGAAGAAGCCCCGGTCTCCGCCCAGCATGTCCTCCGGCGGCTCGAACGCCGCCCAACCCATCGCCGCGGCCGCGTACCCGTCCATGGCAGCCCGGCCGAGGTTCCAGGGCTTGAGCTCCGAACCCTGCTCCTGAATCTCCAGCATGCCTGCCGCGCTGCCGGCCGCGCAGGCCAGAACCCGGCACAGCCGCGCCTTATCCGTTCCCAGGGCGAAGGCCGTCCCGACAGCGGATCCGATCGTGCCGCAGGTGCCGGCGGTATGATAGCCCCGGTTCTTGTGGGAGGGCTGCATGGCGACCGCCGTTCTGCAGGCCGCCTCGTATCCCAGGACAATTCCGGTGAGGAACGCTTCCTCCCCGACAGGGTGCTCGTCCGCCGCCGCCCGGATCGCGGAAATGACAGAAGCGCCCAGATGAATCATGGCAAACCGCTGCCCGTCATCCAGCTCCAGCGCGTGCGCGTTGAAGCCGTTGATCAGGGCGGCGGTTTTTCCGTCCGTGCGCTCCGGATAGCCGATGAGCTCCGCCGCCCCGGCAGGAGCGCGCCGCAGCAGCGGCTCCCAACGCTCCCGGTTCTTCACGGCCCCGGCGGCTGTGACGGCGAGATAATCCTGCCGGCAGGCTTCCGCCTTCCGCAGAACCGCCTCCGGAATCCCGGCCGCCCGATCCAGCAGATACTCCGCGAAGGCTTCGGTGACATTCAGCATATTGTTTTAACTCCCCGTTCTTACAAATACCGGTGAGGTTCGATTTCCTCCAGCTTTCCCTGCTCGAACAGGGCGATATTCCGGAAGGCGTCGTGCATCATGGCCCGGAAAGAATCGTAGGTCACCCCGGCGATATGGGGCGTGAGGATCACGTTTTCGATCTCCTTCAGGGGATAATCCTCCGGAATCGGCTCCCGGGCATGCACGTCCAGGGCCGCGTACGCCAGCTTTCCGCTCCGCAGCGCTTCCGCCACGGCGTCCGTATCCACAATCTGTCCCCGGGCCGTGTTCACCAGCACGGCGCCTTCCTTCATGTGGGCCACCGTATCCCGGTTGATCAGGTTCCGGGTTTCCGGAGTCAGGGAACAGTGGACCGTGACCACGTCGGAACGCTCCAGCAGCTCCGTCAGGGATACGAAGGTCAGCCCTTTTTCCGCCTCGAACTCCGGTTCTGCCTGGGTACGGCTGTTGTAGAGGATATTCACCCGGAAAGGCTGCAGCAGGTTCACCAGCTTGCGGGCAATATTTCCCATGCCGATCACGCCCACGGTCTTCCCCCGCAGCTCCGCGGTCTGCACGCCCTGCTCCTGTTTTTTCCAGATTCCTTCCTTCGTCCGCCGGCTGACCGTGGGCAGCTTCCGCAGGCAGGCCAGAATCAGCATCAGGGCCTGCTCCGAAGCGCTCTCGGCGTTAACCCCCTGGTTGACGTACAGCGGAATTCCCTTCTCCCGGATCGCGTCCAGATCCAGCGTGTCCAGGCCCACGCCGGAACGCTGAATCATCACCAGGCGGGATGCCTTCTCCAGCACCGCCCGCGTGATCTTCAGCCGGCCTCCGGCCAGAATATAATCCGCCTCCCCGGCCCGACGCTCCAGCGCCTCCTGGGTCTGTTCCTCCAGAAACTGAATCCGGAAGCCCTCCGGCACCACGCTTTGCACGATCTCCAGGGGAGCGCCTGTGTACTGATTCGTCAGCAGTATTGTTTTCACGCAAATCTCCTCAAATCCGGCCGGTCCGGCCGGGTAATCTTTATTCTTCCTTCCGCACGCCCGTCGCCCGCAGCAGCGCGCCCAGCACGCCCAGCAGCGTACCCCGCAGGGTCCAGGCTGCGCACAGATCCGCCAGCGTCGTCAGGCGGGTGCGGTACACAGAGGAAACTGCCGCTTTTTGCAGCAGCGCTTCAGCGGTGGCGGCAATCGCCGCGGGGCTCGCCAGGGCCTCAGGCACCCAGTCCGTGAAGACGTACAGCGGCGCGGCCGCAAGACGCAGCAGGCCCCAGGCTGCCGCCAGCCCCAGCGACGCCATCAGCGGCACAGCCGCCAGACGCAGGCGGGTTTTGCCTGAAAGCCGCGTCCAGTACCGGATCTGCAGCTCCTGTCGAAGGTCCGCGATCCAGCCCCGTGTCCGCCGTACACCCCGGCGGATCAGCCGGGACAGCAGCCGGATCCCCAGCGCCAGGGCGACCGCCCACAGGGGCAGAAGAATCCTTGCCCGGAGCCGCCGGGCAGAGACCACCGTGGCGGAAGCAGACCAGGCCGTGACGGTCTTTTCAAAGGCGGCGGTCTCCTCGGCGCTGCCGCCCAGGGCATGAATCTCCAGGGTCTCCGGAGCGATCTTTCCCGTGTCTGCCAGGGAAATGGGAACAAACACCAGCAGGGCATCCGTCTCACCCGGCCGGAAGCCGCCCTCGGTGACGCCCACCACTTCCAGGGCCGTGTCTCCCAGCGTCAGCGTCTGCCCCAACGGTTCCACCCCGGGATACAGCTGATCCGCCGCCGCCCGGTTAATCACCGCCGAGGGCAGGCAGGACGCCTTGTCCTCCGCGGAAATCAGTCGGCCGGATACCAGCGTTTCATGGGCGAAATCAAAATAGCTTTCCTCCACGGCGTACACCGTGGCCCGGTCCGCGCCGGCCCGGTCGGAAGCCACCCGGACCCCCTGCTGCCGCAGGGCCGCCGCCCACCGGAACCCCTCCAGGCGTTCCCGCAGATCGCTGAGCTGAACGGAGATGGGTTTATCCGGCCCGGAAGCCGGCGCAGGCAGCGCCGCCTGAAGCCGGTCCGGAATGCCGCGCATTCCCCAAAGCCCGGCGGCGACCAGCGCCGCGCCCAGCAGCATCAGGAAAAGGCCGCCCCTTCTCCGTTTCCGGGCGCCTGCCGCCCGCTTTTCCTGTTTTTCCATGTTCACGAACCGCTGCTGTAGGGCATGACCTCACACCCCTCGGACAGCGGCCGGTCCTCCATATACACGATTTCCTCGTTCCGCAGGCTTTCCTCCAGGGACGCCGCGGATGCGGACTGGCCAAGCACGGTCACGGACTTCCTGACCACGGTGATCTTCTCGTTCCGGAAGGAATCGTTCTCCCGGCGGGTCACATAGATGAAATAGTCCCCTTCCGCGCCCCGCAGCGCGCTGACAGGGATCAGGGTCGTCGCGTTTTCGGCGGTCAGAACGATTTCCGCCGTAACGGATCCGGACTCCGTCATGGCTGCCGCCCCACCCAGGAGGCCGATATCTCCCCGGCGCAGCCGGACGTCCGCATATAAGCTGCCGTCCGCGGCAATGCCCTGCCCGGTGATCGCCGCGTCCGCGGTTTTCCCGCCGACGCTGAGGGTCACCGCCGTTCCCGCCGGAATGGTCCTGCGGGCACCGGACGCGTCCAGGCGAACCGCCGGCTCCGCCCCCTCCGCGGTCATCCACACCACGGCGCCGCCCCGGGAAACCGTATCCCCGGCTTTGGTCTCCGCAGCCGTCACATATCCGTCGTGCGGCGCGGTGACCGCGGCAGCCCGTTCCTTCAGCAGCTGCAGGTCCGCCATCCGGGCGGAAAGGGACGCCAGTTCCTTCTCCAGCTCCGACTTCTTGCTCAGATAGTTCACCACGTCTTCGGGGATCGGGTACCGGCTGAGGCTGTCGAACGCGCGGGATGCTTCCGCTGTTTCCCGCCGGGCGGCCTCCAGGACGTCCCGGGCTTCCACCAGCAGACCCGCGGCTTCGGTGTCCGGCAGGGTCTCCGGCACCGAATCGTCTTCCTCCAGGGCGACCCCCGCCTGCCAGGCCCGCAGCCGCAAAGTCTGCAGTGCCTCCTGCTCCGCCAGGGCGGCGTCCCGCAGCCGGGAATAGCCGGCATACCACTCCTCCTGCTGGGGAGTCAGGCGTACGCCGCTGTTTTTCCACTGCAGTTCCAGGGCTTCCTTCTCCTTGCCCGCGAAGGATTCCTTCAGAGCGGCCATGCGGCTGTCGTAGTCGGCCACCTCGCATTCCGCCAGGCAGTCCCCGGCCAGAACCCAGGCGCCGGCGGAAACGTTCACCCTGCGGACGATCAGCGTATCGTCCCCGGTCATGTTCTCCGGGATGACGGCCTCGGTCTCCGGCCAGTGAAGCGCTCCCGTGAGGCGCACCCTGGTTTCCAGGCGCCCGGTGCGGGCGGAGACGGTGCGCACCTTCGCGGTGGAGAGGGTGTGGAGAGTGCCGGAAAAGAATACGCACAGCAGCACGATTCCACCCAGCACCAGCAGACCCTTTAAGGCAATCCTTTTCATTCGATTTTTCCTCTGTCGTACAACTCCGAAATAATCGCAAGAGTGGAGTTTGGAGAGTGGAGAGTGGAGATTCAATTCTCAACTCTTAACTCTTCACTCTCACCTCTCACCTTAAGTCCGCAACTCTGATTCCCTCCATGATATCCTCCTGGAAGAAGAGATAAACGAACAGGGAAGGCAGGATGAAGAGGGCGGCGCCGGCAAACTCGATGCCGGACATGTTCCGGGTGAGCTGGCCAAAAGCCACGGAAAGGGGATACAGATCGCTGCGGGAGGTGAGATAGGTCAGGGGCTGCTCCACCAGATTCCAGCTCTCCGCGAAGGAGAGAGCCGCCATCGTGCCCAGCACGGGGCGGCTCATGGGAATCACGATGCGGAGAAAGCACTTGAGTGGTCCGGCGCTGTCGATCTGGGCAGCCTCAATGATTTCAGCCGGAATGCCCAGCATATACTGGCGCAGCAGAAAAGCGAAGAAGGGGGCTGACAGCATGGGCAGAACGATCGCCCAGGGCGTGTTCAGCAGATTCAGGGCCCGGAGAGTCAGCACGCTGGGCACCATGGTCACCTGGAAGGGCAGCACCATCAGCAGCACGATCCCGAAAGCCAGCGCGTCCCGCCCCCGGAAGCGGAAGCAGGAAAGGCCGTAGGCCAGGGCCGGAAGCGCCAGCAGCTGCCCCGCCAGAATGCCGGCGGTGTACAGCACGGAATTGATGAAATACCGCAGAATTTCCCGGTCCGTAATCAGCACCCGGTAAAACTGCATGAGAGAGACGGTTTCCGGAATCAGGCGCAGCGCCATGAAGGAATCCGCCGTATACCGGTTGCGGGTACCCATATAGGCCCGGATCTCCTCCGGGGAGAAAAAGGCGTACAGCAGGGTAACCGCGATGGGCAGCAGCAGCAGCACCGCGATCAGGCTCAGCAGCAGCCGGGCCGGCACATGGCGGCCGCGCAGCCTCCGGACAGACGCTTGCATCGACCCGCCCCCTTATCCGTTCAGTTCGTTGGCCGCCCGCTGCTGCAGGAAAAACAGCACGCCGAAGAGCGCCAGCGCGATGGCCGCGAACGAATAAGCCGCCGAGGTCACCATCTGATAGTTCAGCCCGGAATACAGATTGTTCATGTAATGCTGCAGGGTATACACGCTCTCCGCCGGATAGGCCCCGGAGATGAAATACACCTCCCGGAAAATCTTGAAGGCGTTGATCCAGCTGAGGATGAACACCAGATAGGCCGAGGGGAGAATCAGGGGCAGGGTGATCGAGAAGGTTTTTCGCAGCCAGGTGATCCCATCCAGCTCCGCCGATTCATACAGGGAAGGGGACACGGACCGCAGCGCCGCCATGAACACCAGCACGCACAGGCCCAGGTTTTTCCACAGGAACATAACCAGAATCGGCGCGCGCATGGCGCCGCTGGAAAGCCACTCGATCCGCTCCGCCCCCAGGGCCGCGAGCAGACGGTTCAGCGGCCCGCCGTAATCGAAAAGCACCTGCCAGATCAGCACCATGGCCGAAGCCGGCGCCAGATAAGGCAGCAGCACCGCGGAGCGGGCAAACGTCCCGAAGGGATGAATACCGGAAAGGGCGGAAGCCATCAGGAAGGAAAGCAGCCACAGAAGCGGCGCGCCGATCAGAGAAAGCTCCAGGGTGTTGCGCAGGCCCTGCAGAAACATGGGATTTCCCCAGAGACGGCGGTAATTGTCCAGGCCCACGAAGCGATTTTCGAAGGTTCCGTCCAGCAGGCTGTAACGGATGCCGCCCAGCAGCGGACCCGCATAAAACAGCAGGAGCAGGGCCAGCCCCGGAAACAGAAAGAAGATGACCCGCTTCGTCTTAAACATCGTGAACCTCGCTACGGCATCTCCACCGTCACGAACATGCCGGTGCGGATACCCTCCTTGTCCTCGAAGTCGATATATACCTTATACTCCGCGTAGGTAAGCGCGGAGGAGCCGGTGCCCGACTCGTCCTTGCTCTCCTCCGCCAGGAACGAGATGCCCGCCACCACGCCGTCCCGCTGGGACTCGTCAAACGCAAAGCCGATTTTGACCTCGGTGCCGACGGCAAAGGCGGAAAGCTCCGTCTCCGGAACGATCACGCAGGCCTGCAGGCAGTCCGCCGGATACAGCGTGACCAGGGCGGCATACTGCTCCACCGAGGAGCCCTCCGCCAGATCGCAGGCGGAGACGATGGCATCCTGCCCGGCGCGGATCACGCTGTCCTTCCAGGTTGCCCCCTCCAGGCTGCCGGCGACCGTCTCGAACAGCAGGGTGCCCGCGCGGACGGTGTCTCCCGCCTTCACATGGGTTTTGAAGAGCGCGCCTTCGCCGGTCAGGGCCACCGGATTCGTCTGCTGTACGGTGCCCGTGCCCAGGTTGGTGCCCAGCTCCCGGGCTTCCGTGCGGTACACGGTCAGCTTTTCCCCCAGGACGAAGGGACCGTCCGAAATCTGTACATAGTATTCCCCGAGGTTGTCCTCCTCGGTCGCCACGTTGGTCACGACGCCGCTGCCGGTTTTAAGGGTGGCGCCGCGTCCGCTTTCCAGCCACACGGTCTGTCCCACCGCCACGTAGCAGCCCTCGTTCTTATCCGCCCGCTTGGTGGAGGCTTTCAGGGTCAGCGCCCGGGCAGGAGTGATATAAACCACGCCGCCGTCACGGTTTTTGACGTCCTCCACGGAGTCTCCGATCCGGCCCATGACCGCGGTTACGGTGCCCGCCACGGGAGAGAAGACCTTTTTGGTCTCCAGCGTACAGATCGGGTCTCCGGCACGGAGCAGGCTTCCCTTGCGGACCGCCAGATCCTTCACGACGCCGCCGAACGGCGCGGAAATCACCCGGGGGCTTTCGCACACCACGGTGCCGTAATAGTTCTCCCGGGCCAGAGCGGTCATGGGCAGCGCCAGGACCAGCGCCAGCGCCAGGATCAGGGTCAGGATTCTGCGCATTTTCCGGGCCTCCTTCTTCTTCAAGTCTGGTCTGCCTGAATCATCAATAGCTTTCAAGTTGCGTCATCCGCAGGGCGTATACCAGCTGCTCAATAAACCGGTCCGCGGAAAGCATGCCGTCCAGATACTGGAGAATCGCCTGGTCCTCCTCGGCGGCGCTCCAGAAATCCGGCTGGGCGGGAACCATCTGCGCCTCAAACGCCCGGTATTCCGCGATGCTCTTTTCAGACACGATCCAGGCGCCGTTCTCCCGGTAATCGTCCACCACCATCTGAATCTGCTCCAGCTCCGCTCGCAGGCTTTCCGCCTCGCCCGCGGTCTGCGCCCTGGCGATGGCCTCCTCGTACATGGGGATCATCCCCTCCAGATAGGCCAGGCCTTCGTCGTAGCTGTCGTTCGCGATGGGCTCGTTCATGCTTTGGCACAGCGCGGTTTTCGTCATGGGTTCCAGTTCCCGCCAGGCGTGCTCCGCGAAATCCAGGGCTTCCTCCTTCCGGGGGGACCAGGGATTGATCCACAGCACGGTCAGGGTCCGGGGAATCAGCCGTTCCCCCTCCGGCTCCAGGGACAGGGGCCAGAAGCGCAGGCCGGTATCCATCCCCGCGGCCACCTCGATCATGGATTCCTGCAGCAGGGGCGTCCGCTCATGGGTCAGGAACCAGGTGATATCCTGGCCCTGGGCTTCCCCGTCAAAGCCGAGGCCGTCCCAATCCACCGCCTCGAAGGCCCGCAGCACAGGCGTCAGGGTTTCCGGCAGGCGGGACAGCCGCGCCTCGTCCTGGCTCAGCCAGAGCCATACGTCCCGCATGATCCAGGTGAACACCTGCTGGCGGAACTGCCGGGCAGGCATGCCGCCTTCATAGAGGGTGAACTCCCGGTTGTCCCGCAGCACCCCGTAATCCGCCAGATCCGCCAGCAGCCCCAGGAACCCGGCCCAGTCCGTGGGAACCCCTTCCGTGGAAATCCCGGTCAGCGTCCACAGGGCCGGCGCGTTCAGGGTCAGGCATTCGTTCTCCGTTCCCAGCGGAACGGCCGCCAGCTCCGATCCCCGGAAAATCAGCGCCTTCACCGGCTCGGACATGTCCGCCGCGGCTTCCTCCAGCACGGCGCTGCCGGTCATGGTGCCCAGATACCCCCGCTTCAGCAGCGCCTGCCACACCGAGGTATCGGTATACGTCACATACAGATCCGTCTCCGCGGACTGGTTCAGCATGGCGTCCAGCACGCCGGAGTCGTCCCCGCCCTCGCTGATCTGCACCAGCAGGTCCGGCCGCTCCGCGTGGAAGCTCAGGGCGGCTTCTCCCAGACCCTCGGCCGCGGCCAGGTTCGCCACCCGCAGCCGGGTTTCGGTCAGCTCCGCGTGGGGATCCAGGGAAACCAGTCTGCCCCGGGCATTCGGCACCACATAGCGGCCTTCGCACAGCACAGCGGTCCGGTTCACCATCGGTTCCGCGTCCAGCACGGCAAAAGGCACCGCTTCCGCGCCGCTGCCGGGCGTCACCCGGTAGGCCGTGCCGCCCACCGTGAAGCACAGCATCTGCTCCTCCGGACTCCAGGCATAGTTGACCGCCATATTGCCGGAATCCCGGGGCAGGGAGGACAGGAGCGTCCGCTCCCCGCCGGGGAGGGCGATCTCCGTCAGCTCCAGCATGCCCGATTCCTCCGTCGAGGAACCGGCCATCAGAATATGCCCGTTATAGGGGACGGACGCGTAATAGAACATGAGCCGCTGCTCCCCGACCTCCGTCAGGGTACGGGCTGCCAGGTCGAAAAAGCTGAAATGGAACACATAATCCTGCGTCAGCGCCGCGATGTAAAGGCCGCCGTCACAGTTGACCGGATCCACCTCCAGAAAGCCGCTGTCTTCCCCGTAATACATTCCCAGCACGTCCGAAACGTCCCAGATATTCCGCGCGCGTACAGCCTCGCCGTCCCGGATCAGCTCGCAGAGCAGCACCCGGACGCCGTTTTCCCGCTCCAGAGGAATGTAGAGAAGGACACTGTCCCCGCTCCAGGAAAGCAGATGCAGGAACACCAGATCCTCCGCTTCCTCCGCAGTAAGCCAGCCTTCCAGGATTTCAGGCAGGGAGGACGCCGCCACAGTGCCGTCGGATACCGGATCCGCGCAGCGCACCCGCTGGCCGTGCACCTGCCAGACCAGCCCGTCGGAAGCGGCAATATCGTCCGTGACGGAGCGGGTCGCCATTTCCGCCGTGACAAACTCGCCCTCCATCATCCCCTGGATCCGTTCTTCCGCCTGGTCTCCCCCGACTTTTTCAAAGCTGCCGCTCTCCGCGAACACGCCCGCGGCGCAGCTCAGACCCAGGAGCAGCGCCAGCAGAACGCAGATTGATTTCCTCATCGGCTTTCCTCCGTCTTCCGAGAATGAAAAAAAGAGTCTCTGCCATTTCGGCAGAGACCCCGGGAAAACCGTGAATTACCGTACGGTCAGCGTGGTGTAGTTCATGTAGTAGGGATACCAGTTGGAGCCGTACTTGTAGAAGGTGGAGAAGAAGGTGTTGTACTTGCCGGTGGGCATATCCCAGGTGGCATCGCCGGTCAGCTTCAGCTTGTAGCTCAGGTTGCCGGTGAAGTAGATATCGTCATAGCCGTACACGATCCCGTTGCTGGCCTTCGCGATATAGGTCGCGAACTCGGCGCGCCAGGTCCCGTCGGACAGACGATAGTAGTTGTTGCTCTTCAGTTTGAACACAAAGGTGAAGGCGTCTCCCTGCCAGACCTTCTTGTTCTTATACTTGGAGGCCAGGGTTACCGTGGGATAGGTGGCGGCGAACGCGGTGGCGGCGATGCCGAGCACCAGCACCAGAGCCAGAGTCAGAGCTACGATTTTCTTCATTGATGAAACACTCCTTACATACAAAAGTCGTTAAGATAGAATCCCGTAAAGATAATTATCCACAAGGGTTCTGTTTTGTCAAGGGATCGTTTTGGGGCAATTATTAAATATTTGTTAAAATATATTACAAAAGCATTAAAAATACAACGAATTGCTTACACTTCCTCGGGAATCAGCCGGATAATATCCTTGAAGGGCATCAGCATCGCGTCGCATTCCTCCGCCCGGTGGTTTTCCAGAATCGTCCGGGCCGCCTTCTGCATGGCGGGAACCTCCGCCCGCATAAGCTGGTTGGCATAGATGACGATATTTGCCCCCCGGGCCTTCCATTCCTCCTCCGTCACGGAATTGAAGGAGGTTGGCACCAGCACGATGGGCGTGGCCGGATCCTTCTGCCGGAATTTATCCACGAACTCCTGAATCTCGGAGGGATCCTTCTTCCGGCTGTGGATCATGATGGCGTCCGCGCCGGCCTCCGCGAACGCGAACGCGCGGGCCAGGGCGTCCTCCATGCCCTGTTCCAGGATCAGGCTCTCGATGCGGGCGCAGATCATGAACTCCTTCGTGCGCTGCGCCTTCTTGCCCACCCGGATCTTCTCCGAGAAGTTTTCGATGCTGTCCTGCGTCTGTTCCACCTCTGTGCCGAAGAGGGAATTCTTCTTGAGGCCGGTCTTGTCCTCGATGATCACCATGGACACGCCCAGGCGCTCCAGACTCCGCACCGTATAGGCGAAGTGCTCGGTCTTTCCGCCGGTGTCCCCGTCAAAGATGATGGGCTTGGTGGTAACCTCCGTGATATCCTCGATGGTCCGGAACCGGCTGGTCATATCCACCAGCTCGATATCCGGCTTGCCCTTCGCCGTGCTGTCGCAGAGGCTGGACACCCACATGGCGTCAAACTGCCGGGCGCCGCCGTCCTGATGCACCACCGTGTTTTCCACGATCAGGCCCGTGAGGCCGTCGTGGGCTTCCATAGCCGTAATCAGGCCCTTGGCGTCCAGCATCCTCCGCAGGCGGCCCCGGCGGATGTCCGGCATGGCCAGATCCGCGCGGGTTCTGGCTTCGATGTCCTTATACTTGGGATCGTTGGAATAGGGATATTCAACGAGCTTTCCGCCGTACCCGGCGAGAATCTCCGTGACCTCGTCCCGGATGGGCTTCTGGAAGCCGGAGCACCAGTCGTCGCCGTGCACGACGATGGCCGGCCTGTATTTCTCCAGATTCTCCCGGTAGGACAGGGTATTCTGGTCCACCACCCGGTACACCCCGGTAATATTCTCGAACATCGCCTTCCGCTCGGAGGCCGGCACCAGCGGCATCCGCTTGTAGGACGCCACCACCTCGTCCGACAGAACCCCGATAATCAGCCGGCCGAGCTTCCGGGCTTTCTGAATGATCGCGATATGTCCCCCGTGGATAATGTCCGTGGAAAAGCACATATAGACCGTACGGTTCTCGATCTCCTTCAGCCGCGCGGAAACCACCGCCAGATCCTCCGGATTGTCGATCTCGGCGCAGAGCAGGTTCTCCACGTCCAGCGCGGCGATATTCGCCGCCCCTTGCAGCTCGTTCAGCGCGTTTTCAGCGTACACCTTCGTGTTTCCCGCCTCGCAGAACGCGATGATCCTGTCCAGCCAGAGCTTCCAGTCGTCCCGGTTCAGCTTGTACAGCGCCTGGGCTTCCATGGCTTCGTTGAAGATATCCACGCCCACGGCCAGCACTTTCCCGTCCGCGACCCGGGCCTTGAAATCCTTTTCCGGCAGCGGCAGGGTGGAGGACACCGTCATGCAGGAGGATTCCGAAGCCAGCACCCGGTCCAGCACCTCCGCCTCGAACACCAGATCCCCGTGCAGCAGAAGAATGTCGTCCTCCAGGAATTCCCGCGCGCAGTAGATGGAATAAATATAGTTCGTCTGATCGTACACCGGATTCTTGACGAAGGTGTACTTCAGCGGCAGATCCAGGCTCTGGCAGTAATTGACCAGGACCGAATCAAAGAGACCGGTGGTCATGACCACTTCCCCGACGCCCGCCCGGGACAGCAGCGTCAGCTGCCGGGACAGAATGGTTTCACGCGGGCTGATCTCCGTCATGCATTTAGGATGCTCCGACGTCAGCACGCCCATGCGGGAGCCGAGTCCGGAGTTGAGAATCAATGCTTTCATGTTCTTCCTCGCTTTTTCCTGATTGGCTGGGCCGGAGAAAATTACTCCGCGCCGCCCTGTTTCTTCGCCGCCAGATAATCCCGGAATGGCATGTTCAGATCATAGTATACGGGATTGTCGCCGAACCGCCGGATTTCCAGCGGCGGCTTCTTCATGTAGTCCCCGTACTTGGTCCGCAGATATTCGTCATAGTTGGCGGGAACGCGGCATTCCCGCCCGTGGAAGGGAATCAGGACCGTTTCCGTCAGGTCGGTCATGCGCGATTCCCGGCCCAGGCCGTTAATCGCCACCATGCTGCAGCCTGTGCCGTTATACTTCGTGATCTGCTTGCGGGCAATCCGCAGAATCCGGTTCCGGAGCCCCTTGCTCCGGACCACCGCCAGCAGCGCGCGGACGCCGAACGTGACGGATTTCGACTTCCGCCGCGGAATCCGCTGGGTCATCAGCGCCACGTACACGCGGGCAAAAGCCTTCTGGATCCGGCGCTTCAGGCGGTCGGCCGGAATCTCGTCCATAGGCTCGATATCGATCTTGACTCCCAGGTTCCGGTCCTCCAGGCCTTCCTCAAACACGCGGATAAAGGTGGTATTGTTGTTCCGCATGATTCCCACCGGCACATAGGCGCAGAAATCCTCCGTGGTCTGGTACAGGGAGAAATTCTCCTTATCTCCCTCTTTCTCCCACAGCTCGAACAGCCTGTTGAAATCCTTCCGGAGCATCGCCACGTCCAGATCTCCGTCCCAGGCGACGAAATCGTGCTCCCGCACCGCGCCGATACAGGTTCCCCCGGCCAGGATATACGTGAGGCCGTGGGCCTCGCAGAAATCCGCGAAGCAGGACAGCGTTTCAAACAGCCGCTGCTGCATCAGCTCCATATCCTGGGATTTTACGCTTCCCGCGCCGCGGCCGTCTCCGCCGGACCGGTCCGTTTCATATACGCTCAGTTTTTCTTCTTCCATGTTTTTTCTCCTTCTCAGCCTTCGTCCCCGGCATAACGGAGACCTCCTGTCCTCAGTCCGGACAGCGGTTTCCTCTCGCCCCGGGCGGAAATCACGCCCAGCACGGCGAACAGGAAGAACGTGACCGGCGTCGCGTAGGTCAGGAGCGCTGTATAGCACTCGACCATCTCGCCCACCGCCATGCCAATCAGCATCGCCGGCAGCAGCCGGATCCACAGGGGCTGACCGGGATCCCGCACCACGCGGAAAGCCCGGGTGAACAGCAGGCCGACAAAAGCGCAGAACAGCAGGAGCCCCGGGATCCCGGCCTCCAGCAGCACCTGCAGGGGAAGATTGTGGCAGTGGGCCGCGGATGAGGCGTTTTTGCGCAGGGCGTTGACCCCGGACATGGTCCGGTCGATGGAAGTGCCGGTCAGCAGCGTCATGGGATTTTTGCCGATATACCGCAGCGTCGCCCTCCAGATGCCGGTGCGCCCGCTGAGCTCATAGGCTTCCTCCAGGCCTCTGGAGGCCATGCCGTTCGGCACCGTGGTGGCTTCCGCCTCCGCCAGCGCCCGGGGAATCAGCCCGCGAACCTGCAGGCGGTTGAACAGGGGCGTCACCTGCAGCAGCAGAATCATACATACGCCGAACACCGCCGCAGCCGCCAGCAGCGCCGCCGCGGCTGCCAGCACCGGGGTTCTGGCCTCCGTGCTGACATCCTCTCCCACCAGATGCCGGTATACCCGGATCCCCGTCAGCGCGGCGATGCCCGCAGCCGTCATGAACATGGCCGAACGCGCGTCCGTCAGGCACAGGCACAGCAGCAGGGGCAGCAGGGAAAGGCCGAACAGAATCTTCGCCCACACCGGGCGCACCGCGAACAGCGCGATCCCCGCGATCATCGCAGAGAAAGCCAGCACGGCGCCGGTGGTCGTGGCGCCGTACACCAGATGCAGCCGGGCCGCGCCGATCTTTCCCAGCGCCCGCCAGTATCCCTTGCCGGACAGATTCGGAATTTTCACCCGGGTCACGGTGGCATATAGCCCCAGCCCGCAGTTCGCCAGCATCCATACCGTCCAGAGAGCAGCCAGAATCAGGGCGAAACGCCGCAGCTGCTTCTCCTCCAGCACCCGGCCCAGGGCATAGCAGCCGCCCCAGGCCCAGAGGCCGGCCATCAGTTTCTGGCTGACGCCGTTGTCGAAGAGCCGGGCCTGATCCGTAAAAAACACCCGGATAAACAGCAGGATCCACAGCGCTGCCAGAAAGCGGAAACCCCAATCCTTCCATAGCTTTCCCAGCCAGATTCCCAGGCCGGCGGATCCCAGCCGGAGCAACAGCACCCAGGCCGGCGCCGTATAGGCACGGCGATAGACGAGAATCTCCCAGATGAATTCCAGCAGCAGAAATCCCGTCAGCACGGCGTACAGCAGCGCCGCCATGGATTTTCCGCCCCGAAGGCCTTCACCCCGGGAAACGCTTCCAGCTTCCACGTCCCTTTGATCTCCTCTCTCATATACTGCCTGACGAATTTGGGAACCAAATTCGTTCATTCTCAGCGGGCATCCATGGGATTTATTGATTTGCCTGCGGCAAATCAATATGATAACGGCTATAATTCCACAGTGGCAATCCGGGGCTCGAAGCAGCAGGCCGGCCGCAGGCACACCACCCGCACGCCGGAGGCACGCTGGGGTCCGATCTTCAGGAACGTGGCCAGCACGCTGACTCCGCCTCCCAGGCCCAGCGGACCGATGCCCGCCTCATTGACCCGGCGGGTGATTTCCCGCTCCATGTCGCTCTGCACATCGTAGCGGCCGTCCGTCTGCGCCTCCAGCATCCGGGCCGCGGCTTCGAAGTGAGAGCGGCCGATGCCCACCGCCAGGGTGCAGGGGGAGCAGCCCAGCTGGGCTACGCTCTCTTTGGCCCAGGCCACGATTTCGTCCAGCACCACGGCGGTGCTGTGCCGGTGGAACACCCGATAGGTTTTGCCGCGGATCGCGGGCCCGCCGCCGAACATAAGTACATGCAGGCGGATTCCCGGCGCCGGACTCCGGCGCAGCAGGATCGGCGCAGGCTCCACGCCCGCGCTGTCCGGGTTCAGCCCGCCGCTCTGATCCAGGCGGGCGGAATCGTTCCCCATAATTCCCATCGGCCGGCCGGGCAGTTTCCGCAGTCCCTGCGCCACGCCTTCCCGGATTGCGTCCAGCATACGGCCGGTAACAGCCGCGTCCTCCCCGATTTCCAGCACCAGATGGGGGATTCCCGTATCGTCGCACAGCGGGCTCTGGTTTTTCTCCGCGGTCTCCGCGTTTTCCAGCACGGTTTCCAGCACCCACTTCGCCCGGGGATTCGTTTCGCCGGCGATGGCGCAGCGGTACGCTTCCTTTTTATCGGGGCGGAAGGCGGAACCCGCCCGCACCAGCGTATCCCGCACCAGCGCCGTGATCTCCTCACTGCTCCTTGTCATAGATACTCCTTCCGTGGGCCGCGCCGATGATCGCCGGATACCGGTCCGCCCGAATCAGATACAGGGCTTCCATGCCCAGTTCCGGGAACGCCAGCACCTTCCGCTCCAGCGTTTTCGCTTCCAGCAGCGCCGTAACCGGCGGGATCACCGCGTACACCGCGTTATACCGGTCCAGCGCGGCCACGGTCTCCGGGTGCAGGGCACCCTTGCCCAGATGCAGCTTCACGCCCGCCGCGGACAGCGGCGCGATGGAGCTCTCGATTTCCAGCTTGTTGGAAGAGGTCGGTCCCACCCCCGCGGGGCTCACCGCCGTATGAAAGATCACCTGGCCCCGGAGATCGGCGCCCAGTTCCCCGGCCCGGCCTTCCTCAATCAGGCGCAGCACCTTCGGCAGCACGGCGTCCCGGCCGCAGAGGATATATCCGGTGATTTCCACCGCGTCCCCGACCTGAAGATCCTCCGCCGCCTCTTCCGAAATAGGCGTAGTCAGTTGTTTCGGCATATCCGTTTCTCCCCGTTAATCTCCGCTCACTCTTCCACGGCGAACAGCTTCACGTAAGCGCCTTCGTTCTCGATCACACCGAAGGCCCGGGCCCGGTTCAGCACCTTGTTCGCCCAGTTGGTGTGCGGTTTGACTTCGTTCATCTTGTTCCCGCCGGTGCCCTTGACCACGCCGCCGCCGGTGCCCAGAATCTGGCAGGCGTCGTCGTACTCTTCCTTCGTCACGGCCATCATGGCGTTGACGAATTTCACGTGGGTGGGATGAATCACGGTGCGGCCCACGAAGCCGTTGGCCTTGTCCAGAATTACCTCCCGGAGCAGTCCGTCGATCTCGTTGTTCACCAGGGCCTTGCGGCGCATGAGGTAGTCCTCGATGCCGTGCTTGGGCAGCTCGTCAAACATCATGGACTTCGGTGCGCGGAAGTATTCCCACACGGGACCGGAGATCACATAATCGTTGTTGCGGCCGCAGACGTTGATGATGTCGCACAGGCATTCCCGCACCGCCATAATGTCGTAAATGGAGTAATCCACGCCGCGGCGCACGCCGAACACGGAGGAGAAGTCCGTGCCGCCGACGCGGACCTGGAGCACCAGGTGGCGGTACTTGTCCAGAATCTTCTTGATGCCCGTGAGTTCGTACATCCGGGTTTCCTTGTAGGCAACCTCCGGATCCTCGATAATGGGCATGCCATAGATGATCTCCCCGAAGCGGTCGTTCAGATCCTGCAGATAAGCATAGTATTCATATCCGTTTTCCGCGTTGAACTTGGGGAAGTTGATGCCGCACAGGGAGCGTACCTGGTTTTTCGTCAGGCCCTCGCCGAAGTGCTTGAACTGCTCCAGGTTCCGGATCCGGACGAAGATCAGCGGGACCTTGTCCTTATCCAGGGTGCCGTCGTTCACGGCGTTGGTCACGGTGTCCAGCAGCTTATGGATGTTTTCCTCGGCCTCCGGCACCTTCTCCTCGGGGCAGGCGTCCTCGCAGCACAGCACGATGGTGGTCAGGCCGGGCATCGCGTTGCTGAGGATCTTCGGGGCGAAGTCCTTGAAGCCGGGCATGTACATGGCGGCGCCCAGGCAGTACTGCAGGAGCTCGCGGTCGGTATACTTGTCGAAGCTTTCGGGGTCACGGACGAACTTGAAATCGGGATTGTACTGATGGTGTCTCATGGGGATTTCCTTTCTTTTTTACTTCATTCTCGGCGACCAGACCGCCTCGGGATAATACTCGTCAATCACGCGCTTCACCAGAACACACTGCTTGGCGCGCTTGCGGGCGTCGTCCTCGGTGCTGTCCCAGCTGTGGGTGGCGGCCACGGAGCCGCCGGTCTTGAGATAAATCGGCGCGGCGATCCGGATCATTTCCGGCACCTCATAGTGACGGATGAAACCGCCGGTGGATTTGGGATTCTCCGTATGGATGTCGATGGGGCAGTCCACCGCCTGGCGCATGGCCGCCAGCATCTGCAGCTGAATATCCCGGACGGGATTGATGGAGTCCGCGCCGATGGATTCCAGCAGCTTCGCCGAGCAGGGATTGCCGTGGCCCGCGTGGGCGGACACCTTGAAATGGCAGTCCTCCGGGATTTCCCCGGCCTGGCGCATCTGATTCAGAATCCAGAGGCAGCCCTCGTCGTACACGAGGAAACCCCGGCAGCCCAGCCGGGCCGCGCGCTTCACGTCCTCAATGGCCCGGACGATCTGTTCCTGTCCCCGCAGGCGGTAGCCCATGCGCACGCCCTCCTCCGTGTTGACGGAAGCGGAGGTGTCCGTGGTGGCCCGGGGGCCGATGGCCAGAATCAGGTCGGTGCGCCATTCCTTTGCCAGCTCCACCATCTTCGCGATTTCCGCGTCGGTCAGGCGCATGATGCCCTGGGTCTGCGTCACCCGGTGCAGATACAGGCCGTATCCGTCCATCGCCTCCAGCAGCGCCCGCATCACCTTCGGTCCCTGAATGCCGGGCACCTCGAAGCGGTACTGGCCGCCGTCCTCAAAGCGTTTCGCGGAGGTGGGCAGATCGTAGGCGTCCCCTCCCGGCAGCCCGACCGAGGTCAGAAACGCCCGGGTTTTTTCCATGCTGTTCATGTTTTCTGTTTTCCTTTCTCCCGATTTCTTCGGGGTTCCGTCCTTATCGTTCATCCCGTTCATCTGCCTGGGCAGATCAGTCAGTTCCCTCTATGTCATGGTTTCTGCAGGGTTTCCCGCAGGGCGTCCGCCGCTTCCCGGTGGTTGAATTCCAGCGGCGGAAGCCTGCCGCTCAGTCCCTTGTGAATCCGGCAGTCGATCAGCGCCGCCTGCCCTCCGCCCCGCAGAAGGGCGATCTGCTCGATCAGCTCCGGTCCGTTCTCCGCCGGCTTTCCGGCTGTCCGGTAGCCGCAGCCTTCCGCGATCCGGACGAAATCCACCAGCTGGCCCGCGGAGGGCTGCCCGCCCACAGACTCGTGCACGCCGTTGTTCAGCACCACGTGCAGCAGGTTCGGCGCCCGCAGCTTGCTGACCATGGTCCAGGCGCCCAGATGCATCAGGGAAGCGCTGTCCCCGTCCAGCACGACCACCGGGCAGTCCGGCTTCTGCAGGGCGATGCCAAGCGCCACGCTGGAGCAGTGCCCCATGGAACCCACGTTCAGGAAATCCCGGGCCTTGCTCTCTCCCCGGCGCTCCCGCAGAAAAAACAGCTCCCGGGTAGCCCGGCCGGTTGTGGCGCAGAAGACGGTGTCCGCCGGCATCTGATCCAGCAGGATTTCGATGGCCTGCTCCCGGCTCAGGGGATATTTCTCATCCAGGCTGTTGGCCTTTTCCCCGGCCATAACCCCCTTCGGCGCGATCAGAGCGAAGGGCCGGCGATGTTCCCGGCACCAGGCGGCCGCCTGCTCCGCGGTACGGTCGAAGTCCTCCGCGTCGTCCTTCAGCACCGCGTGGGGGATATGCATCAGCTCCAGCAGGCCGGGAGTGATCTCCCCCTGGGTCGTGTGCTGCGGCCAGTCTCCGGTGCCCGGCTGTCCGCGCCATCCGATCAGCAGCAGCATGGGTACCGCGTATACATGCTCGTCCGCCAGGGAAACCAGCGGGTTGACCGCGTTGCCCAGGCCGCTGTTCTGCATGTACACCAGGGGCAGCTCCCCGCCGGCGAGCCAGTGGCCCGCGGCGATACCCACCGCGTTGCCCTCGTTGGCGGCGATGACGTTCCGCTCCGGAAAATGCGCCAGCGCGTAGTTGCAGAAGCCATTCAGATAGGAATCCGGCACACCGGTGAAGAAAGTGACTCCCACCCGCGCCAGGGTGCCGAACACCCGTTTTTGATCCAGCATAATCCTCTATTCCTTTGTTTTTTTCTGATAAAGCGTAAAATATTCCGGGCTGTCCGGCCGGGCCGTATTCCAGGCCCGGTCAAAGACGGGCAGAAGCTCTTCCGGCAGCGGGCCGGCCTGCCCGGCTTCCAGGTTCTGCCGGAGATGACGCAGGCTGGAAGCGCCGATAATCACCGCGTCCCCCCGCTCCGCGGAGAGCATGGAATGATGCGTGAGCCAGCGGTATACCGCCTCTGTCAGGGAAAGCCCCGCCCGTTCCGACGCTTCCCGCAGCAGCTCCGCGGCTTCAAAGAAGCTCCGCTTCCAGTACCGCTGCTGATAGTTCGGCCGATGGGTAAAGCGGCCGTCCGACGGCGTTTCCTCAAAGCTGCGGTAGCGGCCGGTCAGCAGGCCCCCCGCCAGCGGGTTATAGGCGTTGAACCGCATGCCGAAGCGGTTCAGGCAGGCGTTCAGCTCCCGCTCCGCCGTACGCGTCAGGGGATTGTAGATCCCTTCATAAACCGTGGGTTTCACCCAGCCCCGGGCTTCACAGATGCGCCAGACGTCCGCCGCCATCCACGCGGGAAAGTTCGAAAGCCCCAGCTCCCGGAATTTTCCCTGGCCGTGCATTTCCGCCATGGCGGAGAGCACGTCCTCCACCGGCGTGGCAGGATCCGGGAAGTGCAGATACACCTTATCCGCGCAGTCGATCCGCAGCCGGCGCAGGCTCTCGTTCAGCTGCATGCGGGCGGCGTCCCCGTCCAGGCGGCCGGTAATCCGCGGATTCACCTTGGTGGCGATCCGCACCGGCTGCTTCAGCTCCGCCAGGGCCTCCCCCAGCAGGGTCTCGCAGGCGCCTTCGTTATACACATAGGCCGTATCCAGCTCCCGGCCCCCGGCTGCCGTATAGGTTTCCAGGAACTCCCGCACCTCCGGGGCAAACACGCTCTCGCCGAAGGTCATGGTGCCCAGGATCATTTCCACTCGCTTCATCTGTCCTTTTCCATCCGTTTCAGGAGCCTTGCTTCAGGGCGTCCAGATTCCCGCGGGTAATCCGCCACAGTTCCTCCTGGGCATCCAGCAGGCGCCGCCGGGTCTCCTCGGGGTTCCGCTCGTGAATCATCTCAAACTTCTCCGTGATGACGTCAGGCAGAGTCTCCGGCTTCTCCGTCAGATCCGCGTACCAGTCCTCCGCCCCGATATCCTCCAGGAACCATTTCATCTTGGCGTGCGTTCCCAGGGAAAGGATTTCCCGGTTCAGTCCGAAAGGAATCATCTGGGCGTGGCCGCGCATTCCCATCGTCAGATCCACGCTGCTGTAGTACCGGAACACCTGATCCGGAAAGCACCGGGTCAAATCCGTCATGCGGGCTTTTACGCCGGCCTTTTTCAGATACGGCAGATACTCCGCGTCCCCGCGGATATGGCAGACCAGCTCGATCCGGTATCCCTTGTCCTGAATTCTCCGGGCTGCCTGCGCCACGCCGGACAGAATCTGCTCCCGCTTCTCCCCGAACCGGCGTTCCGCCCGGTCAAAGGCCATGTTCAGCGCCACGCGCCCGGTGCTCTTCACCGGGGGCAGACTGTCGCCGTATACCTTGCGGATCAGCGTGGTGGTGCAGGGCTGAAAGACCACCTTCTCCCGCAGCTCCTCCGGCAGCAGCGCCTTCACCGTCTCCACGCTGCCCCGGTTCCGCAGGCCGAAAAAAGAGGCCTTTTCCGCCAGCAGCCGCAGGGACTCCAGAAAGAGGGGCTCCGGTTCCTGGCCCGGAAAATAGTTGTATCCCACAGAAAACACCCACAGCGGCGCGGTAATCTGCCGCAGGCTCTCCGGAGAGATGTCCCACTGCCAGCCGCTGACGGGGCTGGCGTTCTTTCCCGGCAGAAACAGCCCGCCGCCGCCCACCACGATCCGTTCGCAGGCGTTCATCTTCGCCACGGTTTCCGGCGTCACGGATTTCCGGACCGGAATCAGCTTCCAGCTCCGGACGGCAAACGTGTCCATCAGGGTGCGGCGGACGCACTGGGAAAGAACGGTGTCGCCGACGTTGCCGGCCAGATACAGCGTCACGTGGGCTGTGTCCTGCGCGCCGCCGTTGCCGGACGCCTCATCCCGGACATACCCGTCTTTCCGGAGCTTGTAAATGATCTGATCTTTCAGTCTCTGAACTGTCATCGGTTGTTTCCTTCACTCTTCGTCGCCGGATTCCACCTCATAGACACGAATCCGGTAAGGATAACCTTCCTTTTCAAAGGTATTCAGCAGCTTCAGGCCGGACTTTTCCGGCTTCTCGATCTCCACGCCGGAGAAAATGTATTCACAGCCCAGGGCCCGGAGCGCTTCCGGGTTCAGCGCCAGCTTTTTGATGACGGTGTCGTCTTCCTTCGTGAAGAAATAGGATTTGCCCAGCTCCGCCGAAAACAGATAGCAGCGGTTGCCCCACTCGTCGAAATAGGTGCGGACGCTCTTTTTCTTCTTCAGCTCCCCTTCAATAGCCTCCCGGAAGGCGTGCTTGTATTCCACGTCATAGTTGTTGGAATACCCGTCGACACACTGAAAGCCGTTCAGCAGCGGCACCGAGGAATACAGCCCCACGCTGCCGACCCGGTAGCTGTCCTTCGGACGGCCGATGTATTCGTCGATTTCCTCGAAGAGCTCCCGGCTGACAAAGGTCCGGAAGGAAGAGCTCGCGGTTTCCTCCACCCCCGCGGACAGGCGCCGCAGGTTCTCCTTCAGCGGGCTCACGTCGTACACGTTCACCGCGGCGGAACAGATCAGCAGCCCGCAGAGCACACGGGCGGCAATCCGCCCCGTCCTGACCGCGGACGCCCGCCGGGCCGCCGCTTCCCGCCGGGCCGGGGCCTCCGGTCCCAGCGGTTCCCGGCGGCACAGGCTCCACAGCAGCTGCAGCGTCAGCCCCGCCGCGGTCCACCAGGCCAGGGGATTCAGCCAGAAAAAGCGCTCGAAGCGGAAATGCAGGAAGGGCCCGCCGATGGCGGCGCGCAGGGAAATCACCGGCGCGCTGCGCCACGTGGCGTAGATCACCGCGACTCCGGCAGCCAGCAGCGTCATCGCCCACAGCCGGCGAAGCGTCTCCCGCCGGGCCGGATCCCACAGCTCCGGAAACAGAAGCCCAACCCCGCAGGCCGCCAGGACCCACCCGGTCAGCGGTCCCTGGGAGGCCTCCGCGTGATAGACGCCCTCGTTGAACATGCTCTTGACCGTATCCCACCAGGGATCCGGAGTCAGGACCCATTCCGACCGGTGGGTGACAAAAGCGCCGCCCCCGAAAAGCTGCTTCACCAGATTCAGGTTCAGCGCGACGTACACCGCCGCCAGCACCCCCAGCATCAGGGCGGAAGCCCAGGGCCGCGGCTTTTTCCGCACCGCGTCCGTGACGCACCATCCGGCCAGCAGCAAACAGTCCGCGTAGCCCACCAGCACCGGGGAGGAAAAGGCGGCGAAAAGCGCGCCCAGGGCATAAGGCCAGACTTTTTTTCCGTCCCGGGCCATCAGCACGGCGTAAAGCAGCAGGGGCTGCCCCATCACCGCCAGCCCGTATACGGAATAGAACGGCAGCAGCGTAAACAGCAGCGCCAACACCGCCGACACCCAGGGCGCCGCCTCCAGCCGCCGCAGCAGCAGGAAAAGGCCGAGGAAAGCCGCCAGCCGCACGAAGCATTCGTTGAGCACGAAGGCCAGCGCCGGCTCCGCCGCCCGGTAGAACAGCAGCGTGCCCGGTGACGCCGGCGCCAGGGACGCCTTGTTGTTTTCCCCGCTCATGAACTCCGGGATATCCGCGTCCCCCGCGTGCAGGGTCTGCAGAACATAAGCCGGAATCTCTCCGTCCAGCTGATCGTGCGCCCGGACGTAGGCCTGATCCCGCAGGATCAGGGACGGAATCATGGAAAGGAGGAGAAGCGCCAGCGAAAGAAAAAACGCCAGATGCTTCCCGTGCGCCTTCAGGTTCACGCCGTTCCCGCTCCTTTCTCCCGTTTTTTATTTTCTGCCCAGCTTCTTCGCGAATTTATGAACCCATTTCTTCAGATAATCGTGGAATACGATCAGGAAAACGACAAACCCGGCGGCGACCAGGCCGAAACGCAGCAGATTGTGCCCGTAGGTCAGGGTCAGGCCGTAGCTGATCACCGCTGTCACCGCCAGCGCGCCGTAGAGGAAGAGATCGTCGTAAATGCTCACCTTCAGCACGAAGCGGGTAATCAGCTTGTGCACCACCAGCAGGGAGAAATAGCCGGCCAGGGTCGTGTACGCCGCGGCCACGAAGCCGAACTTCGGGATGAAGATCGCGTTCAGGGCGATATTCAGCCCCGCGGCCATAATCGTGCCCAGGGAAACATATCCCGTCTTCTTCAGATGCAGCTCAATATTCACATAATGGGTGTAAATATACTGGCAGACCACCCCCAGCACCACCGGCATCACGCAGGGGACGGCATGCGCGTACTTCTTTCCGCCCAGAACCAGCACCGCCTCCGGCGCCAGCGCCGTGCAGCCCAGCCCCACAAAGCATACCAGAAGCACCAGCGGTTTCATACTCTTGCGGATCTCGTCGTAGTGGCCCGCGTAATAGGTGTCGTGGAACCAGGGCAGCCAGCCGTCGCCCACGGCTCCGATGACCACGTGCAGCAGCATGCCGTAGGTATAGGCCACGGTATAGAACGCGGTATCCTCCTTGCCGCAGATCTTGGTGATGAACACCCGGTCCGACTGGGAAAGGATATGCATGGAGATGGTATGCAGCACCAGGGGCAGGGAAATCATCAGACCGTAGCGCCAGAATTCAAGGTTTACCTTCAGGTGCTTCCGCCGCGCCGCCCGGAACCAGAAATACAGGGACAGCAGCATTCCCGGCACCGTGATGCCGATCATCCGCAGCACCGCCCTGTCCAGGCGGTCGCTCTTCACGGTCCAGATCAGCAGCAGGGACAGAAGCGTGGTGGACAGAACGGTAAACCAGGCGATCGCCACGTTCTGTTTGTATTTATACCTGTAGCGGTAGCTGTTCTGCACCATCTGGATCGCCGGAGCGAACAGCAGATGAATCAGCAGGAGCGCGGTCTCCAGCACCGTCAGCTCCAGCAGGGCGGTCACGGGCCCCATCAGCAGGATCGCCGCGGCGGTAATGGCCAGGCCGATCAGACCGCTGAGCAGCTGTACGGAACCCACATAGTCGTCCAGCCGGTCCGAATAATCCAGCTTGGCCCGGCCGATGCTGTAGGTCAGGTTCAGGGTAAACACCGGCAGCAGCAGGGAATACCAGGAATTGAAGTTCGATACGTTACCGTACTCCGTGGTGGCGAGCAGCCGGGTGAAGATCGGCGTCGTGATAATTGAAACCGCCTTCACCATGATACTGGAAATCACGTACCAGACGCCGGCCTTCAGCGCCACGCCCTTTTTTGCCTGAGTTGCAGCCCGACTTGTCACAGAATTCCCCTTTCCAGAATCCGGGAAACGATCTCCCGGAGCACCCCGGCGCCGCCCGGCGCCCGGGTTACGTAATTCGCGGCCGCTTTGGCCTCTTCGCAGGCGTCCGCGGGGCAGCAGCCGAAGCCCGCCTCCCGGATAGCCTCCACGTCGATCTGCTCGTCGCCCACGTAGCAGACGTTGGCCGGGGAAATCCCGCGCTCCTCACAGATGCGGCGCACCGCGCCCCACTTGTCCTTGCATCCCTGCTCCAGGATATCCAGCTTCAGCTTCTCCGCCCGGCGCCGGTTCAGCTCCACGTTCTCTCCGGTCAGAATGCCGGTTATGACGCCCCGCTCCCGCAGCAGCCGGAGAGCCACGCCGTCCCGGGTATTGAACTTTTTGAGCTCGTCGCCCTTTTCGCTGTAATACATGCCTCCGTCGGTCAGGACTCCGTCACAGTCCGTGAGCAGCATGCGGATTTCCGGGATTTCTGTCGGCGCGGTAATCCCGTTTTTCTTCATCAGGGCTTCGATAATGATCCAGTCCGCCGGTTCATCGATCTCCAGGAAGGTGTCCTCATTCATTTCCACCGCCCGGATTCTGCCGGACACCCGGTTCTCCGTGCGCAGCAGATCCTCCCGGGCCGTGATGTAAAAGGCGCCGTTCTCCACCAGGTAGCCGGGAAAATCCTGCCGCCGGGGCCGATGGTACACGTCGTAATTCGTCGGCCGGGCTATGCCGTTTTCGTCCTCCGCCCAGTGGAACCGCTTCTGGCGCACCACAGAGAGCACGCTGTCCGTATCCTCCCGGAAGAAGGCCTCGAAGCCCCGGTCCAGGTCCTCGCTCTGCAGCAGCGGCGACGTGGCCTGAATCAGCACCAGATTGTCAAAGGTGTAGTTCCGTGCGAACTCCAGCATGGCGGATTCGGTGGACGCCGTATCCGATGCGGTTTCCGCGGACCGGCCGATCACCTCCGCCTTCGCGAACAGCTCCTTCTCGGGTCCCGCGGCAAAGTGCTCCACCGTCTCCCGGATGCGGTCGCTGTCCGTGGCGATGTAAACCCGGTCGATCGCCCCGCAGCCGCAGGCCGCCCGCACGGTCCAGTACACCAGGGGACGCCCGCCGATGGGGCGGATATTTTTGAGCGGGATGGACTTGCTGCCGCCCCGCACGGGAATAAAAGCGACGTTCATGGATGTTTCTTTCACCTCAATGTTTCCTGTACTTCAGCTTCTCACGCTGCTCCTGCTCGATGGGCAGAATCTCTTCAGCCTTGTATGTCAGCGCGTCGTGCACGGCGTTCAGATTCCGCACCAGTTTGCGGATCCCGTCCGGCTCCAGGGAGGCCGCGTGATCCGTACCCTTCCAGGTACGGTCCAGGGTATAGTGTCGCTCGATATACTGCGCTCCCAGGGTGTATGCCGCCACGTCCACGGCGATGCCCAGGTGATGGCCGGAAAAGCCGATCGCCTTCACCCGGCCTTCATACCGGTCCCGCAGGCGGTTGATTTCCAGCAGGCATACGTCCTGAAAGGGCACTGGGTATCCGGAGGTGCAGTTGTAGACGATCAGGTCCTTCGCGCGGCCCTTCCGCTCGAACAGCCGCACCACCTCTTCCTCCTCGGCCAGGGTGGTCATGCCGAAGGAGATCTGAAGCTCTCCCTCATAGTTGTCGCACAGCCACTCCAGCATCTCCGTATGCGTGTTGCAGGCTGACGGGATTTTGATGAACCGGGGATGCAGGGCCGCGATCTCCTTCGCGCTGGTCATGTCCCACACGGAGGTGGAATACACGATCCCCGCGCTTTCGCACCAGGCCTTCAGCTGCGCGTGCTGCTCCGCGTCGAACTCCAGATACTCCCGGTGGGCGCCGTAGGTGGGGCCGTAGGAATTGGCGGGATTCGGATGCGGCGCGTTATACTGCTCCGGCGTCAGCAGCTCCTTCGGACACCGCTTCTGGAACTTGATGGCGTCCGCCTTGCAGAAGTGGGCGGCCGTTTCGATCAGATCCTTCGCGATTTCCATTTTTCCCATATGGTTGCAGCCGGCCTCCGCGATCACGAAGGGCCGGGGATAGGACTCAATACGACCCATGGATATTCCTCCTCTTGTTCTTTCTCAGGCCGAGGCGCAGATAGCGGTCCAGCAGGTCCGTCACGCTCGCGGCGTACTGCCGGGCGGTCATCCGCCGCCGGATCAGCGGCAGCAGCGTCAGATACATCATAATGGGCATGCCGTACTGCCCGAACACGAATTTGTCCGTCATTCCCCGCAGGATCAGCGTGAAAAACACCGCGAAGGTGAGCCACTGCTTCCGGGTGACATAATAGCCCACCGCCTGTACCAGCAGCACCATATAGACCAGAAAAATCAGCAGTCCGCCGTAGGCGTGAAGCTGCAGGAAGCTGTTGTGGCAGTTATCCCCCAGGTTATGGATGAGGGGAATCGTCCGCAGCGGCGCGCCCAGCAGCACATACACGGGCGAAGACGCCATCTTGCCGAAATACCCCGACCAGACCCGGAACCGGCTGGCGCTGGTGGCGCCGCGGGTCCTGAACTTGCCGAGGTTCATAAAGCTGTCCATCAGGCTGACGTTGCTCAGCAGCAGCGCCGTGGCCGCGATCAGCAGCACGATCACCAGCAGCACGATCCGCTGCGCGTTTTTCCCGGTCAGGGAGCGCATGAACATCAGCAGGATCAGCACCAGGAACACCAGGGAGCAGAGAATGCCGCCCCGCCCCGTGGCCCACACGCAGACCATGAAGGTCAGCGCCGCCGGCGCCACGTCCCACAGGCGGATCCGGCCCTCCCGGCCCTCCAGGGGCAGATAGTACAGCGCCGCGGCCAGCAGCATGATCACGGAAACATAGTTGTTGCTGCTGCCGAAAATCCGGGTCTGGTGCCGGGTCAGGAAAGCCACCACCACCAGCACCAGCACGGCGTAAAAGCCGAACCAGCCCTGCCGCCGGGACCACGGATATTCCAGCATGACCGCGGTCATTCCCAGCAGGCACACGTGGGAGAACAGCGAAGCGGTGTCCACGTTTTTGATCAGGATCCAGTTGGCAATCAGCGACACCACATACAGCGCCGAGAACAGCAGCAGCATGTTCATGCGCCTTCCCCGGTTCCGGATCATCGTCACGACCCCCAGGATTCCCAGCACCGCCAGCACCGCCAGATAAACCCGGGCCGACCCGCCGCGCATCCGGTATACGTTGACCAGATAATATACAATCGGGAGGAACGCCGTCAGGCTTTTATACGAAAAGCGGTAGGAACCCGCCCGGTTCTCAGCCATCGGCGTCCCTCACTTTTTGCAGGCATTCCCGGAGCTCCTCCAGGGTGACCGGAGCCATCAGCTTTTCCGGATTCCGGTATACCCCGCGGAATTTCAGATACGGCGTCTCCCATTCGGAAACCCGGCCCTCCTTATTGTCCGTGATCCGGAACAGGTTCAGCACCCAGGGTTCCCGGTCGTAAAACATCTTCGGCGTGTAGACCGCGGAGGACGCGTAGGTAATCAGCACCCGGTCGTCCAGGTTGTCCATGTCCGCGTAAAGCACTTCCATGGGGATGGCCGTCCCTTCGTACAGATCCACCTGCGCCGTGGTTTTGTCCCGGCTGCGGGGATGCGGCTTCAGGATCAGGTTTTCCCGCCCCAGCGCTTCCGCGCACAGATTGTAGCATTCGTCCATGATCCGTTCCCGCTCCGCCAGCGCTTCCTTGCGGCTGCGCATGGGGTCGAAGATCACCGCCCGGCGGGTGATGCGGTCTTCTTCCCGCACGCCGAATATATATTTCAGCATGTCCACCCGGGAGGGATCGCTGTTGAAGGCCGGCATTTTCTCCACCGGGCAGTCCCGCATGGAATCCGGCTTCTCAAACAACTCCGGCAGGTTGACCAGGATCGTGGTACGCTCCGGCCGGTACAGATTCCAGCCCAGGAGTTTTTCCGCCAGGCTCCGGGACGAGGACGTGTTCAGCACGTGTGAATCCCGCTGGTAGGTTCCCAGCCCGTCCTCGTACAGCACCAGCCGCAGCTTCGGATTCCGGCGGTACAGCTCGTGCAGCAGGATATTTTTCAGATTGGCCCGGCTGGAATAATAATAGGTATCGTACACCCACTCCCTGGGCAGAAATTCTTCCACCAGGGACCGGGCGCGCAGCATCTGCTTCACCACGCCTTTTTTCCCCGGACGCCAGTACTTCTCCAGCGGGGGGATCACCACGTTCCGGAAAACGCCCGTTTCCCGGATGCGCTCGCCGATCTCCCGGTAACCGGAAAACACGCCGGCCAGCACCAGATCCGCCACCAGCTTTTTCTCCGCGGCGATGCAGACGGCGCCCATGATCTGATAGGGCGTGGTGCAGGCAAAGCACGCCGTTCCCTGATTTGACGTCATGATCCTGATCCTTTCGTGATGTTCAGTGCTGCTTCTTCTTCCGGATATTCCGGTATTCCTTCAGCTGGGCGAAGAAGTGGCTGAAAAACGGCCGCATGTCATCCCGGTAAAACAGCACTTCCGTCGTCTTCCGCCAGCTGAACCAGGAGGGTTTCACATGAAAGCGGTTTTTCGCCTTCAAGAACCAGGCCAGATCCATATCCAGATGCCGCAGGTACCGGCCGCTGCTGTGATGCGCCGGGTAAGGCTCGATCTCGTCCCCGTAAGCCAGCTGCACCAGCAGCTTCCCCACGTTGTATCCGCACATTTCGCTGAGCCGGATGCTGGCCGGAATCCGGCCGTTGATCTCCAGCAGCCTCGGCTCCCCGGTTTTCCGGTCCATCATATAGGACATGGCCGCCACACCCTGCCAGTTCATTTCCCGCAGCAGGCGGGCGGAATACTCCAGCTCCTTCGGCGCGTCCACGATCTGCAGCATGCAGGCCGTGCCGGCGTCGATGGGGAACCAGCGCAGCACCACGTCCGCGTAAGCCATATCCACCTGGCCCTTCGCGTCCATAAACAGAATCGTGCCCAGGCGCTTTTCGTGATCCACATATTCCTGCAGCACATACTGATCCAGATCGATCCCATGCTCCCGGATATAGGGTTCGAAATCCTCCCGCTTCTCAAACTTATGATAGCCGACGGATCCCATACCGTTCCGCGGCTTGATGATCAGCGGGAATTCCACGGTCTCCAGGAACTCCTCCACCGTCTGGCTCTGCAGGCGGGTTTTCGGCATGGGCGTGCCCGCGCGGGCCGCCGCCTCAAACGTGCGCTGTTTGTCAAAAGCGTTGATGTAGGAGCTGCGCGGCGCGCAGGCCAGCCGCACGTACTGCTTCAGTTCCTCCTCGTGGGAGGTGACGAAGTCCGTTCCCTTTTCACCGATGGGCATCAGCACGTCATATTTGCCGGATTTGGCCATCTCCAGCAATTCCTGATAGAACTCCTCGTCCATATTCGCGATATGCGGATTCAGAATCTTTTCATCCGGACGGTTGGAAACATAGCAGGTGGCGTTCTTCTTGGAGCAGATCACGGTTACATGGCAGCCGATTTCCTTCAGCGCCCGCACGATTACGACGGCCTGCTTGCCGGAGCCTCCGGCCACCAGCACCCTTACTTTGGAAAAATCCATCCCGCTTATTCCTCCGTTTTCTTCTTCTCAACCCGGGCCAGCGCTTCCTTTTCCCAGCGCGTATATCCGAATTTCTTTTTCTTCAGCAGCACGATTTCGGTCATCAGCTTCACGGTCCGCAGAATGCAGTACGCGTCCAGCGCGATCCCCGCGTTCTCCACATGGATTCTCGCCAGTTCGGTGCGCACGGGCAGCACGGTTTCCCGGTACACCTGATTGTCCTTCACGAAGAGTTCCCCATGGGTATAGTCGTAGAGGCTGTCCAGCCCGGTCAGCCCCGGACGCACGGACATGACCACCTCATACTCTCCGGAATAATACTTCCGCACCGTCTTTTCCGGATAGGGCCGGGGACCCACAAAGGACATCTGCCCCAGAAACACGCAAAGCATCTGGGGCAGTTCATCCAGCTTGCTTTTGCGCAGGAAGGCTCCCAGGGGAAAAACACGGTTCTCGTTGGCGATAAAGCCGCCCTCCGTGCGCATGCCGTTCCCGGTGGGCGTATACATATGCATGGAGCGGAATTTGCGCACGGAAATTGGTTTGTGGTCTTTGCCTGCCCGGAAGGAGGTATAGAACACCGGCCCCGGGCTGGAAATCTTGATGCCCACGGCGAAAATCAGCCAGAGGGGCGAAGTGACGATCAGCGCCAGCAGCGACGCGACGATGTCAAAAGCGCGTTTCAGAACGTTGTAGGCAATCTTCTTCATGTCGGTTCCTTCCGCTTACTTTGTTTCCCGGATCAGCATAAAGGCTTCGGCAGCGGGAACGTTTACCGTGGCGCCGCGGAAACGCGCCAGCGCCTCCACCGCCTCCGGAGACCGCAGGTCCGGGAAGGGGTACATCTGGCTGGCATAAAAGCTCAGGGCTTTTTTCTTCGCTTCCAGAAAATCGGTGATATCCACAAACACGTTGGGAATAAAGGCGTTTTCCGGGGAAGGAATGCCGATCCCGGTTTCCGAGAGGGTCTCATAGGCATAGATCCGTTTCACGGGATGGTCGTACTTCTCCCGCAGGGCCACCATGGCCGCGTCCGTCACCATCCGGTGATCCAGCTGCATGTCCCCCGGAAAGGGCAGGTAAACCTCCTCCGGGCCGACCGCGGAAATCAGGTCCAGAAAGGATTTGGTAAACTCCCGGCGCGGCGCCTGCTCCAGCTTGTTGGGATGCCACGGAAGGCCGATACAGTCGTCAATCCCGCAGAAACGGTGAGCCTCCTGCATCTCCGCGTGGTGCTTCGCCGCTCCGGCCGGCAGCTGTTCTCCCGCCCGGGCGGTCACGATGCATACCGTCACGTGATCCCCGGCGGCTTTATGCTTCAGAATGGTGCCGCCCACTCCCAGGAGTTCGTCGTCCCGGTGGGGAGCAATGACAAGAATCTTCATGTTGCCTCTCCTCCGCTTTACCGGAAGCACCGGTGGATAATCTCAATCACCACGTCCTGCTGCGCCGGCGTCATCTTGTTGTCGCTGGGCAGGCACAGGCCCCGCTCAAACAGATCCCGGCCGAAGTCCGTCGCTTTTCCCTCGTCGATATAGGCGTTGGAGCGGCCCCGGGCAATCCCCTGCTCCGTGATAAACAGATGATTCTGATAAATGGGCTGCATATGCATCGGCTTCCAGATCGGCCGTCCCTCGGCGTTGAAGGCGATCATGGCGTTCAGGATCTCCGTCGGGCAGGAAAGGCCCGGATCGCTGGCGTACAGCGCCTTTTTGTCGCTGCGCACCTGCGGGCACATGGCCTTCTCGTCGATCAGCATACAGGAGAGCCAGTAATTGGGTTCCGTATCCTCCGGCACCGGGTTCATGGAAACGGGGAGATCCCGCAGCCCCTCCCGGTAGCGCTCGTAAATCGCCTTTTTCTGGGCGATATGCTTCTCCAGGAAAGGCAGCTGGCCCCGGATGACGCCGGCGATGATATTGCTCATGCGGTAGTTGTAGCCCAGCTCCTCATGCTGGTACCACGGCGCGTCCTCCCGGCTCTGGGTGGACCACTTCCGGATTTTGTGAGCGTCCTCCAGGCTGTCCGTCAGCAGCATTCCGCCGGAAGACCCGGTAATAATCTTGTTGCCGTTAAACGAGATGATGGAATAATCCCCGAACATGCCCGTCTGCACGCCCCTGTAGGTGGAGCCGAAGCTCTCCGCCGCGTCCTCCACAATCAGGGCGCCGTGCCGGTCCGCGATCGCCCGGAGCTCTTCACATTTTCCCGGGGTGCCGTACAGGTGCGCCACCACGATGAGCCTGACCTCCGGGTACAGGGAAAAGGCCTTCTCCAGCGCCTCCGGGCTCATATTCCAGCTGTCGGGCTCCGTATCGATGAAGACGGCTTCGCCGCCCTCATAGGCCACCGGATTCACCGTGGCGTCAAAGGTGCAGTCCGAGCAGAACACCTTGTGTCCCGTCAGGGTGCCCACCTGAGCCGGCCGCGGCCCGTACAGCTTTTCTCCCGCCAGGCGGATGGCCAGATGCAGCGCGGCGGTGCCGGCGGAAAGGCCTACCGCGTATTTGCGCCCGATCTTTTCGGCCGCCATTTTCTCCGCCACGTCGATGTTTTCACCCACGGTGCTGACCCAGTTGGTCTGGATCGCCTCCGTCACCCATTTCTGCTCGTCCCCGTGCATGGTGGGTGAAGACAGCCAGACCCGGGAAGGAAAGGGTTCCAGGCCGGCAAACCGCGGATCCCGTAGAACCTCCTGCCGGGTTTTCAAAAATGTCGACATCGCTCAAATCTCCTTCTCGCATCAGAAGAAACTGATTTCTTCCCCGGTTTCCTCCTGATGCTTCCGCACCCAGGTGGCGTTCCGGACCTGCGCTTCCTCCCGGCTGTCCGTAAGCCGGATCAGCACAGCACCGTTCTCCGCTGACACCGCGGCCACTGTATAGGGATCTGACAGGCTGAGCAGCGCCTGCTCTCCGTCGGCAAAGCTCTTTTTTTCGTCTCCGATTTCCAGAATCACGGGACCCTTCAGCGTCTCCAGGATTCCGGTCAGGGATACATGTCCGCCCATATTGGAAAGGTATCCGGTGTAATCCTCCAGCTCCAGGTTTGCCTTCTGGCAGGCCGTGCGAATGTCCACCCGTTCCTGGGGCGTGAGCAGGGGATCCGCGATCAGCACGGTTCCCGCGTGATATTCCGCCGCGATTTCAGGAATGCGTTCCGTCCCTTCCGCCACCGGAATTCCGTCCAGCGTCTGTCCGCCGCCGTTTCCTTTGGTGTCGATCACCACCACCGGCCGGAGGCTCCGGCCGGTGTCGTCCTCCAGATGCCGCATCATCCGGCGTCCCATTTCCCCGGCTCCGACGATCATGACCCGGGCCGCCGGCAGCTTGCGCCGGTGAATCTTTCTCCGCTCCACGATGATGATCCGGTAGGCGAAGCGGGACAGGGTCATGAACACCAGCTGCAGCACCGCGCCGATGATATAATAGGTCACCGGCATGCGGCGGGGGAAAAACAGCAGCGTGCCCGCCACCTGAACGGCACAGGTAACCAGGTTCGCCAGCAGGATCCGGTTCATGTCGTTCACGCCGGCATAGCGCCACATGCCGCCGTACAGCCGGAACAGAATAAACACCAGAATACAGATGACAGTATAATACGGCGCGAACTGCCAGAAAAACGTCAGATAATGCTTCACGGTCGGACGGAACTGGAAATTGACGTAGAAGCGGACCAGCAGCGCCAGCAGATACGCCGCATTCACCGAAAAAATATCCAGCAGCACGATCCACAGATCCCTGCCCAGACCGCTCAGCCATTTCCGGATCCCGGACCGGTTCGCGGGAGCGTTTTTCTGCGCCTCGCTCCGGGCAGCCTTCCGGATCGCCTCCTCCGAACGCTGTTCCGCCGTCTGTTTTTCCTGACTCATATCCCAAACTCCTCCGCAACAAGGATCCGTCTGTACCTGATGACAACATTGGAGCACCCATTAAAAAGACCGGCTCGCTGAACCCGCGAACCGGCCTGATCAGAAGCGCGTTATTTGTTTTTGATCTTCATGTCCTTCAGCTTTTTGCAGTTCTTGAAGCAGGCCTTGCCGATTTCCG
>CAMKJS010000012.1 GCA_946413245.1 uncultured Clostridia bacterium
GTGGAGGATGAGCGCTACAAGATGCTCTGTGTACCTAATTTATCGAATTGATGTGCTTAAATTTCGCGCCGGAGGGAACGCCTTTCTTCAGCAGAAATTTTTTGTAATCCTTCAGTTTCTTGGAGGGGCACTTGACGGTCGCTTTCTTGTAAATTCCCGTAAAGGCGTTATCGCCCACCGTGTCAGCCTTCAGCTTTGACGTCTTGATGGTGATGGTTTTCAGCGCCTTGCAGCCGGAGAAGGCTTCAGCGCCGATGCTGACGACATTCTTGCCGATGGTGAGGGCGGCCAGTTTTTCCAGCCCTTTGCAGGCGGAAGCAGCAACGGCGGTAACCTTATACGTTATTCCGTTGGCCTTGACCGTATCCGGAATCTTCAGGTTCTTTACAGAGGTCTTTTCCGGCTTCTGCAATTCGGCGGTCTTCTTTTCATGATTGAGGGAGTAAACTCCGCTGTTAACGGTCACGCTGTCGCTCAGGACGGAAATGGTCGCAGTCTTTGTTTTTCCGAAGACCTCCGCCTTCAGAGTAGCTGTGCCTGGCTTCAGTCCTGTAATCGTAGTTGTTTTATGTGCTTCATCAAATTCTACAGCTACGATGTCCTCGCCTTTCGACACAGTCCACTTGACACCTTCGTATGGTTTGTACTGGAAATATACGCCAACCGGTTGGGTTTTCTCCATGGTAAAGGTGGCAAAGAACTCAGATATTTCGCCTACTTTCAAAACCTGATTCGAATACTGGATTGTGTTCAGTTTGACAAGATCTGAACTGATTTCGACCGGAAAGCCTCTTTGAATCGGAAAACGGCCAGTGCCGGAGGCAGGCGTATGTGCCAGACATAAAGCCCAGAAATGTATTCCTCCATAGGTTACATGGGCAACACCGAAGCAATCGTACTTATCATCCAGTATATCCTGACGATAAGCATTGTTATCACGCCAAAAACTGAACATCGCATCTGCCGAACTGAAATCAGACCGGCCATTGACGATTTCCCGCGGTTCAGTATAGTCCGCGGGGAAGGCGGTAGTATGTTTGGAATTGTTAGGCCGGACATGATCGAAGTAGATTGCAAATTCGATGGCTCGCTGCTGCGCAGTTTTTACCAGGGAAGCATCCCAGGCAAGCTTTTTCAGCCCTTCATCAGTACGCAGGTTATTGATCATCTTATCCACATTCTTTGCGTCATCTTCATCAATAAAGAAGCCCTCGGGATAAATAGTGACAATATCCGCTATACCATGGGCTATGAAAGCAACAGAAAAAAGCATAGCCAAAAGTAAAACAACGAATCTCTTCTTCACGGATCAGTCTTCCTCCTTATTGAAAGGGATATATTACCACATGCTCATGATAGCACACTTCCGGCGGGTTGGCAAGAAAAGAGAAGGAGGTTTTTCACTTTTTGCCGGCGATTGCCGTGTACAGACCACAAAAAGCGAACGATCTGATGGAAACGACTGAAATCGTCCGTGATTTGTCAAAAATGGGAGGATGTCGACATGTTTCGGCACTTGAGAAAACGCCCGAAAAATGGTACACTAAGCCATGCTGTGAGAAACGGAGGAACGCCCGATGCCGGAGATCGGAAACCTTTTACGGGAAGGAAAAGGAAAACGGATTTACGCGACGGACAATCCCGAATACGCAATTGTATATTACAAGGATGAAGCAATGGCTTTTCACGGCCTGAAACGGGGAAGAATCCTCGGCAAGGGAGAAGTGAACAATTCCATCTGCGAGCATCTGTTTACGCTGCTGGCGGATCATGGAATCGAAAGCCACTTCGTGGAGCGGATTGATTCCCGCCACAGCCTGGTGCGACGGTGCGAGATGCTGCCCTTCGCGGTGAAAATCCGGAACCGGGTAGCCGGGCAAATGGCCACGCGGACAGGGCTTCCGGTGGGGATGGCGCTGGAACAACCGGTGGTGGAATTCGTGCTGAAGGACACCGAAATGGAGGAAGATCCCCTGGTGAACCACACGCATATCTACGCCATGAAGGCCGCGACCCCGGAGGAGATGGACGAAATCACCCGGACCAGTCTGAAGGTGAACGAAGTGCTGGGTGAATACCTGCGGGAGATCAATATTGAACTGATCGATTTCAAACTGGAGTTCGGCCGCTTCGGCGGGCATATTCTGCTGGCGGACGAGATTACCCCGGACACAGCCCGGTTCTGGGACAGCCGGACCCATGAGCCGCTGGATATAGACCGGTTCAGGAGAGACCTTGGCGGCGTCGCGGAAGCCTATCAGGAAGTGCTTCACCGGATGATGGGCGCAAGCTGAAGCCGGGAGGAACAGGAAAAGAAGAATGAATAAGATCCTTTGTATGCTGGCAGCTTTGCTGCTGGCGTTTCCATTTGGAGCGGTCCGGGCGGAGAAATCCGGAGAACAGGAGTCCGGCACTTTTCCGGAACTGAACGAGAACGGGTTTCTGGACAACGGCGAGTTCGTATTCGAGGACGCGGACAACGGGATCTGGCGATATGCCAGCGATACGCTGAAAGTGGAAATCTACCGCAGAAGCACGGAAAAGCCCAAACAGGTCTGGTACGAAGCGGAAATCTGGTGCGCAGAGGGCAGCACCGGGCCGCGCATGATCGCGAACGACCCGGAGCACTGGGCGAAAAGCGTGGAATATCCTTATAAGCTGGCCCGGAAAACCGGGACTGTCATCGCAGTTTCCGGAGACTATGCCAATACGCGGGTCGTGCAGAAGTCCAAAGTGGGAATCGTAATCCGGGACGGGAAGGTGATTTCAGAGAGGACGTATAAAAAGAATTCCAAGCATTTTCCGAATCTGGACTGCCTGGCGATCTACCCGGACGGGGATATGAAGGTTTTTTACAGCGACGAGCGAACCGCTGAGGAATACCTGGAGGACGGCGTGACGGACGTGCTGGCGTTCGGGCCCTGGCTGATCCGGGACGGGGAACTGAACGAGGAAGCCCTGAACCAGTACGGAAAGAGCACCGCCCAGCGGGTTGCCGTGGGTATGGTGGAAAAGGGGCATTACTTTTTCATGATGCTGGAGGGCCGGATTACCCGCAGCAGGGGTTCCGGTATTCGCTTCCTGGCGGAAAAGCTGATGGAGAAGAACTGTACCGTGGGGTTTAATCTGGACGGCGGCCAGACCGCCAGCATCGTTTTTATGGGGCATCAGCTGTGCAAGATGGACAACAAGAAGCGGAATCTTTCCTCCCGTTCCAGCAGCGATATTCTGGGGGTTGGGCATTCCGAGCTGCTGCCGGCGGTGAAGGATCCATGGTAAGGTTTCGCGTCTGAGGACGCGACCAGGGCTTTCCGATCGATCCGCAACCTCAATGGTCGCAACTCCACACAGTGGAGCTTGCTCCGTTTCGGTTGAACTCAGCTCTGATAAGATTTCCGACACAGTCGGTTATCAGAGCTTCGTCCTGGACCTTCGGTATGGTAAAAGTTTATTATGGTATAGATGATAAAGAACGACCTGCTTCGAAGATGAGCCGAAGCAGGTCGTTCTTTTACAGGAATAAGGTGCAGCCCATATCACGGAATTCGCGGATTTTTTCCCGGAGGACGTCGGGGGAGACTTCAAAATGAGCAGCCAGACAGGAGAGACAGAAAAACTCCGCTGCTCCGCGGTTGATCAGCTTCCTGGTCAGGCCGACCTCATCCCGGGAAAGCAGCGCGCCGCAACGCGCGCAGCGGGATTCCGGCTGATTCATTTCTTCGGCACCATCCGGCACAGATAGAGTTTCAGATCATGCCCGGGTACCGAGGGAGAATAGAAATCCGTGCGGGGGCCGATTTCCTCACCGGTGAACACGTCCCGCAGCTGCAGGGTCATGCCGCTGCCTGCCGGCAGGCCGATATCCGCAAATTCACAGTTGATGCGCGCTTCCGCGTCGGAAAGGTTAATATAGGCCAGGGCGAATTCGCCGCCGGAGAGATGGCGCAGGAACGTGAAGGAAGCGTCCGGAATCGTACGCCAGGGATATTCCCCTTCCTTCGGATTCGGATTCGAGGTTGTGACCGACGCGCGCCGGATCAGGAAGGGGGAACGGGACTCTTCATCCTGGTCAATGCGCAGGAGATCCGGATGCTGCATCAGCTGCCGGTACTCCTCCGGAACGGAGCGGAGATCGGCGCCCATCATCAGAGGAACGCCCGCCAGGCACCAAAGGGCAAACTGCAGGCGGTATTCCTCATAGGTGCAGACTTTGCCCAGGCCCACGTTGCCCTTGCCGCACATGCCGACGGTGAGCATATCCATATCGTTGTAGCAGCCGTTGGCGCTCATGCACAGGTTGTCGATCTGGGAGCGGAAGATATCCGTGAAGGAAATATAGTTATCCATGATGTCCCCGGTGGAACGGTACATATGCGCGCCGACGGAACGCATCCACTTCCAGGGCTCGTGCTGCCCCCAGTTGCAGGCGGAGAAGAGAATCTCCCTGCCGCTGGCCTTCAGGGCCATGGACATGGTCTGATAGCGGGCGCGGCAGTCTCCGGTTTCCGGGAAAAAGCAGAAATCGTACTTCAGGAAATCAACACCCCAGGAAGCGAAGGTTTTCGCGTCCGTAAACTCATGGTCGTAACTGGAAGGATATCCTGCGCAGGTCATGACGCCGGCACAGGAATACATGCCGAACTTCAGGCCTTTGCTGTGAACATAATCCGCGACGGCCTTCATTCCGTGTGGAAATTTCTCCGGATCGGGAACCAACAGGCCGTTTTCATCCCGCTCCCGCAGGGACCAGCAGTCGTCAATGACCAGGTATTCGTAGCCGGCGGCCAGATACCCCTTTTCCACCATGATATCCGCCATTTCACGGATCAGGGCGTCAGAGATATTTGAACCGAACGTGTTCCAGGAGTTCCAGCCGAGGGGCGGACGTTGAGACAGCATACCGATACCTCCAGAATTCAAAATTGTTTATTATCAGCAGGGGACACATGGGATTGA
Organism: uncultured Clostridia bacterium; assembly: GCA_946413245.1. Lineage (GTDB taxonomy): Bacteria > Bacillota > Clostridia > Christensenellales > Aristaeellaceae > Aristaeella. Next base: position 4,957 of record CAMKJS010000012.1, read on the forward strand.
TTTACCTGCGGCAAATCAATGCGATCATCAGAACGGCGCGGGAATGACGAAGTTCCGGCCGTCCAGCACGGGCAGGGCTCCGCCGGTGTCCAGCCGGAGGGAAACCGCGCACAGCTTCAGGGTCCGGGCATTCTGCGACCGGTTAAAGTAACGGTCTCCGTACAGGTCATCTCCGAGGATCGGATGCCCCAGGGCGGCGAGATGGGCGCGGATCTGGTGGGTCCGGCCGGTGATCAGATGCACGGAAAGCCTGGAAACCGGACCGGCTTCCAGGGTCTCATACTCCGTCAGGATAGTTTTGCCGCCGGGCATGGGACGATCCGAAATCCGAACCCGCGCCTGCTCCGAATCCTTCAGGAGATAGGCCCTGCACAACGCGGCGGGAGGCTTGGGAATGCCACGGACCAAACATTCATACCGTTTGTCCAGCGTTCGCTGCCGGAAAACTTCCAGGAGTATTTCATGCGCCCGCGCGTTCTTCGCGAACAGGCAGAGACCGGAAGTTGCGCTGTCAAGCCGGTGACAGGGCAGAGGAGGCGGCGCATCCGGCTGCTCCAGACGCACATGGCGCAGACAGAGTTCAGCAAGCGAAGGTCCGCCGTCGGGATCCGCCTCCACACAGAGGCCGGGACGCTTACACACCAGCAGCACATCCGCATCCTCATAGACGACGTCAGGAATCTCGTCACGATCCTCCGGCAGATAGACCAACAGTTCCATGCCGGCGCGCAGAGGCGTGTTCCCTTTGCGGATCCGGCTGCCACCCAGCCGGACATCCCGCTTTTCAAATAAAGCCCGCAACGCGCTTTCCGTCAGGGAGGGAAGCTGCTTTCGAAGATAGACGTCCGCACGCTGGCCGTCAGCCTCACGCGGAACGACAAAACGCCGGCAGATCATTACTGAAGCCTCGACGTGCTCAGACAGAGCCAGCGGGGAATCAGGTCGCTCAGGTCTTTGAGCGCCTTCAGCATTTCCCGGGTAGGCTGCATGATGAGCATGGCGGAAAACACTTCCCGCATATCTGCGAAAGGAACATTCTGCTTAGCCAGAATGATCAGATCTTCCACGGCGTCCTCCGGTGTGATTTCCGGGCGCACAGCGCCCATCATCAGGCCGAGCATCCGGTCATAAATCGGGTTTTCAATCGATTCCAGGCTGTCCAGGGCGGAAGAGAGATCTTCTTCATTCAGTACGGAAAGATTGAAATTGGCAGACGGGGACTGAAGAAGCCGGTCCGGATCCGCCAGACCCGGATGAATCAGCAGGGCTTCTCCGTCCAGCCCGTACAGATAATCACAGGAAGCATAGAGAAAACGTTCAATCAGCTGCGGAAAGCCGGAAACGAAGGTTTCCTTCAGCAGGGATTTCAGATGCAGCAGAGGCCCGTTTACACGCGTGACACCAAGGAGATACAGGCTGTCCTCCACATTCTCCATGACCCGGCTGAGAATTTCCCTGATTTGAACATGAGCTTCCCCTGTAAGCAGCAGGAGCGCGGTTACACACAGCTGATGGGGCAGGGACAGAACCAGATCGTTTTCCAGCTTCTCCACCTTGCACCAGAGACGGCGTACGAGACTGCGCGCGGGATCCGTTTCATCCCAGTCCCGCAGCGGATAGTGCCCGCCCAGCAGGGCCGCGCGGATCACCAGCTCATGCTCGTCTTCCGACAGCAGGGCAAACTCGGCGGGAAAGAGACTCAGCACCCTCGTGCGCAGCTCATCAATCGTATGAAGAGAGCGCTTCCGGGCAGGCAGATATTTCTCCTCCGACGCGAACCAGGAAAGATCATACAGATCTTCCGCGTCCGCGTCGGTGCAGTCCGCGTCAAAAAGGCAATGACAGGAAAGGCCTGCGAGATACTTCTCGCATGCCTCAAGCTGTCGGGCCCGAAGGCCGCTCATGGTTTTATCCGCCCAGTGCAGCGGGCGGGTGCTGCCACCTATTCTGAGCATAAAAATCCTTTGTTCCGAATGGATATGCAAAATTGCAAATCCATTATTCCGCAAGTTCGTCCGGTTTGATTGACCAGTTCTTAAGAAAGCTTCAGAATCCAGCCGTTTTTGTCTTCCAGCCGGCCGTACTGAATACCGGTCAGGGTGTCATACAGCTTCTGGGAAAGGGTACCGATTCCGCCGTCTCCCAGAACGACGCGCTCGTCCTTCATGCACAGACTGCCGACCGGGCTGATGACCGCGGCGGTGCCGGTGCCGAAAGCTTCCGTCATTTTGCCGGATTTGGCGTCCTCGAAAATCTCATGGATATCCAGGCGGCCTTCGACGGTTTCATATCCCAGCTGACGAGCCAGCTTCAGGATACTGTCGCGGGTAATGCCGGGCAGGATGGAGCCGTTCAGCATCGGGGTTTTAATGGTGTTGCCATAGGCAAACATCATATTCATGGAGCCGACTTCCTCCACATACTTCTGCTCCACACCGTCCAGCCACAGCACCTGGGAGAAGCCCTTCTTCTCGGCAATGTCCCCGGCCAGGATGGAAGCGGCATAGTTGCCGGCGCACTTGGTGAATCCCACGCCGCCGCGCACCGCGCGGACATATTCGTCTTCCACGTAGATGCTGACGGGCTTCAGGCCTTCCTTATAATAGGCGCCTACGGGGCTGAGGATAATGAAGAAACGGTAGGTCTTCGAGGCATGTACGCCCAGACCCACGTCCATGGAAATCATCGTGGGACGGATATAGAGGGAAGTGCCGTCCCGATGCGGAACCCAGTCCGCCTCGATCGCGATGAGCTGTTTGAGGCCTTCCAGGGCGGTTTCCTCATCCAGGGCGGGCATACCCATGCGCTGCGCGCTGCGGGTCATCCGGGCCAGATTGTCCGTGGGCCGGAACAGCTGCAGACCGCCGTCAGCCCGACGGTAGCATTTCATGCCCTCGAAGATGGCCTGCCCGTAGTGCAGCACCATAGCGGCGGGGTCCATGGCAAAGGGCTCATAGGGAACGATGCGGGCATCTTTCCAGCCCTGGCCCTCTACATAGTCCATGATGAACATGTGATCGGTAAACAGACGGCCGAACCCCAGGGCGGACTCGTCCGCCGGCTTGGCTTTCAGGTTGGTGGAACGCGTGACGCTGATCTCCTGCATGGAAATCCCTTCTTTCTCATGAATTGTCAAACATTATACGCTTATTTTCAGCAGATTGCTATCCTTTTTTTGCGCTGTTTTTGTTTTTACATTTCATCAAAAAGCTCCTCCAGGGAGATGGGGAAGATCAGCAGGCCGGCATCCTCCGGTGCGGCTGAGCCGGGCTGGAGGAAGAAGACCGGATTTCCCGTTTCATCGAGATAAAAATCCTCTTCCGGGAAGAAGCAGCCGGAGAAAGCTTCTTCGTCAAAATCCGAATAATAGGGGATGCCCGTGCTGTTTTCCTGAATCTGATCCCAGACCATCTGCCGGACCAGCGTGTCCGCCTTGGCTGTCTGCCGGTCCTGAAGCCAGGTGTCGCTTTCCCGGGTGGAAAGAATATTCAGCAGCTGCGGCAGCGTAAGGGTGGAACCAGGGCTGCCTTCCGCCCGGGAAAACACATGGCCCGCATAGGAACGGATCACCAGATCGCCCATGACTTCCTCCGTGCGCAGCAGGATACTGAAATACACGTCGTTATTGCAGGTCAGCTGATAGGAGATATCCTTGACCGCGTTCTCCCCGACGGAGGCGAAATAATCCGCGTTCATCGGAACTTCGAAGCCGACGGCGTTAGAGACTTCATAATCATAGAAGGAATTGACCAGGTACGCATCCGGGTCGCTTTCGTCCACGCGGGGGTAGCGGTAGCTGAAGGTATATTTGCCGGCATCCGGGTTTCCTTCATCATAAGGAATTACCACCACATCCGCCAGGTCCTCCACCAGGGGCAGAGGATCCGCGAACGCGGCGGAGCAGGCCAGAATCAGAACAAGAAGCAGGGGTAGAACGCGTTTCATAAGCCGGTCATCTCCTTATTTGGGATAGGTGTAGCGGGCGTTGAGAAACGGCATGCCGCTGTAAATGGAATCCGCGTCCGCGTAGATCCGGTAATAAGTGCCCGGAACCCAGTCGGTCTTCGTATAGTTCTGCACGACCACGGGGCGGGAACGGCCGTCCTCACTGGTGTTGATGACTGCCTGCTGGGGCTTTTCGGAAATAAGACGCTGCACCACGCCCATGACCACATAGACCTGGCAGCGCTCCGCCCGGACCACCATGTTGCTCAGCAGTTCGTTGTAGTTAAACTCGTCCAGCGGCCAGGCCTTGGTGGTGTATTCATCCGCCTTCGGCAGATAATACACGGTATGGTCCACCCTGGAAGGCTTCCGGCCCGGGTAGGAGGCAATAATGGATATGGTATTGTTTCCGATTTTGTCAAATATCGCGTTGAAGGTGAATTTGCCGGTGGAATCCAGATCCGTAATGTTCAGATCGGAATGGGGGGTGGTTACCTCCACATAAGCTCCGGGCAGGGTGGTGGCTGAAACCTTCATCCAGTTCTGATCCGTGCTGCCGAACGTGCCGACCGCAAGGTCCAGCGGAATATCCTGTTTCTCCCGGTAAAGCACCACCGTGATGGTGTTGTCCCGGCAGTACTGGGAGCGGACGACGAAGGTGTATATATTGTCCCCTATGGGATGCACCTCAGCGTTATAGCTCATTTCACCGGTATCGGAGGCAACCGTGTCGGAAACGTCCTTGCCGTTGACCGTAACCCGGGAACCGGCACGAACCTCAAGCTTAATGGCGTACATCTGGGTGGATACGGTGGTGCGCAGGGAATCCGGCGACAGCAGTTTGATGGGACTGAGCTGAATATTGATGGTGTAGGAAATGGGATCCATCGGGAGCTGCCGGCCGGAAGCGGTTTTCACGAAAGGCGTCAGGGTGACGTCCATGGTTTCGTTCAGGTCTCCCTCCAGATTGTCATACCAGATATGGTCGGGAACTTCCACCGTGGCATACCCTTCCGAGACCGCGTAGCTGGCGTGGAGTTCCCGGATGTAGATGGAGGTGCCTTCCTCGCCGGGAATCATAATCGTGTGAGAACCAACTTCACCTGTCATGCTGGCGGTAACGATGGCGCCGGAAGCATTCCCGACCGTACCGCCGGTACCAAAAAAGCGCTGCCACGCAAAAGCGCCGCCCGTGCCGATGACCGCTGCCAGCAGCAGGAACAGGACAACCCGGCGGAACACCTTTTGCCGGCGGATCCGGGCGGGAAGCGTCAGAGGCATCCGGGTTGAAAAGGAACGGGAATGAGCATCCAGCGGCAGACTGCCCGGGGTGATCGGATCATAGGTACGGGTTTCCACAAAGGTACCCGTATCATCCATAAAGCGCACCCGGTGCCGGGTTTCCGACTCGCGGCGCGCGGCAGCCGCCTCGTCCGACACGCGGCGCATGGTGATGCGGCGCTGCACAGAGGGGTCCTCTGACGGGGCTTCTTCCGGCTCTTCCACTTCAATGCCGGAATACGGCCGCTCTGCGGTATTTTCCCGAAGACGCTGCAAAAGCTCAGCGCCTTCCTGCTTGCGTTTTTTCAGATCCTGCATTTCCCGGGCCAGCGCGTCCCGGCTGTCCGGCTGATCCGACACCTGACCGAATTCGTCGGCACGCAGATATGCCGCAGGGCGTCTGTCATCCTGCAACGTATCCTTCCAGGCCTGACGGGAAGCTCCGTCGATGTTCAGCGGCGTTCCGCACCGGAAACAGTGCGGCATGGAAGCACGGTTCCACTCGCCGCATACGGGACATTTCATTCAGAAACCTCCGGGTTATACTGCATAACGAATCTGGCTTCCAAATTCGTTGATCATCAGGAGGGTATCAAAGAAAAAGATTGATTGATTTGCGTGCGGCAAATCAAAGTGACAATGCGTACAGATCCGGCAGCCTTAATCGTCATCAATGACCAGGAAGCTGTTCTGCAGATAATCGGCCATGGCGGCCCGACAGGCTTCCCAGTCCACCTCCTGCGCCGCCATTTCCAGATAATTGATCGGCTGTACGGCGCCGTCCGGCGGAAGCCGGAGCTCCTCGATGGTGCAGTCCCTCAGGGAGAACGCATAGGAAGCGGCGTCAAGCATCTCTTCCAGATTCATATTGGTGGAATTGTTGTTCTCCATCACGTTGTTCACCAGGGCCTGCGCCTCGTCCCAGGTGACATTCCGGCATTTGTCCGCCAGATTGCTCAACACAGTGCGGACACGCTGGGTGCGCATAAAATCCCCGCCGCCGCCGGCCTTGCGGATACGCATATAGATCACCGCGCTGTGACCCCGGAAATGATAGGTGCCTTCCGGATGATGGCCGGAAGCGCGGAGATCGTGCCCGGTGGAGGACCGGACGGATCCCGGGGGAACGGCGTACCGGCGAAGGTAGTCGATCTCGTAGCTCTTCAGATCCACGTCCACTCCTCCCAGATAATCCACGATATTGGCGATCTGGGTGAAGTCAAACAGAATGTACTTTTCAATGCGCACGCCGATGTGCTCGCTGATGGTGCGGCAGAGCTCCTCCGCGCCGTAGTCGTTATAGACGTAGTTGATGCGGCCGGTGCCGCCGTTCGGCTTGTGAATCAGCGCATCCCGGATAATGGAGGTGAGCATGATGCGGTGCGCCCGGGTATCCAGGGTGACCAGCACGATCCCGTCCGTGTTCCCGTAGAGATCACGGCGACGGCCGCCGGCACCGGTGGGCGGCTCGATTCCATCCGGCCGGGGTTTGGATTTCCACAGGTCCACACACAGCATCAGATAGTGATGCTGGCCTTCCACCACGGGAGGAAGCTCATCAAACGGCACATAGGAAATCGGCGCTGGAGTCCGGGACTCCGCGGCAGCCGGAAGAAGGGGCAGCAGCGACAGCGCGCAGACCAGCCCGCATAATACAAGGCAGAACGCTTTCCGCATGAAGCAAGCACTCCTTTGATCGCCGGGGCGATATTCTGCGCTATTATACATGAAAAAGAGGAAAAGAGTCAAATCCGGCACCTGCTGATCCATCAGGTCCTTGAAATCAGCAGGCGGTTGCGGTATAATTTTTTCCGGCAAAAAACGGAAACAGACCTGTTTACGTTCCGGAAGATCCGATTTGCGGGACATGGGAGGCTGCGGGAATGATCACAACCAAAAAACGTTTCGGGAAATGGATAATACTGGCTATCCTGACAGCGTTGCTGCTGGCTGCTGTCTGCGGACCGGCGCTGGCCGCGACGAGCGGGACGACGGACGGCCTGAGCTGGACGCTGAGCGACACCGGAGAACTTGCCGTGAAGGGAGAGGGAGTGATTTCTTCTTCTGTTGCAGCAGCGGCCGGCAAAACGAAGATCAAGACCGTCGTACTGGATTCGGGAATCACCGGCATCGGGGATTCCGCTTTTCAGAGCTGCACGGCCATGACATCCGTGAACATGAAGGACGGCGTCACAAGCATCGGAAACAAGGCGTTTTACGGATGCAGCGCGCTGAAAACGATCGTGCTTCCAGACAAAATCAAGAGCGTCGGGACAGACGCTTTCTCTTCCGGGACGGTCCGGTACGCCAATACCGAAAGCACGACCGCGAAAACGCTGAGCTACGCCGGTTTTTCCTTCCGGCCGCCGGATAACGCCTGCGAGCTGAAGTACATCTATTCCGGAACGGTGATCGACGGGCTGGAATGCATCGGAGCGGATAACGCGGCCACGGAGATCGAGATTCCGAACGGCGTCACTTCCATCGGGGCGTCGGCCTTCTCCGGCCATACAAAGCTTGTGAGCATATCGATTCCGGGCAGCGTCACCGCGCTGGGCGTCAGGGCGTTTTACGGATGCAGCGTGCTGACGGGTGTCGAGCTCCCGGACAGTATTACCGGAATCAGCAATTACGCGTTTTACAACTGCGACAGCCTGACTTATTTCGGGATTCCGGGCAGCGTGACGGCGATCGGGGATTACGCGTTCAGCAGCTGCGGAAAACTGGCTGAGGTCAGTATTCCGGCCAGTGTGACCCAGATCGGGATCAAGGCATTTTCTGACTGCAGCCGTCTGACGGGGATCATGCTTCCGGATTATATTACCGCGATCGGAGAAAACGCATTCGCATCCGGAACGATCCGGTACAGCAGCCTGGACAGCGTGACCGCGGAGACCCTGAGCAAGGCCGGATTTTCGTTCCGGCTTCCGGACAACGCCTGTAACCTGAAATATATCTATACCGGCACTGCGCGGACCGGGCTGGAATGCATCGGCGCCGACCTCAGCGCGACAGCCATCGACATTCCGGACGGAGTTACTTCCATCAGCGCGTCCGCGTTCTCGGGTCAGACAAAGGCTACCAGGGCCACGATCCCGGACACGGTGACCAGCGTCGGAAACCGGGCGTTTTCCGGATGCAGCGCCCTGACGGACGTTTCGATTCCGACCAGCATCACCGCGATCAGCGCATACATGTTCAACAGCTGCAGCAGCCTGGAGAGAATCACCATTCCGAACAGCGTGACTGCGATCGGCGATTACGCCTTCAACAGCTGCTCCAAGCTGTCGGAGGTTTCGATTCCGAACGGGCTGACCGGCATCGGGATCAAGGCGTTCTACAACTGCAGCAGGCTGGATTCCGTGACCCTTCCGGAGGGAATTACCGCTGTAGGAGAAAATGCTTTCACGACCGACACCATCCGTTACTGCAACATGGAAAGCAAAACAGCGCGCACGCTCAGCAAGGCCGGATTCGTTTTCCGGATTGCGGAGAATCCGTGCAAGCTGAAATATGTCTACGTAGGGGACAGCGAGACCGGCCTGGAATGTGCCGGGGCGGACGCGGAAGCATGGGAGATCAATATCCCGAAAGGCGTGACGTCGATCGCGGCTTCAGCGTTCTCCGGCCATACCAAAGTGAACAGCGTGACGATTCCGATCACCGTTACCGCGATCGGGGCAAGGGCATTTTCCGGATGCAGCGCCCTGACAGACGTCGCGCTCCCGGACAGCATTACCGCTATCAGCAACTATGCTTTCAACAGCTGCGGAAATCTCGGAACGATTCTGATCCCGAGCAGCGTGACCCAGATCGGAGATTATGCGTTCAACAGCTGCAGCAAGCTGACGGAGATTGTTCTCCCGGACGCGCTGACAAGCATCGGGATCAAGGCTTTCTACAACTGCAGCAGGCTGACGTCCGTGAATCTTCCGGCCGGGATTACTACGGCAGGAGACAGCGCATTCAGCTCCGGAACGATCCGGTACTGCGCGCTGGACAGCAAAACAGCGCGCACCCTGGGGAAAGCCGGATATGACTTCCGTGTTCCTGGGAACGCCTGCAACCTGAAGTATATCTTTGCGGGCGATTCGGAGACGGGGCTGTCCTGCGCGGGCGCGGACGCGAACACCGATGAAATCAGCATTCCGAACGGTGTAACCGCGATCGGGGCTTCCGCGTTTTCAGGGAACCGGAATGTGACCTCCGTCACTGTTCCGGTTACGGTCACATCCATCGGCGCGCGGGCGTTTTCCGGTTGCAGCAATCTGGAAAGAGTTGCCCTGCCGGACGCCGTCACGTCGATCGGCGACAACGCATTCTATTCCTGCAGCGCGTGCATCGTCGCGAACTGCGATTCCTACGCGGCAGAGTGGGCGCAGGCCAACAACCAGAATTCTGAACTGATTCACGCCTGGGGCGAACCGACATACATCTGGGCGGAGGATTATGAAACCGTGACAGGCCGGCATACATGCACCAAAAACGCACAGCATGCCGAAGAAGAAACCGTGTGGGTTTACGGTGAAGTAATCGTCGAGGCCACCTGTACGGAACAGGGTGAAATCCATTACGTTTCCAATGAGTTCAGCAGTCCCGGCTTTACGGTGCAGGAAAAGACGGTCATTACCGAACCGTACGGCCATGACTGGTACGGGCCGGAGTATGAATGGGCGGAGGATTACAGCCAGGTTACGGGAACCATGTACTGCTGGCGGGACGCATCCCACAACGTGACCGAAACCGTATCCGCCACCGGAAAGGTGACCACTCCGGCCACCGCTGAATCCTGGGGGATCATGACCTATACGTCCGCCGCATTTCAGAGCGAGTTGTTTTCCGTGCAGACGATTGAGGTGGAGATCCCGCCGCTGGATCCCGGCCCCACCGACACGCCTGAAGAAACAGTGACGGCAACACCCACCGGAACGCCGGCAGGTACGGTTACGCCGACTCCCACCGCGACCGGCGGAACCCCCACGCCGACGCCAACCGCGACGCCGTCTTCCCGGCATACGCTGACCATCCATTATGTGTTTGCGGACGGGTCGAAAGCAGCGGATTCCCATGTGGAAAAGCTGGCAGAGGGAAAGAAGTATTCCGTTAAGTCCCCGGTTCTCGAAGGATACAAGGCAAGCAAGACAAAAGTATCCGGCGTGATGGGCAAGGAGGACATTACCGAGACCGTTATTTATCAGGTCAACCTTGTTGACCAGGTCAAGGCAAACGGCGGCATATACAACCTGAACCACGAAAAGAAAACTGCCATCTTCGCGAAAGCCGCCAAGACAACAGCGACCACCCTGAAGATTAACGCGAAGGTCAAAGCCAACGGAAAGACCTATAATGTGACATCCATCGCAGCGAGTGCCTGCAAAGGCATGAAGAAGCTGACCACGGTCACCATCGGCGCCCAGGTGAAAACCATCGGCAAGAACGCTTTCAGCAAGTGTCCGAAGCTGAAGACCGTCAAGGGCGGCGCCGGGGTGACCACGATCAGCGCCGGCGCTTTCGCGGGATGCAAAGTCCTGACCTCCGTCGTCACCTTCAAGAAGGCTACCGCCATTCAGGACGGCGCCTTCCAGTCCACCGGGCTGAAAAAGTTCACCCTGGGAGACAAGCTGAAGACGCTCGGCAAAAATGTTTTCGCCTCGTGTACGGCCCTTACGAAGATCGAGGGTGGCAAGAATCTGGCCACCATCGGCGCGGAAGCGTTCACCGGCTGCACAAAGCTGACCACCCTTCCGCTGCTCGGCAGCCTGCAGACCATCGGGGACAAGGCTTTCAAGGGCTGCAAGGCCCTGGCGAAGATCACGTTCAGCGCGAAGGTGGAGAATATCGGGGCCAGCGCCTTCTCCGGCTGCTCGAAGCTGAAGACCATCGTGATCAAGACAAAGCTGCTGAAAGACAGAACCATCGGAAACAACGCCTTCAGCGGCATCGCTTCCAGCCCGACGGTTACCTGCCCGAAGGGAATGAAGGAACTCTATAAATCCATTCTGCTTCGGAAAGGTATGCCGAAAGGTACCAAATTCAAATGACGCTGTTCTGACGTATTGATCCGATTCTCATCATGGCTGCCAGAATGAAAAAAGTACGTTTTCCGCGCGGAAAACGTACTTTTTTTGAAGGGCTGAACAGTTGTTCGTACTTTTCGTGTTTTTCCACCGTGAAAGGCTTCCTTTTTCAGTGATGGATTGATAATATGGTATCGCGAACACGCAATATCATGAAACGAGGTGCTGAACATGAAGAAACTGATGAGCGCATTGCTGGCCCTGTGCCTGGCGCTGACCCTGACAGGGGCCGCGCTGGCGGACGGAACGCTGACCTTCACCACCGGCGGGACGGCCGGAACGTATTACGCCTTTGGAACCGTGCTGGCGCAGTACATCTCCAACAACACTGACGTGACAGTGAACGCCGTGGCCGGTAACGGTTCCGCAGACAATATCGACAAACTGGACATGGAAGTGGCGCAGCTGGGTTTCGTGCAGAACGACGTGGCGAACTACGCCTATAACGGCATCCGCTTCGAACAGTACGAAGGGCAGCCGGTCGACACGTTCACCGCCATTGCCGCCCTGTATACCGAAACCGTGCAGCTGATTACCTGCAATCCCGAGATCAAGAGCGTAGCGGACCTGAAGGGAAAGAACGTGTCCATCGGTTCCTCCGGCTCCGGTGTGTATTTTAACGCCATGGACTTCCTGGCAGCCTACGACATGACCGAAGCGGATATCGTTCCCACGTATCAGAGTTTCGGTGACTCCGCTGAAGCCCTGAAGGACGGAAAGATCGACGCGGCCTTCGTGGTGGCCGGCGCCCCGACCCCCGCTGTGACCGACCTGGCCACCAGCAAGCCTACCTACCTGATTTCCCTGGACGCAGAGCATGTCGCGAAGCTGCAGGAGATTTCCCCCGTATACGCTGAATCAGTCATTCCCGCCGGCACCTACGCGGGCCAGGACGCGGACGTGGTAACGGTGGGCGTGAAAGCGACCATCATCGCCAACGGCCAGGTGAGCGACGATCAGGCCTATGCCATCGTGAAAGCGATTTTTGAAGGCAAGGAAGCCATTTCCGAAGCTCACGCGAAAGGCGCTGAACTGGATCTGAACTATGCCGCCACCTGCGGCCTGCCTTATCATCCCGGCGCCGCGAAGTATTTCGCTGAGCAGGGCATTACGGTGGAGACTGTGAATCCCTGAGGTCCGAGGGGCACATGAAACGGTCCGGCAATCCGCTTTCCGATGGGAAAGCGGATTCCGGTTTTCATGGGATTTCGCGTCTGCGGACGCGACCAGGGCTTTCCGATCGCCCTGGACCTTCGGTCAGGAAAAAGTATGATTCCTTGTTTTATTTTGTTTCGCAAGGAGAGTATCCGTGAGCAATTTGGAAGAAAAGAACGGACAGAGCCAGCAGGAGATCGCCGCGAATGTGGACGAGATCATGCGCAAATATGACCGGGAATCCAACATCCGCGTATGGGAAGGGATTCCGAAGATCATCGTCGGCGTCGTTCTGGCCGCGTTTTCCGTTTTCTGCATCTATGTGACCCTGTTTGCGAACTTCCTTGACCAGGTTCGCCTCAGCTCCTTCCTCGGACTTGTGATTATCATGGGTTTTCTGACCTATCCGGCCAGAAAGGGGCACGTGAAGGTCAACCACATTCCCTGGTACGACATTCTGCTGATGGTGCTCGGCGCGGCGGCGTTCTTTTACTATACCCTGAACGCCCAGCGGCTGCTGAATACCCGGATCAAGATCAAGCTGAACGATCCGGTGTATATCATCGCCGGAATCGTCGGCCTCGCGGTGCTGTGCGAGCTGTGCCGCCGGAGCGTGGGCCTGCCGATCCTCTGCGTGGCAGGAACCTTCCTGTGCTACACCATCTATTTCTACGTGAAGGACGGGAAGATGCTGGCCAACGTGGTGCACGAGCTTTTCTACAATGAAAACGGGCTGCTGTCCACGCCGATCAACGTATGCTCCAAGTATATCGTGGTGTTTATTATCTTCGGAGCATTCCTGGAAAAAACGGGAATCTCCGAGTTCTTCATCGCGCTGGCCAACGGGCTCACCGGCCGGTTCGCCGGCGGCCCGGCCAAGGTGGCGGTGGTTTCTTCCGCCCTGTGCGGCATGGTCTCCGGCTCCTCCGTGGGCAATACGGTCACCACCGGATCCATCACCATTCCCATGATGAAGAAAACCGGGTACGACAAAAATTTCTCCGGCGCCGTGGAAGCGGCAGCGTCCACCGGCGGGCAGATCATGCCGCCTATTATGGGGGCGGCGGCTTTCCTGATGGCGGATTACCTGGGCGTGCCTTATTCTGACATTATCGTGCGGGCAATTCTGCCGGCCTGCCTGTATTTCCTGGGCATTTTCCTCTCCGTGCACCTGGAGGCGAAGAAGCTGGGACTGAAGGGTCTGAGCCGGGACCAGCTGCCGAGAATGAAGGAGCTGCTGAAGGAAAGCTACCTGCTGCTGCCGCTGGCGATTCTGATTTATCTGGTATGCTCCAATACAAGGACCATGCAGTTCTCCGCGGCCGTATCTATCCTGGCCACCATAGCCGTGGGCATCATCAGCAACGTTCACCGGAATCTCCGGCACGGGAAAGCCCTGGCCACCGGAGCGGGGACGACGAACAGCCGATTCAGGCCCATCAACGTGTTTGAGGCGCTGGAAAACGGCGGACGCAGCTGCATTTCCGTGGCGGTAGCCTGCGGCGTCGCCGGACTGATCTGCGGCTGCCTGACGGTGACAGGCCTGGCCTCCACCGTGATCAACGCGATCGTGACCGTGTCCCAGGGAAAGCTGTTCCTGGGGCTGCTGCTGACGATGATCTGCTGCATCATTCTCGGCATGGGAATTCCGACCACTGCGACCTACTGCATCATGGCCTCCACCTGTGCGCCGATCCTGATTCAGATGGGCGTGCCGATGATCGCCGCGCACTTCTTTGTATTCTACTATGGGATTGTGGCGGACATCACGCCGCCGGTGGCGCTGGCGGCCTACGCCGGATCCGCGATCTCGGGCGGGAGCCCGATGAAAACGGGGATCCATGCCACACGGCTGGCCATCGCCGGCTTCATTATTCCCCTGATCTTTGCACTGAGCCCCTCCATGCTGCTGATTGAAACCACGTGGACGGAAGTGCTGCAGCTGACCCTTACCTCCATCGTGGGTATGTACGGGATTACCTTCGGCCTCAGCGGCCTGAAGGACTATGAACAGCAGGGAAGCGCCCGGATCTTCGCGATGTTGCAGCGGCTGACCGCGATTGCCGGCGGACTGCTTCTGATCTATCCGGGCACGCTGACGGACGTGATCGGCACCGCGGCGGTCGCCGGGGCGCTGGCCTGGTATTCTCTCATGCGAAAAAAGGCTTGACAAACAGGGGTAAATTGGTTATATTATTTCCAGATCGCCTGGGGATCGCGACAGTCTTTCGGTTTTCCCCACATTTCAAAAAATGGAGCCCGGGTCCAATGGGCGCAATGTCATGCCCCCGTCCTGTACGCCAGGGGACGGCAGATACGTCCGGCAGGGCACCAGCCTGCTAAACATAGCGGGTGAAAAAACGAGGACATCGGCTCCCTGGGGTTTCAAGAATATCCTCCCGCGCGGAGGGTATTTTTTTGAAGAATGGGTATAATTCTCTTTTCTCTTCGCGCAAACTGTGTTATACTACTATAGAGTATGCCATAAATGAGGCAGGAATCGTAAAGGAGCCGGTGAACCATTATGATGAGAAAAATCGGTGTTTTAACCAGCGGCGGCGACAGCCCGGGAATGAATGCGGCGGTCATGTCTGTAGCGCGAAGCGCTTCTCTGTACGGGATTCCCCTGATCGGCATCAAACGCGGATATAACGGCCTGCTCCGCAAGAGCACCAATATCCGGGACGATCTGCAGGAACTGCACATGGAAACGGTACTGGATATCGCGGACGCTCCCGGTACCTATCTGCGGACGGCGCGCTGCCTGGAATTCATGGATCCCCATTACCGGGAGATCGCCGTGAATACCCTGCAGGCCATGGAGATCGACGGTCTGGTGGTTATCGGCGGAGACGGAAGCTTTAACGGCGCGAAGGAACTGTGCGAGATGGGCGTGCCCTGTATCGGCATTCCCGGAACCATCGACAACGACCTGGGATATACAGAAATGACCCTGGGTTTCGATACCGCTGTCAACGTATGCGTGAACGCGGTGCGTGCCATCCGGGCCACTTCCCGCAGCCATGACCGGCCCGCGGTGGTGGAAGTCATGGGGCGCCACTGCGGCGACATCGCCCTGATGACCGCTGTGTCCACCGGCAGCGAGATCGTGGTGGTGCCTGAAGTGCCGTGGACGGTGGAGCAGGTGGCTGCCAAGCTGAACAAGCAGCTGGCGAGAGGCAACACCCGCGCCACGATCGTGGTAGCGGAAGGCTGCTGGGCTACCATGGCGCCTTTCGATCTGTACGGGTTCCTGACCAGCCACGGCAAGCAGTGCTACGAAGGAGAGCCGATGTCCGCCGTGCGTTTCGCCTCCGTGATGAAGCGGATGTGCGGCATGGTGGAAGCCAGAGCTTCCGTGATCGGCTATATGCAGCGCGGCGCCGAGCCAACCGCGCGGGACAGCACGTTTGCCTTCGAGGCGGGCAACCTGGCTGTGCGCCTGCTGCGGGACGGCATCAGCAACCAGGTGGTCGGCATGCAGAAGGGCAAAGTGATGTATATGCCCATCGACAAGGCACTGGCATGCAAGAAGAATTTCAACCGCAACCTGTACGACCTGGCCAATTCACTGTAATTCGCGAGAAACTCCGGCCGGAAACGGTTCGGGGTTTCGCACTTTCGGAGAAAGGTTTCCGTTCAGGAGGAGTGGAGAAGTATGAGAAAGATTTTGTCCGCCGTGACGGCGCTGCTGCTGATTGCGGCGCTGACCGCGGGGGTGACAGCCTGGCCCGAAGCTTCGGCGGATAAACTGATATCTCCGGGATCGGACAGCCGGATTGAAATCATCGAGAGGATTCCGTCTCAGGGGGATCCGACTCCGACGCCCACCAAGACGGCAACGCCGACAAAGACAGCAACGCCGACCCCGAAGGTGACACCGACGAAGACGGCGACGCCGACTCCGACGGAGGCAAAGCCCACCGTGGATCCTGACGCGCCGGTGAAAATCACGTCGAAAACATTCCCGGACAAGGTATTCCGGAAATATGTATCGTCCAGGTTTGACAAGAATAAGGACGGCAAGCTGACGCTGAAGGAGCGCAAGGCAGTCAAGACGATCAAAATCGCACAGAAAAAGTCTTCCTACTGCAAAAACCTGAAGGGGATCGAATATTTCCCGAATCTGGAGACCCTGGACTGCTCCTGCGCCGGAAGCACCGCGTACGGGCTGTCCGGCGGCGTGGATCTGTCCAAAAACACGAAGCTGAAGAACGTCAGTCTCTACAACACAAAACTCGGCAGCCTGAAAATGGGGAAAAACACGGCGCTGCGCACCCTGGACGTCTCCTATTGCGCGCTGAAAAAGCTGGACGTATCCAAATGCTCCAGGCTGGATACGCTGAGATGCAACGATAATTCCCTGACCTCGCTGAATGTCAGCGGCTGCAAGGCGCTGGGGGCTCTGAGCTGCGGCAGCAATCTGCTGACGACTCTGAATGTGAAGAACTGCAAGTCGCTGTGGCTGCTTTCCTGCTACGATAACGCGCTGAACAGTCTGGACCTGAGCGCGAACAAGAAGCTGGAATCCCTCTTCTGCAGTTATAACAAACTGAAAACTCTGAGCGTGAATGGGCTGACGGAACTGGATTGGCTGGATGCTTCCGGCAACAAACTGAAGACAATCGATCTTTCCGGCGCCAGAAAACTGAGTTATCTGAACCTCTACAGCAATCAGCTGACCAGCCTGAACGCCAATGGGCTGCAGAAGCTTGTTTCGCTGGACGTGTCCTGGAACCAGCTGAGCAGCCTGAAAATCTATGAGTGTCCGGACCTGGAAAAACTGTACTGCAACGATAACAACCTGAAATCCGTGGATATATCGGACGCGGATCACCTGGTGTTCCTGGTGAAGAAGGCCAAACCGGAAACCAGGCTGGATTACTACCGGCTGGAATACAGCAAGGACACGATCTATTATGTGATTGAATATGACAAGACGACAAAACTGAAATACCAGTGATTTCGGTGACGAATCCCAATGCCCGTACAGGAAGCGCGGCGGCGTATGAAAGAGGAGCTGAAAGAAATGAAAAAATGTCTGATTGCCATGATCGTTCTGGTGGAGGTTTTCCTGCTGATTGTCGGAATCGGCGCCGCGACAGAGGCGAATCCGGAAGCGCCGCCAATCGAAATGTCGGAAAGAATGCCCAGCGGCGGAGAAACACCGACGCCTTCCGTGCCGGCTCCGCCAGACGGATCGATCGCTATCGACGAAACCAATTTTCCGGACGCGAAGTTCAGCAATTGCGTTTCGAAATTTGACAAAGACGGGGACGGTTTCCTGTCGTCTGAGGAAATCAAAAAGGTGACGGTAATCGACGTGCGGGGCAGGAAAAACGATTATTGCTACAATCTGAAGGGAATCGAGTATTTCACGAACCTGAAGACGCTGTACTGCTACGGGGACAACGGAAAACGCGGCCTGGCCTGCAATCTGGATCTGAGCAAAAACACCAAGCTGGAGAGCATCGGCTGCCACAACACGAACATCAAGAGCCTGAAGCTGGGCAAGAACACGAAGCTGACAAAGATTGTGTGCTACAACACGAAGCTGACAAAGCTGGACGTGTCGAAATGCACGAACCTGCGGCTGCTGAACTGTTCCAACTGCAAGATAAAAACCCTGAATGTATCCGGGTGCAAATATTTAAAGGTACTGCAGTGTGACCTGAACGCCCTGACAGAGCTGGATGTGCAGAACTGCAAAAATCTGAGCAGGCTGACCTGTGACCATAACAGCCTGAAAACCCTGAATCTGAAGGGGCTCAAATCCCTGACAGAGCTGGACTGCTCCTACAACAAGCTGAAGACGCTGACGCTGACCGGATGCAAAGCGCTGAAGCAGGTCGAGACCCACCGGAACAGCCTGAAGAAACTGGATATCACCGCCTCCACCTCTCTGTGCAAACTGGTAAAGACCGGAAAACGTGAATCCGTGTACAGCACCAGCTACCAGTACAAAAATACGGAATGCCTGCTGACATACGACAAGGCTACCAAACTGGTCAAGAAATAAAACGGACGGAAACGAAGAAAAATGATATCGGGGGATTGACAGGGGAGAATCCCTGTGGTAGAATCCATCTGTTTGAAAGCAGAGGCACCCCGCCCCTCACCTTGCGCGGCCTGCGCCGCCGGGTTAAACAGCCTTCCTGAAAGGGATCTGAATGCTCACTGAGCGGCGGGTTATATGCCCGCCGCTTTTTACACGGACTTTACAGGAGGTGTATGGACATCGCAACTGAACTGATGATCAATGAGGCTATCCGCGACCGGGAAGTTCGCCTGATCGATGAGAACGGTGAACAGCTGGGCGTCATGCCCACGCAGCGCGCCCTGGCACTGGCGGAGGAACGGGGGCTTGATCTGGCCAAGATTCAGCCGTCCGCGGTGCCGCCTGTCTGCAAACTGCTGGACTATGACAAGTACCGCTACGAGCAATCCAAGCGGGAACGGGAGAACCGCAAGAATCAGCGCGTTGTCGATATCAAGGAAGTGCAGCTGTCGGCCACCATCGAAGAAAACGATGTGAACACCAAGGCCAAGATGGCGATCCGCTTCCTGGAAAACGGCGATAAAGTGAAGGTTTCCATACGCTTCCGCGGCCGCCAGATCACACACAGCGAAATCGGGCTGAAGGTAATGCAGGACTTCGCCGAGCGCTGCAAGGACGTCAGCATGGTGGAACGCCGCCCGCTGCTGGATGGCCGCAACATGATTATGATCCTGGCTCCCAAAGCCCTGAAGGCTTCCTTCGCCGAGAGAAAGGCAAAGAAAGAAGCCGAGGCCAGGGAGAAAACTGCCTCGCAAGAGACGCAGGACTAAACCGCATTGGAAGGAGGACACCAATATGCCTAAACAGAAATCCCATCGCGGAGCTGCAAAACGCTTTTCCTTTACCAAGTCCGGTATTGTAAAGCATAAGCAGATGAA
The DNA here is from genome assembly GCA_946413245.1 of uncultured Clostridia bacterium. Classification (GTDB taxonomy): domain Bacteria; phylum Bacillota; class Clostridia; order Christensenellales; family Aristaeellaceae; genus Aristaeella. The sequence continues at coordinate 24,351 of CAMKJS010000012.1, forward strand.
CGCCAATCACCAGGTGCGTCTGAAGACCACCAAACGGACCCGCCATCTGCGGAATCCCGGGATCGTGGATAACGCCGCGGAAGCCCGGACCATTCATAAGCTGCTGCCTTACAAATAAGCGGATACGGCAAGGAGGAGAACAATCATGGCACGCATTAAAAGGGCCGTCAACGCCCATAAGAGTCGCCGCAAGGTGATGAAACTGGCGAAGGGCTACTGGGGAGCGAAATCCAAGCAGTACCGCGCCGCGAAGGAACAGGTTGCCCGCAGCCTGCGTTACGCCTATATCGGACGGAAGCTCCGCAAGCGCGAATTCCGCCGCCTGTGGATCACCCGTATCAACGCCGCCGCGCGGCTGAACGGGATGAGCTATTCCACCTTTATCGCGGGACTGAAGAAGAAGAACATCGAAGTGAACCGCAAGATGCTGGCGGATCTGGCTGTGAACGACGCCGAGGGCTTCGCGAAGCTGGTCGAGCTGGCCAAGGCCTGAAAATGAAAACAAAACGGCTGCCGGGAAGAATTCCGGCGGCCGTTTCGTTTTTTGGGTTGCAGGGGACGGCACTTGACAGGGTGACTGCCTGCTATATAATGGAAAGGTACAAATGTACGTACTAATTGACCGGAGAAAGGAGCTGGAAACAAGGTGTTCTGATGATCCCGCGGAAACAGAATCCCGAGATGATTTCCATGCGATTTTCATACGCGGGAACCCGGCTCCGGCTACGGAGCCGGGTTCTCCGGCGGTATAAAGAAGGGTGTGTCAGAAGAACCGTCCCCCTGACACACAAGAGAGGAATGAACAGGAATATGAAGAGACGAATGGCAGCCTGGATCTGCGCGGCAGCGCTGTGCTTCCTGATCCTGCCGGTGCTGGGAGAAAGCATGCACCGTGAGGTGGCGAATCCTGATTTTACAATGGAAACAGAGCTGGGCTGGGAGGGACTCATTACCTACGGAAAGGCGTTTCCGGTCACGGTGACGGTTCACAACAACGGAGCTGACTTTGAAGGCTTCCTGGGGATGAATACCTATGAATCCAAACGGGAATACAACCGTTATGAAATGCGTGTGAGCCTGCCTGCGGGAGCCTCCGGCAGATACGTGCTGCCCGTTAAGGTGCAGACAAGGCAGAAGCAGTTTACCGCGGAGCTGACAGACGAGGCAGGGAACGTGCTGTGCGCGGTGAACGCGGAACCTGTGATGGTCGTGAATCCATCGGCCATGCAGATCGGCGTGCTGAGCACCCGGCCGCTGCAGTGTTCCAACCTGAACATCAGCCGGGACAACGACGCCCTGTCGCGCTACGAAGTCTGGCAGACCGTGCCGCTGACAGAGGAAACCTTTCCGGACCGGACGGACCTGATGAGCGCTTTCGGTATGCTGGCGGTGGACGACGTGGATCTGAACACGCTGCCGGCGGCCTGCAGGGATACCCTGCTGGCCTGGCTGCGAAACGGCCATATCATCCTGATCGGCGGGGGAGCCAGGGCGGCGGCAAACGTATCCTTTTTCGCGGAAGAAACCGGCCTGACCGTGGATACCATCACTGTGGCGGAGGGCGTCATTCCGGCGCTGCAGCGGGGACTGGGCCTGCGGGAGGAGGCGTCGGGGCCGGCGGTATCGCTGACACGGCTGAGCGGCGGAACGCCGATTCTGACCGACAGCGAGGGGAACGGCCTGGTATGGCGCAGCCGCCTCGGCGCGGGATCGATCTATGTGTCCGCCTTTGAGACGGGAGACGCGGCGCTGAACGCGAATCCTCTGATGCATACCTTCTGGCAGCGCGTGCTGGTGAAGTGGGATACCTCCCTGTACCAGACCGTGCTTTATCCAAGCAATTATGAATACGTAAGCACGATCGACGCGGCGGAATACGTGCCGCTGCAGGGTTCCGCCCGGCTGCTGCCGGCGGTGCTGATCGTTCTGAGCGGCCTGCTGGCCGGATGCGTGGCCTGGGTAATCCTGAAACGAAGGGACCGCCAGACCTGGCTGTGGCTGGTGCTTCCGATCATAGCCGCGGCGGGAAGCGCGCTGATCTGCCTGCTGGGATTCACTTCGGATCTGGCGGGACCGACCGCTCTGTCCTCCACGCTGGTACTGCAAAGCGAGGACGGCGCAGCGAGCGCCCAAACCGCCGTCACAGCTGCGCATCCGTCCAAAGGATTCCACTGGATCAGTACGGCAGGGGAGCTGCGGGAAAACCGGTGGAACGGGTATCTGGATTACTATTACGACGAAGACGACGAAATCAAGGAGCCGACCACACTGCTGAATATCCGCCGGTTCGGCACGGAATCCGCGCTTGGATATCCGTGCGTGTCGCCCTGGGAGACGACGCAGTTTCTGCTGGAAGGTTCGGAGGCTCCGAAAGGCAGGCTGCAGACGGCCGTCTGGATGGAAGCGGACGGCCTGCACGGGGAGATTGAGAATTTAACGGAATACACCCTGGAGAGCGGTCTGGTGCTGACCAGCTACGGCTATGCCTCCGTGCCGGATCTGGCACCGGGGGAAAAAGCGGATTTCGCCCTGATCCGGGCGGTACAGGCACAGCAGAATCCGGTGTGGGAAGACGGGAAAATGTACGAGGGAAGCCAGGGCTATACCGACGTGGGAACCATGGTCATGAACGCGACGTCGGGAGCGCAGCGCGGTTCCCTTGCCGCGGCGGACGACCGGGAAAGAAACAGGACCGGGAGTATTTTCCAGACGCTTGGGTACCGCCTGAATGAAATGTCGGACGCCGCCGCGGGCGGATACGGGAATGTCGCCTACACCTTTTACACGACGATGATCCGGGACTATGAATCCCCGGAGGTCCGTCTGGACGGGCAGACGCCGAAGCAGACAGGCAGCCTTGCCGCATGGGGGGCGCTGCTGCAGTGGCAGGCCATCGGCAGAACCGGCATCGTCTACCATCCGTTCGGCATGGACGGGGCGATTCCCTGTCTGACGAATGAGTACGGTCTGCCGGACGGAGACGACCCGGAAAGCGAAAATCACAAATACTGGTATACCCTGTCCGACAGTCCTGTTTTCCGATTCGATCTGTCCGACAGCGCAGACGTCGAATGGAAGCGGCTGACGGTGGGCGTGCAGTCCTACGGCACAGAACCCCGGGTGTATCTGCTGGACGGGAACCGGCTCAGCTGGACGGAGGTCGGGCTGAACAAGCCGATTGAAGATCCGGGAGCTTTCTTCGGAAAGGACGGGCAGCTGTACGTGCGGCTGGAATCCGACGGCAGCGATCTGTACGCGGAGAGCATGGCGCCGGCCATCATCCTGGAAGGAGGGGTGAAGAATGCTGCGAATCCATGAACTGACGAAAAAATACGGGACGCTGACAGCGCTGGACGGGCTGAACCTTGAGATCGGCGAGGGACAGCTGCACGGCTTTGTCGGGCCGAACGGCGCGGGGAAAACGACCACCATGCGCATTCTGGCCACCCTGATGAAACCGACTTCCGGCGCGGCTTTCGTGGCAGGAACGGACATCGTGCGCGAACCGGCAAAAGCACGGAGCCTGATCGGATACATGCCGGATTTCTTCGGCGTGTACGACCGGCTGAAGTGCTCGGAATACCTGGACTTTTACGGCCGCTGCTACCGTATTGCCGGCAGCGACCGGCAGCGGATGACACAGCAGCTGCTGGCCCTGGTGCAGCTGGAAGACAAGGCGGACGCCTATGTGGATTCCCTGAGCCGCGGCATGAAACAGCGGCTGTGTCTGGCCCGCAGCCTGATCCACGATCCGAAGCTGCTGATTCTGGACGAACCGGCGTCCGGCATGGATCCCCGGGCCAGGGCAGACATGAAGGGTATTCTGCGCACGCTGCGGGAGATGGGCAAAACCGTGCTGATCTCCTCCCATATCCTGCCGGAGCTGAGTGAAATGTGCGACAGCCTGACGATCCTGGATCACGGACGGCTGGTGTTCTCCGGCAGCGTAGGAGCCCTGGCGGACAAGATGAACGGAAACGCGCCGCTGGACATCCGGCTGCGGGAAGGCTGCGGTGAAGAAGCTGTGGAAGCGGCCGCCGCCCGGCTGAAGGAACTGCCCTATGTGACGGAAATCCTGCAGGAGGAACCCTGCCTGCTGCGGGTGCGGGTGAACGGGGAAGAGGACGTGTGCGCGGACGCGTTGCAGCAGCTGATTCTCAGCGGCGCTCCGGTGTGCGACTTCCACCGGGCTCCGATGAACCTGGAGAAGGTTTTCATGGAGGTGACGGGAGATGCTTAATCCGATCCTTTCCTTTTCCGCGACCCGGCGTATGCGTACCTTCCGGATGCTGGCTGTGCTGGCGGTATCTGTGCTCGTGATGCTGGGCGTGGCGCTGCTGATTCTGGGGGGCCTGTTTTCGGACGGCGTCAGCATGGCGCAGATGCGCAGCGGATATTCCTGCTGTGTGGCACTGTTTGCCGCGCAGTTTGTGCTGATCGTGCTGATTGCCCCGGCCATGACCTCCGGTGCCATTGCCGGAGAGCGGGAGCGGCAGACCCTGGAGCTGCTGCTTGTGACCAATACCGGACCGCTGCGCATCGTGACGGGAAAGGTACTGGAAAGCCTGGCTTTTCTTGCACTTCTGATCCTTTCCGGCATGCCGGTGATGTGCCTGACCATGCTGACGGGCGGCGTGACCATCCTGCAGATCCTGATGGGGGAAGGCTTTCTTCTGTGCTGCGCTTTCGGTGCCGTGTGTGTGGGCGTGTTTGCCTCCTCCCTGACCCGGAGCACAGTGCTCAGCACCATTCTCTGCTATCTCATGATCCTGGCTATCGGCGCGCTGACGACGCTGCCCGCGTTTACCGGGTATCCGCAGCGGATTACCGACGTGCTGTACGATCCGAAGCAGTATAAAGCGCTGACCTCCTTCGGGGCTGTGCTGATGATATCTCCTTTCCTGCTGATGAATCCGGGATACGGCCTTTTCGCACTGGTGCAGAGCGTTTCCGGGCTGCTGACACAGAGCCTGAACGAACGGGGATGGGGACGCATTCTCGCGACATGGATGACGATGGACAAGGCAGGGCTGGACACCGTAACGCTGCTCAGCGGCGGCATGATCGTGGCGGCGGGCGTCCTGCTGACGCTGCTGGCAGCGCTGCGGCTGCGGCAGAGCCGGGGATGAATTGAGGGTGAAGCGTGAATAATAAATTGAAAGAAGCGCTGCGGCCTGTGCGGCGGCGTCTGCGGGGGAGCCGCGTGCTGCAGGGGGCGGCCTGGGGGTTGCTTACCGGCGCGGCGATGGCACTGCTCCTGCTGGTGTCCGCGCGGCTGGGAATGATTCCGGGGAACTGGATTCTTCCGGTCTCGGCCATCGCAGCCAGCCCGGTGGCCGGAATGCTGGCCGCAGGAATCCGCCGGATTTCTGACGTTGACGCGGCCCGCGCCGCGGACCGCTGCGGGCTGCGGGAACGGGCCATTACGGCGCTGGAGGCAACGGGGGATTCTCCGGCAGAAGCTTTGCTGCTGGAGGATGCCTGCCGGCACCTGCAGGCGCTGGATGCGCGGCAGATTCAGGGCAGACCGGTAAAGAAACGGCTGACAGCGGCAGCGGCGCTCGGTTCTGTATGCATTCTGCTGGCGCTGCTGCCCGGAGGATCTCCGCGGACGGAGCCGGTTCCGGCGGAGGCGGTTCCGCCTCTGCGGGAAGCCGCCCGCAGGCTGGAACAGGCAGCGGAACAGGAAGGCGCGGACATAAGCGAGGCGGAGCGGCGGGAACTGCGCAGGCTGGCCCGGGACGTATCCCGGGAAGCCGGAAATCCCCGGAGCAGGGAAAGCCTGGATAAAGCGCTGGACGACGCGGTAAACCGGCTGGAAAAGCTGCGGGAAACCCTTGCGGGGGATGCCCTCCGCACGCTGCGGCAGGCGCTCAGGAGCGCCGGAGCCGGAAACCTGGCTGCCGCGGCGGAGACGGGATCGGACGGGGAAACGCTGACGGAAGCGTTGATGGAAGAGCTGGGAAACACAGAGGCGGAAAGCCTGCGGCAGGCGGCGGAAGCCCTGGAAAAGACAGCTCCGTCCGCGGCGGCGCAGGCTGCCGGACAGCTGCAGGCAGCAGCGGACGCTCTGACTGCGGGAAACCCGGCGCAGGCCGGGAACGCCCTTTCTCAGATGATGCAGAGTCTGGAGTCAGGCGGTCTTACCCGGACGTCGGAGGCGCTGAACGATCTGCGGAACACAGCCGCCTCAGCGGGGCAGCAAGGCGCAGCAGGCCGGACAGGGACAGACAGCCAGCAGGGGAACACTGCGGGAAACGCCGGACAGAACGGCGGGGAGAACGCCTCGCAGCCGGGGGGCGGCGCGGGCTCCGGATCCACCAACGAGGATCAGGGCAGCAGCGCGCACCGGCAGACATCCGCCGCATCCCGGGGTAAAGACCCCCGGTACAAGGAAGGCGAATACGAAAGCATCTATGATCCTACGCGGCTGAATGCCGGGGACGAGAATCTGCTGACTGAACTGCGGAAAACGGAAGAGGACGGCGTGACAGCGGAAACCGGACCCGGCGCGGGTTCCGCCGAGGGCTATGTACCCTATGACCAGGTGATCGCGGAGTACGCCGCCGGCGCTGCGGAAGCGGCGGAAAGCCTGGCGCTGACACCGGAGCAGCGGGATTGGATCAGCGCGTACTTCGCGGAACTGACAAAGTGAGAAGGAGAAAAAGGATGGATATCCGGACAGAAATGACGTCGTTCGCGGACCGTTTTGCGCGGATCCGCGGGGAAATCGCGAAAGAAATGATCGGCCAGGAGGACGTGGTGGAACACCTGCTGCTGGCAGTGATCGCCGGAGGGAACGTGCTGCTGGAAGGCGTTCCCGGACTGGGGAAAACCCATCTGATTCGCGTGCTGAGCAAAGTGCTGGATCTGCCTTTTCAGCGGATTCAGTTTACGCCGGACCTGATGCCGGCAGATATCATCGGCACCAATATTCTGGTCCGGACCGAGGAGGGGAACGGGTTCCGGTTCCAGCCGGGCCCTCTGTTCGCCTCCCTGGTGCTGGCGGACGAGATCAACCGGGCGACACCCAAGACGCAGGCGGCCCTGCTGGAAGCCATGCAGGAGCACGCGGTGACGGTGTCTGGGGAAACGCGGAAGCTGCCGGAACCTTATTTTGTTCTGGCTACCCAGAATCCGGTGGAACAGGAGGGAACCTATCCGCTGCCGGAGGCGCAGCTGGACCGCTTCATGTTCAAGGTTCTGGTGCCGTTTCCCAGCCTGGAGGAGCTGGACCGGATCGTGAACCTGACGATCCGGGACAGCGGAGAAGGCGCGAAAGCCGTGATCGGCGCGGAGGAACTGCTGGCCATGCGGGAAGCGGCCAGACAGGTGCCCATCGCGAAGAGCGTGCAGGAATACGCGCTGCGCCTGGTGCTGGACACGCATCCGGAACGGACGGAATCCCCGGAGGAGACCCAAAAGTATCTGCGCTTCGGGGCCAGCCCCCGCGCGGCGCAGGCGCTGCTGTCCGCCGCGCGGGTAAAGGCGCTGAGCGAGGGGCGCTTCAACGTATCCTTTGAAGACATCCGCTACGCGGCGCCCGCGTGTCTGCGGCACCGGCTGGCGCTGAATTTTGACGGCCTGTCCGAAGGGAAAGACATCGAAGGCCTGATTTCCGGCCTGCTGGAGCGCACGGCATGCTGAGCGATTCCATGATTTCAAAACTGCAGAATCTGACCCTGCTGATGCGGGAAAGGGCTTCCGGCGGGGCAGGCGGAGCCCGCAGATCCCGTCAGACAGGCTCCTCGTCGGAATTCTCGGATTACCGGGAATATGTGCCGGGGGACGATCTGCGCAGGCTGGACTGGCATGCGCTTGCCCGCTTTGACAAGCCCTTTCTGAAGCTGTTCATGGAGGAACAGGAGAGCGCGGTGACGGTCTGGCTGGACACCAGCGCCTCCATGGCTGATAAATGGGAAAGCGCGGTGAGCGCAGCGGAGGCGGTGGGATACCTGGCTCTCGGCGCCGGAGACCGGCTGCAGACGGTGGCGCTGCGGGAAGGTACGCCGCTTGTGTCGCCGTGGTGGAACGGCCGTCATTCCTATCCCAGGCTGTGCTCGTTTCTGGAAAGCTGCGTACCTTCCGGAGAAACAGACCCGGTGAAGGGCATGCGCGGTGTCGAGCGGATTCCCAGAGGCATGAGCATACTGATTACGGACGGGTACGGGGGAACAGAGGCCAGCCTGGACTATCTGCGTTACCGGAAACAGGAATGCTGCGTGATTCAGGTGCTTTCCACCTTTGAAACGGAGCCGGATCTGAACGGAGACTGGAAGCTGCGGGACGCGGAGAACGGGCAGGAAACCCGGATCACAGCGGACCGGGAAACCCTGAGACTGTATCAGGGCGCGCTGGAACGCTTCCTGAATGGCACCCGCGGAGCCTGCCGGAAGCGGGAAGCAGCGTACATGCTGCTGGACGGGAGAAAACCTTTCGAGGAGGATTTCCTGAAGGCGCTGGCGGGAAGCGGAATGATATGAGGAGCAAAGAGAAATGCTGAAGTGGCTGCAGCCGGGCTTTGCCTGGGGATTTACGGCAGCAGGGGGAATCATCCTGCTGTATTTGCTGCGCCGCCGCCACATGCCCCGCGGGGTGCCGAGCACGCTGCTGTGGCAGGAAGTGATCCGGGAGCAGGAGGCCAGTCATCCGTTTCAGAAGCTGAAACGGCATATTCTGCTGCCCATTCAGCTGCTGGCGCTGAGCGCGCTGGTGCTGGCCCTGATGCGGCCCGCCATGGTTCCGGAGAAACCGGCCGAAGTCCCGACGGTTCCGCCGGCGGATAGCCAGGAGGAACCTCTCGCATGGCGGGAAGCCGACACGACGCCGGTGCGGATCGCCGTGGCGGGAGCGGACAGCGTTTTCCTGGAAACAGCGCTGAAGCTGCGGCCTTCAGTGACCGTGCTGCGGACCACGACAGAGGAGATGGCCTCCGCGGAAGCGGATCTGTATGTCTATGTGCCGGAGACGGCTGCAGAAGCGGAAAGCGGGGAAGACTCGGCACGGGCTCCGCTGGTATTTTCCCGGACGCCGGGCAGCCCGCTGCTGAGTTGGAGAACGCCGGAAAACGGGGAGGAAGGCAGCCTTTCCCTGTATGGCCGGAGCCCGCTGACGGAGCAGATTACCTTCCGGGACACAGCGGTGCGGACGTATGTGATCCCGGTGGGCGGAAAAACGGCAGCCACCGTGAACGGTGATCCCGTAATCGCGTATACAGCGGGAGAAGTGATGCTGGGATTCGATCCGCAGGATTCCAATCTGCCCATGAAATACGATTTTCCGATTCTGATTCAGAATATTCTGTCCTATCTGATGCCGGAGACAGTTTCTGCCCTCAGCCGGGAAACCGTGGAAGAAGGCGCGGATCCCGGAGAGGAACCGGCGCGGGCCGGCGAGGAAGCGGAGCAGCCGCGGGAACTGGGCTGGATTTTCGCGCTGGTATTTCTGGGACTGCTGACGCTGGAATACGGGGTGAGCCGATATGTGGGTTGAGTTTTTGCGGCCCTGGGGACTGCTGGCGCTGCCCCTCGGCGGGGCTGCGCTTTTCGCGCTGACCCGGCTGCTGCCGCGGACAGGACAAAAGGCCCGGATTTCCGCCATACTGCGGTACGGGATTCTGCTGCTGACGGCGCTGGCTGTGGCCGGAACGAGCGTCCTGACGGAGAATCGGGAACGGGCGGCCTGGCTGCTGGTGGACGTATCCGCTTCCATGGATGAGTCGGGAGCCGTGGAGGCAGCCCGGGAGGCAATCCGCGGCGCGGAAAACGGCATGCGCGTGGGAGTGATTCCGTTTGCCCGGGAGGCGGTGATCGAATCTCCGCTCCGGAAAGAACAGGAATGGGAGCGCGTGTACAGCAAGCTGAACCGGAGCGGGAGCAGTCTGGCGGACGCGCTGAAGCTGGCTGCGGAAAGCCTGCCGGAAGGTGCCGGAGGCGGCATCGCCGTGATCAGCGACGGACTGGCGGACGCGGATCTGTCCGCCCTGCCGGAAGGGGTGACGATCAATACGCTGAAGCTGGCGGCGGAAGAGAAAAGGGACGCGCAGCTGACGTCCCTTTCCGTGCCGGCTTCCCTGTACACGGGGCAGAAATACAGCGCCGTGGTCACGGTGCACGCTACCGGGGCCGGAGAAGCGACCCTGCTGTTTCTGCAAAACGGAAGCGTGACGGAAACCCGGCAGGTAACGCTGCGGCGGGGCGAGAATACCTTTGCTTTCACCTGCCTCGCGGAAGGAAGCGGCATTTCCACCTACGAGGCGCAGATTATCCTGGCCGGGGACCAGGAAGGACATAACGACCGTGCCGGCGCTTTTGCGGCTGTCACCGGGGAACCCCGGGTGCTGATCGCGGAGGGTCGGGAAGGAGAAGGCGCCACGCTGGAAAACATGCTGCGGGCTTCCTCCATCCGGGCGGTCCGGATTCCGGCCGCGCAGCTGAGCGCATCCGCCACGGAACTGTGGAGCTATGACGCGGTGTCCCTGGTGAACGCGGACGCGGACGAGCTTTCCGCGGAACAGACGCGGGCACTGGAGGAAGCGGTGCGGGAGCTGGGGGTCGGCCTGGCGGTATTCGGCGGGGACGCCAGCTACGCGCTGGGCGGATACCGCGGCAGCGTGCTGGAGGAGCTGCTGCCGGTGACGATGGATGTCAGCGGAAAACTGAACCTGCCTTCCGCGGCATTGGTGCTGGTGATCGACAAGAGCGGATCCATGACGGACGCCCAGTACGGCGTAACCCGGCTGGAGGTGGCAAAGGAAGCCGCCTGCAAGGCGCTGGAGGTGCTGACAGAACGGGACCAGGCCGGCGTGATCGCCTTTGACGACGAAGGAAAATGGGTGGTGCCCGTCGGCTACGTAACGGACGCGGCGGCCATGCAGGAGCAGGTGGGAACGATCCGGCCCGGCGGGGGAACCGCTTTCTATACGCCGCTGGTGATGGCCCATCAGGCGCTGAAACCGCTGAAGGCGCAATACAAGCATGTGATTTTTCTGACCGACGGTGAACCCGGGGACACGGGATACCAGGACGTGGTGCGGAATATGGCCGCGGACGGAATCACCCTGACCACAGTGGCCGTGGGAGACGGAGCGGATGTCCGGATGCTGCGGAAGCTGGCGGACATCGGAGGCGGCCGGGCGTACGCGGCGGGGCAGTTCGACAACCTGCCGAAGATCTTTACCAAAGAAACCATGATGATATCCGGCGCCTATGTGCAGAACCGGACGTTTACGCCTGTGGTGGCCGGAACGGAAATGACAGGATTCGCGGGCTTTCCGAGTCTGGACGGATATCTGGCCACGACGCTGAAGCCTCTGGCTCATGTGAGTCTGATCAGCGACCGGGAAGATCCGGTGCTGGCCTGGTGGCAGGCAGGCGCCGGGAAGACTCTGGCGTGGACCAGCGACGTAAGCGGCGGATGGAGCAGCCGATTCCTGACATGGGAGGACGCTGCGGCTTTCTTTGCCGGCCTGGTGAGCTTCGTGCTCCCGTCCCGGAATACCGATGGCGTACTGCAGGCATCGGATGGGAATCTGATATACCGGCTGGAGGCGCCGGAAGGCGCCGCTTCCGCGGAAGCCTCCGTGCTTCATCCGGACGGCACCCGGGAAACCGTGCCCATGCGCCTGGTGAAGGCGCCGGAGGACGGGGAGGGAGAAACGGTATTTGCCGGGTTCCTGGAGATGCAGGATCCGGGTTCCCGGGCGGTGCATGTGACCGTGTACGACGCTGAAGGTAATCCGGTGGCCGGAACCGACGGCGGCCTGAGCGTGCCCTGGGCGGAGGAATATGACCAGCGCACCCTGGATCTGGGACAGCTGGAGACTCTCAGCGAACGAAGCGGAGGCAAAGCGGCGGAAACGGCGGAGGAACTGCTGCGCTTTCCGCGGAACGGCGCAAAGACCTACCGGGAACTGACGGACTTCCTCCTGAGCCTGGCAGCGCTCCTGTTCCTGTTCGACATCGCCCAGCGGAGACTGAACTGGTTCCCGGAGCGGGAACCGCAGCCGGAAAAGCCGGAAAAGACACCGAAAGCAGTCCGCGAAAAGCCGGCGGAGGAGAAGCAGAAGCCGCAGGCTGCGGACGAACTGTACCGGCGCATGCAGAACCGGAAGAAGATGTAATGTTCTTGACAGGGAAAAGCGGCAAATATATAATGATTTCCGGAAAAAACTTCAATTTAATATGAACGGAGAGGGAACAGCGCATGAAATATGTATTGGGAATCGACCTGGGAACATCCGGCACCAAAACGGTTCTGTTTGACAAGGAAGGAACTGTAATCTGCTCCGCGACGGTGGAGTATCCGCTGTACCAGCCCCAGAACGGCTGGGCTGAGCAGGAACCCACGGACTGGTACAACGCCGCTGTGAGCACCATCCGCACCGTGCTGGAAAAGAGCAGCGTGGCAGCGGAGGACGTGGTTTCCCTGGGTATCAGCGGCCAGATGCACGGCCTGGTGATGCTGGACGAGAACAATCAGGTGATCCGTCCGTCCATTATCTGGTGCGACCAGCGCACGGCCAAAGAGTGCGAGGAGATCACCGCGAAGGTCGGCTATGACACCCTGATCCGGATCACCGCGAATCCCGCGCTGCCGGGTTTCACCCTGAGCAAGCTGATCTGGGTACGGAACCATGAGCCGGAAAACTATGCCCGCTGCAAGCACGTGCTGCTGCCGAAGGACTATGTGCGCTTTATGCTGACCGGGGATTACGCCACGGAGGTTTCCGACGCCAGCGGCATGCAGATGCTGGACGTGCCGAACCGCTGCTGGAGTGACGAGCTGCTCGGCTTGCTGGATATCGACAAGAGCATGCTGGCCAAAGTATATGAAAGCTGCGAAGTGACCGGGCATATTTCCGCGGAGGCGGCGAAACTGACGGGGCTGAGCGAGAAGACCCTGGTAGTCGGCGGCGCCGGAGACAACGCGGCGGCCGCGGTGGGCACCGGTGTGGTGGAAGACGGCAAAGCCTTCACGACCATCGGGACCAGCGGTGTGGTGTTCGCGCATACGGACAAGCTGGCCATCGACCCCAAGGGCCGGGTGCATACCTTCTGCTGCGCGGTGCCGGGTGCCTGGCACGTGATGGGCGTGACGCAGGCGGCGGGCCTGAGCCTGAAGTGGTTCCGGGACAACTTCTGCGCCGCGGAAAAAACCGCCGCGGAAGCCATGGGCGTGGATACCTATGAGCTGACGAACAGGGAGGCAGCCCAGAGCCCCATCGGCGCCAACAAGCTGATTTACGCGCCGTATCTGATGGGCGAGCGCACTCCCCATCTGGACAGCGACTGCCGCGGCATGTTCTTCGGCCTGAGCGCGATGCATCAGCGGAGGGATCTGCTGCGCGCCGTGATGGAGGGCGTGACCTTCAGCCTGAACGACTGCCTGGGCGTACTGGCGGGCATGGGCGTCGCACCGGAAACGATGCTGGCCTGCGGCGGCGGCGGAAAGAGCCCGCTGTGGCGGCAGATGCTGGCGGACGTCATGAACTGCCCCGTGGCGACCACCGTGAACACGGAAGGCCCTGCCCTGGGCGTGGCTATTCTGGCCGGCGTCGGCGCCGGGCTGTACGGCAGCGTACAGGAAGCCTGCCGTGCCATGATTCACGTGAACCCGGCGCAGGAACCCATCGCGGAGAACGTACCGAAATACGCGGAGGTTTACAAGGTATATCAGAAGCTGTACACCGCCAACAGGGAACTCTTCAAGGATCTGGCTGCGCTGTAAGCACCCGGACACAGGAGGAACGGCTATGAAATGTCAGGTGTGCGGCTGTATGGACAGCAAGGTGATCGATTCCCGGCCGACGGACGACGGCAACAGCATCCGCCGGCGCCGGGAATGCACTGGATGCGGCAGGCGTTTTACGACGTACGAAAAGGTGGAACTGAGTCCCCTGTTCGTGGTGAAACGGGACGGACGGCGGGAACCCTTTGACAGCCAGAAGATCAAGAACGGAATTCTGCACGCCAGCAACCAGCTTCCCATCAGTATGCAGCAGATCGACGAGATCGTCGCCCGGGTGGAGCAGAAAGCGTACGCCACGATCGACGGGGAAGTGGCTACGGAAAAAATCGGCGATCTGGTGATGGAAGAACTGAAGCAGCTGAATGACGTCGCCTACGTACGCTTCGCGGCGGTTTACCGGAAGTTTACGGATCTGGAGACCTTTATGCAGGAACTGCAGAAACTGGTGAACGAGAACACCAACCTGAGCAAAAAGGAATAAACCCGGCGTTCCGGAAAGGGAACGGCGAAAAGGAGCAGGGCCATGGGAACGAAGATGAAACGAATTCTGGCGATGGTGCTGCTCCTTTCTTTTGTGTTCAGCACCGCGGCGGCGGAGGCTCCGGAAGAGGAATGGGAAGAGGCGGAGGAAACGCTGGTATCATCGGATACCTGCTTTTTCCTTGTCAGCGATCCGATCGGCGGAAACCGGGGCGCGGCGGTCCGGTTCGAGATTATTCTGAACGGCGGCGCTGAGGAGAAAGATCTGCTGTTCAGATGGTATGAACAGACCGACCTGGGAGGAAAAGGAACGAAGCTGCTGGAAACGAAGGAGCTGTATTACGAAACAGAGCCTTTTGACAAGCCGGAAGTTCACGCCTATTGGCTCGACGTCATAGACGGAGGCAGGATCGCCGAAACCTACGCCTGCGCGGCGGGTTTTACCGGGCTGCCGGTGCTCCGGATTGACCTGATGGGCGAGGAGGAAGTATACAGCAAGGAAGAATATCAGCGCGCGGAAATGGAACTGATCGACACGGACGGCTCCCGGATCTGGGAAACGTTGGAGATCAAGGGCCGGGGACAGGCGACCTGGAACTATCCCAAGAAGCCTTACAGGATAAAATTTCAGCAAAAAACGGCCCTGTTTGGTATGGAACCGCACAAGAAGTGGGAACTGCTGGCCAACTACTGCGACAAGACCCTGCTGCGGACGAGCATCGGATTCGAGACTGCCCGGAAGCTGGACATGGCATACGTGCCGGAGTCCTGCTTTACGGAGCTGGTGATCAACGGGGAATACGCCGGAAACTATCAGCTGACGGAAACCGTCGGAGACGGGAAAAAAGCCCTCGGAATCACCGAAACCGGGTATATGCTGGAGGTAACCGGCTACGACAACGAAATTGCGTTCCGCACGGAGGAAAGAAAATATCCCTTCCGCTTCAAGATCCCGGACGCGGAGGACGTGACAGAGGAAATGAAACAGAACGCGGAGAAGACCATGAACAGCTTCGAGAAAAAGCTGTACGCGTCCAAGAAGAAGGCGTTCGATCCGGAAAAGGGGTACGCCGCGCTGATTGACATGGATTCCTGGGCCCAGTGGTTTCTGGTGCTGAACATCCTTGAGAACCGGGATCCCAACCGGTACTATTACCGGGAGGACGCGGACGCGCCGATCAAGATGGGGCCTTTCTGGGATTTTGAATGGTCCATCGGCATCGGCTGGTATGACGGTGAACGGCCGAAACAGAGTCATACGCTGATGGGACTCAAGAGCGGCATTCCCTATTTCGGAAAGATGCTGAAGGACCCGGCGTTCCTGCAGATCGTGAAGGAAAAATGGGACCGGATTTATCCGACGCTGTGGGAGGAAATGCGGGACTATATCCGGAAGAAGGCTTCCGAGATCGAGGTATCTCAGGCGATGAATTTTAAACGGTGGCCGATTCTGAAGGAACAGGTTTTCGCCGGAGGCATCCCGCTGGGAAGCTGGGAGAACGAGCTGGAATGCGACATGGCCTTCCTCGAAAGCCATATCGCGTGGCTGGACAAAGAAATCCAGAAGCGTGCGGGGGAATGAATGAAAAGCCCCGGGCAGCGGAACCGCTGCCCGGGGCTTTAAAAACCGATTATTCTTCCGCACGGAAGGCGTAAATCGTGGTGGTGTCGTACTTCTCGCCGGGACGCAACACGGTGGTGCCGGGGAAGTTGGGATGATTGGGATCGTCCGGACAGTGCTGGGTTTCCAGGCACAGGCCGGAGAAATGCCCGTACTTTGCGCCGCCCTTTCCGCCTTCGATATTCGTGGTGCAGGCGGTGTAAAGCTGAATGGCGGGCTGATCGGTCAGCACTTCCATCCATCTGCCGGATTCCTCATGGTAGACGCTGGCGGCGAAGCCCATGGCTTCTCCCTTGCGCAGCACGAAGTTGTGATCGTATCCGCCGGCAGGAATCATCTGGGGGCAGGAGTCCATCACTTCCAGGCCTTCCTCCAGCAGGAGCCCGTCCCGCAGATCCAGGGGGGTTCCGGCTACAGGCATATAGGCGCCGGTGGGAATCAGGCCTTTATCCACCTTGGTGATGACATCCGCGTCGATGCAGACCACATGATCCTTCACGGTGCCGTGGTCATGGCCGGCCAGGTTGAAATAGGTATGGTTGGTCAGGTTGCACAGGGTGGGTTTGTCGGTCACCGCTTCATAGCGGATGATCAGATCGCACATGTCATTCCAGGTATAGGTGACGGTGACGTTCAGCGTGCCGGGATAGTTTTCCTCGCCGTCAGGAGATACACGGCGGAAGGAAACGGAGTCCTCATGCTCGCCTTCCCGGGGTGTCCCGGTCCAGAAATGCGCGGCGAAACCGACGTTCCCGCCGTGCAGATGGTTGACGCCGTGATCATTCAGGGCCAGCTGATACTCTTTTCCATCCAGCGTGAAGCGGCCCGCGCCGATCCGGTTGCCGTAACGGCCGACAGTGTCGCCCATACTGCCGTGGGGCTTCAGATAGGCGTCCAGGGAATCAAAGCCCAAAGCCACATCCGCCATGTTTCCGCCGGAATCCGGCACGATAATGGACGTCAGGATCGCGCCCCATTCAATGACGGTAACGGACGCGCCCATGGCATTGGTCATGGTAAAACGGTGAACTTCCTTACCCTTGGGGGAACGGCCCCAGATCTCAGTACGAATGGACATATTCTATTGCTCCTCTCCGATTGGATCCCCGGAAAGCCCCGGGGCATCTTCTGCATTCATTGTATGCGTTTGGGCGGGAAAGTCAAGAGGCTCGTTTTCGACATCCGAGAGCTTGCGCTGGATGGTACGGGTACGGCTGACCGCGGAATCGATGGATTCCCCGGCCTGATCCAGCCGGCGGCGGGTGTTTTCCAGCATCTCGGCAAAGCGGGCAAAGTCGGTCTTGATCTCTCCCAGCAGCCGCCAGACCTCACCGCTGCGCTTTTCGATCGCCAGCGTGCGGAAGCCCATCTGCAGGGCGTTCAGCATGGCGGAGAAGGTTCCGGGACCGGCGATGACCACGCGCTGCTCCCGCTGAATGGATTCCACCAGCTCCGGGGTCTGCAGCACTTCCGCGTACAGCCCTTCCACCGGAAGAAAAAGAATGGCGAAATCCGACGTGTATGGCGGAGAAATGTATTTCTCCGCGATTTTCTTCGCCTCGGCCCGAATCCGCTGGAGCAGGGACTTGCGGGCCGCGTCCGTACCTGCGGCGTCCCCGGACTGCGAGGCTTCTGTCAGGCGGATATAATCCTCCTGCGGGAATTTGCTGTCTACCGGAAGCCATACGCCCCGGCCATCCCGGTCCGGCAGGAGAATGGCGAATTCCACACGCTCGGCGCTGCCGGGCACCACAGCTACATTTTCCCCGTACTGCCCCGGCGCCAGGGTTTGCCGGATCAGGTTGCCCAGCTGCATCTCGCCCCAGATGCCCCGGGTTTTGACATTGGTCAGAACCTTTTTCAGATCTCCGACACCCGCGGCCAGGGTATGCATTTCGCCCAGACCTTTATAGACGGATTCCAGCTGCTCGCTGACCTGCGCGAAACTGGCGTTCAGCCGCTTCTCCAGACTGTCCGACAGCTTCTGATCCACGGTTTTCCGCATTTCCGACAGCTGCCGTTCGTTTTCCAGCCGGAGAGCGTTCATGCTCTCTTCCTGATTCCGGGTGGACAGGAGCACCTGGCGCTGCATGCTTTCCAGCAGAGAGGTCTGCCCCTGACCCATCTGCGAGAGTGTATTCATCAGCCCCTGATTGGCCTTGTAGAGGGAATCCATCGTCCGGTCCCGCTGTTCGTCCAGCTCATCCAGCAGCTGATTACCGAAGTTTTCCAGGGCGTGCTCGCGGCGCATCTGCTCCCGCTCCTGCCGGTGCCGCTCCCCGGACTGACGGAACAGCAGCACCACCAGCAGGATCAGGCACGCGGCCGGCAGCAGGAGGATCAGCAGGAGCATTCCATCCGAAACGTTCATCTGACTTCTTAAACCTCCCTGCGGCCTTCCATCGCCTTGAGCAGGGTTACCTCATCCGTATATTCCAGATCCCCGCCGACGGGAACGCCGTGCGCGATCCGGGTGCAGCGGACGCCCATGGGCTTCAGCAGGCGCGCGATGTAGGAAGCAGTCGCTTCCCCCTCCACGTCCGGGTTGGTGGCGAGGATCACCTCGGAAACCTGCTCGGTCTGCAGGCGGGAGACCAGTTCCCGGATATGGATATCCTCCGGACCGATGCCGTCCATGGGAGAGAGGGTGCCGTGCAGCACATGGTAAAGGCCACGGTAATCGTGCATACGCTCGATGGCCGCCACGTCCCGCGGATCCCGGACCACGCAGATCTGCCCGTTATGCCGGGCGGGATCCGCGCAAACGGAACACTGCTCCCCGGCGGAGTAGTTGCCGCAGACGGAGCAGAAACGGATCGCCTTGCGGCCGTTCCAGATGGCTACGGACAGGCTGCGCACATCCTCCAGGGGCATGGACACGATGAAATAAGCCAGACGCTGCGCCGTCTTTTTTCCGATGCCGGGAAGACGGTTCAGCTCCGCCGCCATGGTGGCGATCGGCTCGATCTGTTCGCTCATCAGAACAGCCCGCCCATCCCCATGCCGGGAGCCATCCGGTTCATCGCGGTTTCACGGGCTTCCTCGCCCTTGCGCAGGGCTTCGTTCACCGCGGCCAGGATCAGATCCTGCAGCATTTCGATATCATCCGGATCCACCACCTGCGGGTCGATGGTGATGGAAGCGATCTCCCGCTTGCCCGTGACCTTCACCGTGACCATGCCGCCGCCGGAAGAGGCTTCATACTCCGCCGCGTCCAGCTGCTCCTGGGCTTCCTGCATCTGCTGCTGCATCTTCTGCGCCTGGCGCATGAGCTGCTGCATGTTGGCGCCGCCGCCGAAACCGCCGAAATTCTGTCTTGCCATGTTTGTTTCCTCCAATAATTTTTTTATCCCCTCAGACCCTTCGGGTCAGCTCCCCTTACAATATGGGGAGCCTTTTGGGATAGTTTTTCAGGAATTGCCGGTGCCGGGGGAATCCTCCGCCGGGGGTGCCTCCAGCAGAACCATGCCGGTTACCACGTCGTCCAGGACTGCCATCACATAGGGCATGCCCCGGCCCTGTTTGTTCTGCAGCAGTACCTCCGAGCAGGGAAGCTTCGTCGCGGGGCTGCGGAACTGGCGGACCAGCAGGGAACAATCGGTGTTCCGCGGCGCCAGGCAGAGACCGGCCAGCATGCGGCCGTTGTTGCCGTTCCTGTTGAAACTGAAGCAGTGCACGCCTTTTCCGCCCCTGTTCTGGCACTCGAAATCGATCCCGGGAATCCGTTTGCCCCAGCCGCGTTCGGAGAAGAGGATCAGGTCATCCTCCCCCTGAAGCTGACTGAACCAGGTGACCTCGTCTCCCGCATCCACCGCCATGCCGCGGACGCCGGAGGCTACGCGCCCCTGCACCGGCACCGAAGCGAGCGGGAAACGGATGCTCATGCCGCCGCGGGTGACGAGCAGCAGATCCCCTTCGCCGGAAGCGGGACGCACATCCAGAAGGCTGTCGCCCTTCTTCAGCACCAGTGCCGGATATTTGCGGCTGCGTACATCATACTCCGCCGCCGCGCTGCGCTTGATCAGACCGTTTCGGGTGACGAAGAGCAGATCCGGCATGGTACTGAGAGCCGCGGAATCGCAGGCGATCATCAGCAGGGCATGCTCATCTTCTTCCAGGCCGGCCAGTACGCCGGACAGCAGCTGGCCCCGGTCCCGGGGCTTGCTTTCCGCCAGTTTGCCGACGCCGATCGGGTAGCAGTTGCCCAGGTTCGTGAAGATATACAGGGTTTCCGCCGTGGTGGTACGCAGCAGCATCCGCGGCGCTTCCGCCGGATTCTCCTCCGGCGTGGGAAGCGGTGTCCGCTTCAGCTGCGCCGGGGATACGCGCTTGAGATAACCGCTTTCGGTGAAGAGAATGACAGCGTCCTCGGGAGCGGGGGTGTTATCCGGCAGTTCCACCGGGGTATCCTCCGGCTGCTCCAGCGTGGTGCGGCGGCCGTCCTCCGCCCAGGCGGCGCCGATGGCTTCCATCTCTTTCCGGATCACGCCCAGCAGTTTCTTCTCGCTTTTGAGAATGCCTTCCAGCTGGGAGATCAGCTTCAGCACGTCCGCGTATTCCTTCCGCAGGGCTTCGATCTCCAGGTTGGTCAGGCGCTGCAGGCGCATGTCCAGGATCGCCTGCGCCTGGACTTCGCTCAGGGCGAGGCGCTCCATCAGGGCGAACTTCGCCTCTTTCGGGGTCTTGCTTGCCCGGATCAGGGCGATGACCTCGTCCAGATTGTCCAGCGCGATCATCAGGCCTTCCAGGATATGAGCCCGGGCTTTGGCCTGCTTCAGATCATACTCCGTACGTCGGGTGACCACCCGCTTCTGGTATTCGATATAGGCGGCGATGATCTGCTTGAGCCCCATCAGCACCGGCTTTCCGTTGGCGATCGCCACCATGTTGACGCCGAAGGTGATCTGCAGATCGGAATACTTGTAAAGATACGCCAGCACCCGGAGCGGATCCACGTCCCGCTTCAGCTCGATCACGGCCCGCATGCCGGTGCGGTCGCTCTCGTCCCGGATGTCGTAGATGCCGCCGAGGGCCGCCTTTTTTTCCTCACTGAGCCGCAGAATCTTCTCCAACATGGCGGACTTGTTGATCTGGTACGGGATCTCCGTGATCACCAGGAGCTTGCGGCCGGAAGCCCCGTCCTCCACGTGCACCCGGGCCCGAAGCGTCAGCTTGCCGCGGCCGGTTTCGTATCCCCTGCGGATTTCCTCGTTGTTGATTAGCACGCCGCCGGTGGGGAAATCCGGCCCGGGCATGATTTTCATCAGCTCATCCAGGGAAATATCCGGGTTCTCCATCTGAGCGACGGTCGCCCGGATGGCTTCGCCCAGGTTGTGGGTGGGAATGTTGGTGGCCAGACCTACAGCGATGCCGTTAGCACCGTTGACCAGGAGGTTCGGGAAACGGGCGGGAAGCATATCCGGCTCCTTCAGGGTATCGTCGAAATTGAGCCGGAAGGGAACCGTATCCTTCTCAATGTCCCGGAGCATTTCCAGCGCCAGTGGCGTCATGCGGGCTTCCGTATACCGCATGGCGGCAGCGCCGTCCCCGTCGATACTGCCGAAGTTGCCGTGCCCGTCCACCAGGGGACAGCGCATGGAGAAATCCTGAGCCATATGCACCAGCGCACCGTAGACGGAGGAATCCCCGTGAGGGTGATATTTACCGAGGCAGTCGCCCACGATGCGGGCGCACTTGCGGTGAGGCTTGTCGGGTGTGGTACCCAGCTCCAGCATGGTATACAGGATGCGGCGCTGCACGGGCTTCAGCCCGTCCTCCA
Source organism: uncultured Clostridia bacterium (assembly GCA_946413245.1). GTDB lineage: Bacteria > Bacillota > Clostridia > Christensenellales > Aristaeellaceae > Aristaeella. The sequence continues at coordinate 45,980 of CAMKJS010000012.1, forward strand.
CCCGGGGGAGGGCACGCTCGAGAATGACGTGTTCCGCGTAGGGCATCATGCTGTTGTGCATGACGTCCTCCATGTTGATCTCCAGAATCCGGGAAGGATCGTCCTTCACGATGGGTTTTTCCGGTTCTTTCCGCTTTGCCATGGATCAGACGCCTCCTTCCTGCTCCGGACGGCGGTCCGCGAAATCGTCCGCCCGGTTAAAGTCGGCGTGCTCGCTGATATAGTCCCGGCGGGGCTCCACCTTGTCCCCCATGAGAATGGTGGTCAGCCGGTCCACCAGCGCGGCGTCCTCGATGGAAACGCGCATCAGCTTCCGCTGGGAGGGATCCATGGTGGTTTCCCAGAGCTGCTCCGGATTCATCTCGCCAAGGCCCTTATAGCGCTGGAGCGTGTAACCCTTGCCGATGGAGCGGGTGGCCTTGTTCAGCTCCCGGTCGTCATAGGCATAGAGAATCTTCTGGCCCTTCTGCACTTTGTACAGGGGGGGCATGCCGATATATACGTGACCGTTGGTGATCAGGTCCTTCATATACCGGAAGAAGAAAGTAAGAAGGATGGCACGGATATGGGCTCCGTCCTGGTCCGCGTCCGACAGGATGATGACCTTGCCGTATTTCAGGCTGTCCAGGGAGAAGCTCTCGTCGATCCCGGTGCCCAGCGCCGTGATCAGGGAGCGGAACTCCTCGTTGCCCAACACCTGATCCAGATGCTTTTTCTCCACGTTCAGCGGCTTACCGCGGAGGGGGAGGATGGCCTGAAAACGCCTGTCCCGCCCCTGTTTGGCGCTGCCGCCGGCGGAATCGCCCTCCACGATAAAGAGCTCGTTATCCTCCCATTTGCGGCCGGTGCAGCTGGCCAGCTTGCCCACCAGCGGAGCCGCTTCCAGGGCGCTGACCTTCCGGGTGTTGTCCCGGGCCTTGCGGGCGGCTTCCCGGGCCTGGGCGGCGCGGATCGCCTTGGTGACAATGGCGGTGGCTGTGTCCTGATTCTTCAGGTTGTCCAGCCAGTCCTGCATCTGCTGCGTGATAACGGCTTCCACCGCGGGCCGCACTTCACTGTTGCCCAGCCGCCCCTTGGTCTGCCCCTCGAACTGAGGATTCTTGACCATGGCGGTCAGCACACAGGTGAGCCCTTCCCGGAAGTCCTCTCCGGAAAGATTGTTGTCCTTTTCCTTCAGCAGGCCGACGCGGCGGGCGTAATCGTTCAGACACTTCGTGAAGGCGGCCTTGAAGCCTGTCTCGTGCGTGCCGCCTTCCGGGGTGTTGATATTGTTGACATAGGAGAACAGGCTTTCCGTATATCCGTCCGTATACTGGATAGCGGCCTGGCAGATGATCGTATCCCGGCGGCCTTCCAGGAAGATGATATCCTCCCGCAGGGGGGTCTTGCCGGTGTTCAGGTAGCGCACGAAATCCGCGATACCGCCCTCGTAGCGGAACACCCGGGTCCGGTTCTCCGCTTCCGGAATCCGCTCGTCCGTGAATGTGATCTGCACACCGCGGTTCAGGTAAGCCAGCTCCTGCAGGCGGCGCGCCACGGTCTCCGTGTTGAAACGGACGTCCTCAAAAATCTCGTCATCCGGCAGAAAGCGCACCAGCGTGCCTTTTTTGCGGGTGTTTCCCACGGTCTCCAGGGGCCCGGTCGGCTTGCCGGCCTCGATCTTCCCGGTCCGCGGATCCGTCCTGGAGGTGAAGCTCATACGGTAATGGGTCCAGTTCAGAAACACGTCCACGGTGAGCCACTTGCTCAAGGCGTTCACCACGCTGGCGCCCACTCCGTGCAGGCCGCCGGAATAGTCATAGTTTTTGCTGTTGAATTTGCCGCCGGCATGGAGCACGGTGAAGATAACCTCCACCCCGGGGATCCCCAGGGTCGGATGATTGTCCACCGGCATACCGCGGCCGTTGTCGTACACACTGGCGGAACCGTCCTTATGCAGCGTGACGGAAACCTCGTTCGCAAAGCCGTTGGCGGCTTCGTCAATGGCGTTGTCCACAATTTCCCAGAGCAGATGATGCAGCCCGCGGGCGGACGTGGTCCCGATATACATGCCGGGACGCATGCGGACGGCTTCCAGCCCCTCCAGAACCTGGATGTCCTCCGCGGTATAGGAACGCGATGCCATGGGGTCACTCCTTGCTGAAATCGATTCCTCTCATTATACCACAGAGTGTGGTTCAATGCAAATCCGGGCACAAAATCTGGTAAAAAGACAGCATAAAACCCGGGGAGAAGGACGCAGCCCTTCTCCCCGGGTTTTATGGTTTACGGCATCGGTATCGGATCCGCACCGGAGGAGGAAACCACCGTGCGGTCCCGCTGAATGAAGACGGCTTCGATGCCTTCCAGGCTTTCAACGAGCTTCAGCCCCTCCTCCGTGCCGAGAATGAAGGCGGCGGTGGCCAGCGCGTCCCCCCATACGGAAGGCCCCGATACGATGGTGACGGAAGCCAGCTCGTTCTGCACCGGCCAGCCGGTTTTCGGATCCAGAATATGGTGGTAGCGGACGCCGTCCAGATCAAACCCCCGTTCATAGATCCCGCTGGTGACCACGGAGCCGTCCCGGCTGTCCAGCACGAGCATGGAGGTGCCGGTGGGCGCGTCGATATCCTGGATACCCACCTTCCAGGCGGAACCGTCCGGTTTCTCTCCGATGGTCACGATATTCCCGCCGAAGGAGAGAATGGCCTGCGTCACGCCCCGGTCGATCAGGTACTGCTTCACCTGATCCGCGATATACCCCTTGGCGATGGCGCCGAGATCCACCATCATGCCTTCCGGAAGCGTGACTGTGCTGCCCTCCAGAACCAGTTTCCGGTAATCTGTCCGGGCAGCTGCGTCTGCCAGCTTCGCGGCGTCCGGCAGCACAGCGGCACCGGAAGTAAAATCCCACAGCACTGAGGCGGGAGCAACAGTGATATCGAAAGCACCTCCGGAAAGCCGGCTGACTTCCAGCGCAATGGAAATTACCTCCGCTGCGGCGTCAGAAACCTGCACCGGCTGCCCGCCGGCATGGTTGATCCGCCAGACGTCGCTGCCTTCCACCGTGCGGGAAAGGAGCTGTTCATACCGCCCACATTCCAGCAAGGCACTGTCCAGCAGGGAGGAATCCTCCGTATAGGCGGAAAGCGTAATCACCGTATCCAGATAAAATCCCACCGCGGACTGGCGGGAAACAGCCTGAGCCGGAACTGCCGGCAGGGAGAGAAACAACGCTGCTACAAGTATGCCGCAGATCCATCTTCGCAGAACACAGGTTGTTCTTTTCCAATTCATACGCAATTTCCTGATCCTCCTGGTTCATGGTTCCCGGACTTCCACAGACAGATGATGGGGCAGACAGATAATCCAGCCACTTAGGACACGGGTTTCCAGGTTCTCCCTTGTGACCTCGCCCATATTGACACAGTCCTGATTTGCGCAGTTCGCGCTTTCCATCCGCACGGAGGTTCCGCTCAGCAGAACGGTGTTCCGGCCTTCCTCTGTTTCTACGGTCAGGCTGTGCGCCTCGGAAAAGGGAAGATCCGCAACCGTGTTTCCGTCCAGGGTGACCACCACTCGCAGATCCGAAGCATCCGGGGACAGTTCTCCGCCGGCCCAGACATTCCCATCCAGCGTCAGCCGGACCACTTCCGGGGACGGCGCCGCCGGACGAAGCAGGAAAAACAACAGCACTCCCACTGCAGGCAGCAGGGGAAGAAGCAGCCACTTTGCGTTCAGACGGCGCTTTCTCACCGTGTTCTCCTCCGTGAAACAGGATAAAATAATTATACCTGTTTCCGGAAGGAGAAGCAAGGGAATGAAAAATATAGGCGCAAACAACTGATTGCAATCATTCTGTAATCAATTTTATAATCATCTGTCTGAATGGATTGCGATAGGGAAGAAAATATGATACAATTATTCCAACAGCCGGAAAGTCGTGCGACAGGCCGGTGATAAAACGCGCAGGCGTTATCGACCGGAGAAATGGAGAAAAGATGGACAACAAGGCATTTGGCAAACTGGCAATTTCCGCATGTGTCGTTGCGGCGGGGACCTTGTATCTCAGCGGCGCCATTACCGGCGAGCCTATTGTGTACGATGTGTCCAGCAAGCCGGCAGAGGTGCGGCAGGCGCTGGATCCCGCGGTGAAGGACGGGACCTATTATGCTGAGCGGATGAACTCATTCAGCACCGTGGACGTGGAGATCAGCATTGAAAACCAGGAGATGAAGGATGTCAAAATCTCCTCTTCAGGAGATATGGATCTGCTGACGGATGAAATCCGTGCCGAATGGGGAGAGGCTATCCTGGCCAGCCAGAGCAGCACGCCGGACGCTGTGACCGGAGCGACGCTGACATACTCCGCCGGATCCGTAACGGAAGCGGTGGACGACATTCTGGCACAGGCCAAAGGAGAGAAGGAGCCGGAACCGGCGCCGGGCGCTGCGGCAGAGCCGGAAGCGGAGCCAGTTGCCGAACCGGAGACGGAACCCGCGGCGCAACCGGCAGCGGAGCCGGAAGCGGAACCCGCGGCAGAACCGGAAGCAGAGCCGGAAGCGGAGCAGGTCATAGAGACCGACGGCAGCCGGTTCATGCGGGAACGGCCGGACATGACAACATCTGTAGAGGAGCCGAAAGCAGAGCCGGAAGCTGAATCGGCTGTGGAGCCTGCAGCCGAGCCGGAAGCTGAGCCCGTGGCAGAGCAGATCGTGGAAACGGATGGCAGCCGGTTCATGCGGGAACGGCCGGACATGACCGGAGCCGTAGAGGAGCCGGAAGCTGAACCTGAAACGGAACCGGAAGCCGAGCAGATTGTCGAAACAGACGGCAGCCGGTTTATGCGGGAACGGCTGGACACAACCGAAGCCGTGGCGGAACCTGAAGCAGAGCCGGAAGCTGAACCTGAAGCAGAGCTGGAAGCTGGACATGAAACGGAACCGGAAACTGAACAGATTGTAGAAACAGACGGAAGTCGGTTTATGCGAGAACGGCCCGTGATCAAGGATACAAACGGCGACCGCTTTATGCGGAAGAGATTTTTATAAGCGATAAAGGGGGGATGAAAATCCCCCCTCTTTTCAGAGTTTATGCTTTTTTAGGAGGAAAGACGCATGGAGAAGATCCTGCTGAAAAGGGGAAAGGTAACAGCGGAAATACAGACGAAGGGAGCGCAGATCGCCTCTTACCGGACAGAGGAGGGCCGGGAAGTGATCTGGCAGGCGGATCCGGCGGTCTGGCCGCAGCACGCGCCGGTGCTGTTTCCGGTGTGCGGCAAGGTGACGGACGACCGGATCCTGATTCTTGGGAAAGATTATCCCATGACAAAACACGGATTCAGCCAGAATGCCGAATTCACCGTGATCCGGAAAGGAGAGGATTTCGCGGAGCTCGCGCTGAAACCAACGGAAGAAAGCCGGCAGCAGTATCCTTTTGATTTTACGTTCTCTGTGATCTATGCGATGACTGAGGACGGATACCGGACCACTTTCATAGTGGAGAATCATTCGGACGAAATTATGCCTTTCTGTGCAGGCGGACACCCGGCGTTCGTATGCCCGATGGAGGAAGGTGCGGCTTTTGGGGACTATGAGCTGATTTTTCCGGAAAAAGAGGACGGCTGGAACGCGCTGGTTGCCAGGGACGGACGGCTGGACGGCGGGGAAACGCTGGTATGTCTTCGGGATGAAGGCAGGATTCCGCTGCGCTACGACTGGTTTGACACGCGGGACACGCTTGTGCTGACCCATCTGAAGAGCCGGAGTGTGAAGCTTGTGCACAAAACCAGTGGAAAGGGACTTAGACTGGATTTCCCGAAGTTGGAGGTATTGGCTGTGTGGACCATGCCGAAGGCACACGCAAAATACGTGTGCCTGGAGCCCTGGCATGGCATTCCGGACACCGTGGATGCCAGTGGTCGATTTGAGGATAAGTTTTTTGCGACTCTGCTGAAGCCCGGTGAAACCTGGGAGGCTTCCTTCGTTATGGCGCTGCTGAACTGAAAGAAGCATAAAAAACAAGAATCCGGCTGTCTGATTGAACAGCCGGGTTCTTATTTTATCTTTATTACGGAGCTGGGGCGCCTGCCTGGATCATCTCGAGTACTTCCTCCGGGGTAAAGAGCTCAAGGAAGACCTGATTTGGCAGGCAGATAATCATATTGCCGAGCACGCGCGACGAACGGTTCTCCAGAGTGACGATGCCCTGCTCGACGCAGTCGTGGTTCTCACAGGTGGCTTCCTCTATATATACGCCTTCCGGTGTCAGATGGATCACGTTCTCCGTTTCCCCGATCCCCGGGATGACCTGGCGCAGGGGATAAATCACATCCTCCTCTTCCGGCAAAGGGAGCCAGCCGGAAACCGTGGCCGCGGAAATCAGGACATAGCCCCGGGCAGTCAGCTCCGGACCGGGGACCTCCGTGGCGTCCGGCAGACCCGTGGCGGGGATGGCTGCAAGCGAAAGCATCAGCAGGGAGAGAAGGAATAATCGTATCTGTTTCTTCATCTCTATCAGCTCCGTTCAGTCAGTACAGCGTCGGTCTTTACGTGCAACGCTTTGAACACCCGGCGGGCGATGACTCCTGTGAGCCCGCCCACCAGCGCGCCGATGCCCACCAGAACCGGAAGATAGGTCATCAGCAGCTGCGGCGTATGCAGTACAGTGGCGGCCATCAGAATCTGGCCGATGTTATGGGCGACAGCGCCGGCCAGGGAAGTGCCCAGAACGCCGTGGTCCGGATGACGGCGCAGCAGGAAGAAGACGGCGATGGCGGCGAAGCCGGCCAGGGCGATCAGAATCATGCACCAGAGCATCTGGCCCCCAGGATGCGGTGTGCGGCCGAGCAGATACGCATCGCTCAGTAAAACCAGCACCCCGATGGACAGCGCGCCTCCCCGGGGATTGCGTCGCACAAGCAGCATTACGGCCAGGCTCAGAATACCGCCGGACAGGCTGTACAGAATCGCCGTCAGGGAACCAAAAAGAAAACCGGAGAGCAATACTTTGGTCAGCATCAGCAGAACGCTGGTCTTCCAGTCTGTCAGGTATACCGCGTACAACAGAACGGTATTTGCAAGGCCGAGCTTGATCCCCGGTACGGCACCGCTCAGGAACCAGGTGACCGGGATGGCACGATCCATCCAGCCGAGTACGAGCGCCAGCGCTGTCATCAGCCCAAAGCGCGCAATTTTCTGCGTTTTCGCGTTCAAAACGGCTCCTCCTGTTTCGTCTGCTGATCTCATTATACTCTTTTTTTCTGAAAACGTACACTTTTTTGAGCTACAGAGAGCCGAAGGCTGTGCCGGAATATGGAAACGGACGGGAAAAGCAAATTGACTTTCAGGGGTAAATCAGATATTATATATGCGGAACCACAATTCAGGTAACCTGCCCGGAAAATAGAAGGAGGATGTCTATGAGGAAAATTCTTTCTGTACTGCTGTGCCTCTGCCTGACCCTGAGCGTCGTCTCCGCCGCGAGCGGAGCTGCGTTTGTTCCCGGAACCTACGAGGGAAGCGGCAAAGGCTACAGCGAAACCACACCTGTTACGGTAAAAGTCACAGTGGACGAGAACGCGATCACCGCAGTGCAGATCGAGGGAGAAGGGGAGGAGCCTTTCGGGAAACCTGCATTTGAAGCCTACACGCTTGCTCTGCTCGGCCGCACGGACGGGGAGATCGACGCCGTGGCAGGCGCTACCATGACACGCGACGGCATTAAGGAAGCGGTGGAGAACGCGCTGGCTGCTGCCCGCGCGGCGGAAACACCTGCAGAGAGCGAAGCCTCTCCTGCCGTGGAGAGCACTCCTGTGCAGGGCGACGCGGCATTCACCCCCGGAACATACGAGGGCACCGGCAAGGGCTACAGTGAGACTGCTCCCGTGACGGTGAAGGTCACGGTGGACGAGAGCGGAATCACCGCGGCCGAGATCGAAGGAGACGGTGAGGAGCCTT